>CAUVGI010000006.1:0-38263 GCA_963551375.1 uncultured Streptococcus sp. | reverse complement strand
CTTTCTTCCCTAAAAGTGAAGAATTTAATTTTTATGCGAATTTTGAGAAATCCCAAATATCTGTCACTAATCCTTCGTAAAATTCAGGCTCGTGACATACCATTAATATACTTCCTTTATATTCTTGTAATGCACGTTTTAACTCATCTTTAGCATCTACGTCTAAGTGGTTCGTTGGTTCGTCAAGTACGAGCACGTTTGATTCTTCGTTCATCAATTTACAGAAGCGAACTTTTGCTTGCTCTCCCCCGCTGAGTACTTGCACTTGACTCTCGATATGTTTACTGGTTAATCCGCAACGAGCGAGCGCTGCACGTACTTCTGGTTGTGTCATCGATGGGAATGTATCCCAGATTTCTTCTAAGGCTGTCTTACGGTTTCCTTTTGGCGTTTCTTGTTCGAAATACCCAAGGTCGATATAGTCGCCACGCGTTACTTTTCCGTTCAATGGCTTAATAATCCCTAATAAGCTCTTCAAGAGTGTCGTCTTACCGATACCATTCGCGCCGACGATGGCAATCTTTTGGCCACGTTCCATTTCAAGATTAATATGTCCTGTTAATGGACGGTCATATCCAATCACTAAATCTTCGGCTTGGAAAATGTAACGACCAGGTGCTCTAGAAGTCTTGAAGTCGAATTTTGGTTTTGGCTTCTCACTGGCTAATTCGATAACTTCCATCTTATCCAGTTTCTTCTGACGAGACATCGCCATATTACGCGTTGCCACGCGCGCCTTGTTCCGGTTTACGAAGTCCTTCAAGTCCGCGATTTCTTTTTGTTGACGGTTGTATGCCGCTTCTAGTTGAGATTTCTTCATCGCATACACTTCTTGGAACTGATCATAGTCCCCAACATAACGGTTCAGCTCTTGATTATCCATATGGTAAATCAAGTTCACTACGCTATTTAAGAATGGAATATCATGCGAAATTAGAATAAAGGCATTTTCGTATTCTTGTAAGTAACGTTTTAACCATTCAATATGTTCTGCGTCTAGGTAGTTTGTTGGCTCGTCAAGTAATAAAATATCTGGTTTTTCTAATAATAGTTTTGCAAGCAATACTTTCGTACGTTGCCCACCACTGAGTTCACTCACGTCACTATCCATCCCAAATGCTGCAACACCTAACGCACGCGCTACTTCATCGATTTTGGCGTCAAGAATATAGAAGTCGTGGCTATCTAATCGCTCTTGCAACTCGCCCACTTCTTCCAGCATTGCGTTCATTTCGTCTTCGTTTGCGTCTCCCATCGCCATATACAATTCATTGATGCGCGCTTCAGCTACAAATAAATCGTCGAAGGCTTTTTGAAGAACACTGCGAACCGTCATTCCTGGTTCAAGGACGGTATGTTGGTCCAAGTATCCTACCTTTACATTTTTAGACCACTCGATTTTTCCTTCGTCGGGTTGTAATTGACCTGTCACGATATTCATGAAGGTGGATTTTCCTTCACCATTTGCCCCAACGAGTCCGATATGTTCCCCTTTTAATAGACGGAAGCTCACATCATTGAAGATGGCTCTTTCGCCGAAGCCGTGTGTTAATTTTTCTACATTTAAAATACTCATCAACGTTCTCCTTAAGTTTTCTCTGGGTCATTGTATCATAGTTTGCGATAAATTCAAAAAAAGCCAAAAGAAATACGGAGCAAGAAACGAATTCCTACTCCGCATTTTTCTACTATTTAAATTGCGCTTTGTATAAAGCCGCATATGCACCGTTTTTGGCGAGCAATTCTTCATGCGTACCGTCTTCTGTCAGTCCATCTTCTGTAACGACAATAATACGGTCTGCATTTTTAATCGTAGCAAGACGGTGAGCAATAATAAAGGTCGTTCTACCTTCTGCCAACTCGTCAAACGATTGTTGAATAAACTTCTCGGTTTGCGTATCGAGTGCGCTCGTTGCTTCGTCCAAGATTAAAATAGAAGGATTCTTCAAGAAAATACGGGCAATTGAGAGGCGTTGTTTTTGTCCGCCTGACAATTTCACACCACGTTCTCCGATATGTGTATCCACGCCATCTTCTAAATCTTCAATGACTTCTTTCAGTTTTGCCTGTTCGATGGCACGGTCTACTTCCTCATCCGTTGCATCGAGTCTACCGTACAATACATTCTCGCGAATCGTTCCATTAAAGAGGAATACATCTTGTTGCACGATACCGATTTGACGGCGAAGGGACTGTAAGGTGAAACGGTTAATATTGGTTCCATCAACCAAGATTTCCCCTTCTTTTAAATCATAGAAGCGAGGCAATAAGTTCACGAGCGTTGTCTTCCCAGCTCCACTTGGTCCAACGAAGGCAACCGTTTGACCTGGTTCTACCGTCAAGTTGATATGTTCCAACACTTTCTTATCTTCCTCATATCCGAATCCGACATTTTTATACTCTACACGTCCTTCAAAAGTTGGAGCAGGAATGGCATCGGGTGCGTCTTCGATATCGATTTCGACATTCATTAATTCTTTAAAACGACGGAAGCCCGCGAACCCTTTTGGATATAGTTCAATCATGGAGTTCATCTTATTAATCGGTCCCACGAATACATTAGACAGTAAGATATAGCCGACTAATTCTCCCGCTGTTAAATCACCAATAACCGTGAAGTACGCCCCCACAATTAAGCTGAAGAGATTAATACTGCGCATTAATAAGTAGTTGAAACTACTGCTTGTCCCCATCGTACGATAGAACGCAATTTTATTCGAGCGATACTCTTGAATGAGTTCTTCGAAGAGTTGTTGCTCATGACTTTCGTTGGCAAAGGCCTTCACCACACGCATTCCGCTCAGTACATTTTCCAAGCCTGCCGTATAGTTGGCTAACCCTTTGTAGATATTTCGATTGATACGAGACATGCGGCGATTAAATACCGCCAGCGCGACCGCAATAATCGGTACGAAGAAAATCGTCAATAACGCCAGCGTTGGATGCACTTGATACATCAACACAAACGAACCGATTAACGTCATCACGGCAATAAAGAATTCTTCAGGTCCGTGGTGCGCCAACTCACTAATGTCGAATAAATCACTCGACAAGCGGCTCATCAATTCCCCGATTTTCATATTGTCAAAAAACGAGAAAGATTGTTTTTGAACCTTCGCAAATAACTCACGACGCATATCCGTTTCAATGTTAATCCCTAAAATATGCCCCATGTAAACCACGATAAAGTTCAAAGTTGTCGAGAAGGCATATAGCGCAAGTAGCCCTGACCCCACGAGTATAATTTGTTGTAAGTTTTGAGACGGCACGATGTTATCGATGACACTTCTCACCATTACTGGAAAGGCAAGTTCGAGAATGGCCACGATGACCGCACAAGTAAAATCGAGTAAGAATAATTTTTTATACGGTTTGTAATAATGAATAAAATCTTTAATCACGATTGCTCTCCTTTCGCATAATGCAACGCGCTCCAATCTTTTGTCTTATAGACGATATGTCCATAAAGAACGGTTAACGCGTTTGATAATAACATGGCAATCCATACACCGGTTGCCCCGAGTGCTGTAAAGGCTCCAAGCACCCAAATAATTGGCAGGCGTAATACCCATAAACGTCCAACTGACATATTCATCGAGTATTTCGTCACGCCACATCCTTGGAAGAATCCATTGTATGCCGAGAACATTCCCATAAAGAAAATGATAAAGGCGGTATAGTTCAAATACTCAACGGCATTTGCCCAAAGAACGGCATCGCTTCTATCTTTAATGAAGACTCCAAGAATCGGAGACTGGAAAAAGAAGACGATGATACAGCCAACTGTTGAAATCATGAGCACCCATAGTAGCGCTCGTCTAAAGATGGCATGCGCACGGTCATAAAGCCCCGCACCCATGTTTTGCCCGATGATGGCTGTTAACGCCGCACCGATTCCCATCTGTGGTTGCGTTAGTAAATCCGAAATACGGTTTACCATCGAATACGCAGCGAGTACCGACGTTCCATATGACTGAATCAATCCATTTAAGACGGTGAAACCTAACGCCGCCCCACCATACCCGAAGGCAGATGGCCATGCGACTTTAAGAATTTCTTTCATCACTTCTTTGTCAATTTTGACATGTCTTAAGTAGATTTGAATATCTGACTCCTTGCGAACGGCACGAATGGCAAGCGCTAATAATAGTACTTTTGCAATAACAGTCGCCCATCCTGCCCCTTCAATTCCCCAGTTCAACCCAGTGAGGCCGACAAAAGGAATCGTCGCAAAAATAAAGATTGGATCTAGAATAACGTTAGTAATCGAGGACGCAGCACTGATCATCGTAATCGTACGCGTTCTCCCTTGGGCATTTAGCAAGGACTGATAGCCGAAGTAGCAGAAATCAAAGAATAACCCAATGAAGTTAATCTTCAAATAAGCTACGGATTTTGCCAGGAAGGTGCCCTCTGCTCCCATCATTTTCACGAATAATGGTGCAAGGAAATATCCAAGCACAGAAAGCACAAACCCAAAGAAATACGTTAACACCATCGCATTCCCTGCATAACGCTTCGCATCTCTATATTTTCCTGCTCCAAAATACTGAGCAATCAGTGCTGTCGCTCCGACACTAATCCCCATTCCAAGCGAAATAAATAAGAAATTCAACGGCCAAATAAACGCGGTTGCCGCAAAGTCTTCTGCAGAAAGTTGTGCCACATATAACCCGTCTGTCAAATTGTATAAAGTTCGAATTAAATTATTAATCATTAACGGCGTCGCAATCGTTAAAATCACACGATTAATATGCCCCGTCGTTATAAAATTTTGTTTTTCCAAAATAATCACCTGTTCTAGTATACATGATATCCCCACTGCTGTGAACACATACCATGAACAATTCAACTTTTCTGCTTTTCTCTAAGAGAATAAAGGCTCGCTTTTTGGACACGGGATGTCTTCATAATAGCGGTAATAGGGCACCGGTTTGAGCCAAAGTCTCTCACCTCTAAAACTCAAAGCGGGAGTAAGGAAAACTTCCTAACTCCCGCTAATTCGCTTTTATCGCTATCCCCTATTACTGCTATTATAGAATCCCATGTCCCCTCGCGAGCCTCTTTGCATTTTTATAAGGTAGAAAAAGTCCCCTGCTCTGTCTCTCCACACCAGATTGGATAAATAAACTACTTCCTATTATTTTGCAAAACAAAATTTCAAAGCACGTGATTTTAAGTAGCACCTCATTCTGTCATTAGCCCGTACGAAGCACCCACTACCTCGCTTCCGCCCCTCCGAGACAAAATTTCTAAACACATTGTTCAAAGAAACAAAAAATGCGAAATCCGAAATGTTAGGCACTACCCAACCTTTTTATGCAAGCAGGTCTGAAGAATCATTTGGTCCATAGTAGCAACAATAGCGAGTGTAATCGATGCGAATTAGCAGTAGTTAGGAATTTATTCCTTACTACTGCTTTGAGGCTCGATAGGCTGTGAGACCTAAGGCTCACGCCGGTACAGCTATTGTAGCAACTATAGAGACCCAAATGATTCATAAAAGACCTGCGGTCTTTTTACCAAAGCACAAAATACAAAATAAAAAGAGTTAGGCACCAGCCTAACTCTTCCGAATTTCTCAAAATTATTTTTTAGTTTCTTTGAAGACAACGTGTTTACGTAATTTTGGAGAATATTTTTTTAATTCTAAACGCTCTGGATTGTTACGTTTGTTTTTGCTTGTTAAGTATAAACGTTCACCTGTTTCAGCACATTCTAATAAAATGTTGATACGCATGGATGACACCTCTCATTCAATTTATTTCATTAACTCATTGAGTTTCATACTGGTATATATTAACAAATGCAGTTCGCTTTGTCAATTCAGATTACCACGGATTTTTTGAAAAATTTATTCTTATAAAACTTTTTGAATCCAACCTTCTGGAGCCTCTACATCTCCGTATTGGATGCCCACTAATTCATCGTATAAACGACGTGTTACAGGACCAACTTCTGTTTCAGAATAGAACACATGGAAGTCGTCTCCGTTTTGAATTCCACCTACTGGAGAAATAACTGCGGCTGTACCACAAGCTCCTGCTTCTGCGAAGATATCTAATTGGTCTACATATACATCGCCTTCTTTAACAGTCATACCTAAACGGTGTTCTGCTAACCAAAGCAATGAGTATTTTGTAATACTTGGTAAGATAGATGGAGAGTAAGGTGTGATGAATTGATTATCTTTAGTAATCCCAAAGAAGTTCGCAGCCCCTACTTCTTCAATTTTTGTATGTGTCAATGGATCTAGGTAAATACAGTCACTGAAATGACGTTCTTTGGCTTCTTTACCAGGAAGTAAGCTTGCCGCATAGTTCCCGCCGACTTTAGCAGCCCCTGTACCTACGTGTGCTGCACGGTCATATTCAGAAACGATGAAGTTTGTTGGTGTTAATCCACCTTTGAAATAAGCTCCTACTGGCATTACGAAGATTGAGAAAATATATTCTGTTGCAGGGCGAACCGCTACATTGTTTCCTACCCCAATCATAAACGGACGGATATATAAGCTTCCGCCAGTTCCGTATGGTGGTAACCATTGTTCGTTTGCTTTTACCACTTTTTTCACGGCTTCAATAAAGCGTTCTTCTGGGAACTCAGGCATGAGTAAGCGACGGCATGAACGAGCCATACGAGCAGCATTTTGGTCAACACGGAATAAGTTGATGCTACCATCTTTACAACGGTATGCTTTTAACCCTTCGAAACATTGTTGCCCGTAGTGAAGTGCAGTTGCAGCTTCGTCTACTTTTAATACATTATCTTCAATCAAAGCCCCTTCGTCCCACTGGCCATCTTTGTAATAGCTGATGAAACGTAAGTCTGTTTTAATGTAATCGAATCCTAAGTTATTCCAATCTAAATTTACTGTGTTTGTCATATAATCCCTGCTTTCTTAGATTACTCTACTGATTTATATTCCCCAGATGTTGTATCCATTTCTTCTAACTTTTTATCCTGCGCATGATAGCGGAAGAATCCATAAGTTGAGGTGTTTGAATTCTCAATATGACGGACTTGCACGTCAACGGAGTCATTCGTTTGTGCCTGAATGATAATCTCATAGTTCTCGCCTAAAACGACATTTTTGCGTTTTTCGATTTCTGCAATGGCTTCACGCGCTAAATTATTCGCATTACGTGTTGTATCACTTGTTGTCTCCTGCGCGGTCGTTGTTGGTTGGGCCGTAGTAGACTCTCCTGCTTCTGCTTTGTTTTTTGAAATTTGAACAACGGGAGCCGAGTTATCAGCGGTTTGCTCTGGTCTACGAGAACAAGCCATTAACGCCAGTACAAAAACTGCGATTCCTAATCCTTTTAAGACTTTGCGATTCATTCATTCACCACCTTCGTTATTTTTCTTATTCTATCACAATTTTTATAAAAAGTATTTTATACTGCGAATTTGTAATGATAATGAAAAATTTTATATAAATTTGGTTCTTTTCATTTTAAAAACAAAAAAACTCTAATGCAACACGAGTCACACTAGAGTTTGTTCAATTATTTAGCTAATTTTTTCTTTAACTTCTTCCACGTAGTTATAAACCATGTGACCTGCTTGTCCGCCATCCCCAACAGCTGTTGTGATTTGACGCAATGTTTTTTGACGAACATCGCCCACTGCAAAGATTCCAGGAATAGAAGTTTCCATTTGCTCGTTTGTCACGATCCAACCTTCTGCATCTGTGATGTTTAAGTCTTTAAATGGATCAGAAACTGGTAAAAGTCCTACATAGATGAAGACACCATCTGCATCATGAGTAGTTACTTCGCCTGTATTTACATCTTTTACGCGAACGCCTGTGATTTTAGAACCGTCTCCTACGAATTCTTCAACGGTTGAATTCCATAAGAAGTCGATTTTTTCGTTGGCAAATGCACGGTCTTGCAATACTTTTTGCGCACGTAATTGGTCACGGCGGTGAACGATTGTTACGCTTTGACCGAATTGTGTTAAATACGTTCCTTCTTCCACAGCTGAGTCTCCCCCGCCGATAACAAAGATTTTCTTATCTTTGAAGAATGCTCCATCACATACCGCACAGTATGAAACGCCACGTCCAGCGTACTCTTCTTCCCCTGGAACTTCTAATTTACGGTGATAAGAACCAGTCGCAATGACTACTGCATAGGCATAGTATGTTTTCTTGCCGGCTGTGATCACTTTAAGATCGCCCTCTAATTCGATTTTTGAAACTTGACCGTATGCATATTCAGCACCGAATTGCATCGCACCTTTATACATATTGTCGGCTAATTCTGGTCCAGAAATCGTAGGGAAACCAGGATAGTTTTCAACATCCGAAGTATTTAATAACTCTCCACCAGGAACACCTTTTTCTAAGATTAATGTTTTTAAATTTGCACGAGAAGTATACAGCGCTGCGGTCATCCCACCAGGGCCGCTTCCGATAATGACTACATCATAAATTGTTCTTTCTTCCATCAGAGATTCTCCTTTTGTATAAACTAAGAGCGCTGAGACATAGTCCAACGCTCCTCTTCATTTTTTAGTTTAAGATACTCTCTTTAAAACGGCAACTTTATTGCTCATCTAAAGTTCCTTCGAGTTTTTTACCTAATTCAATCACGTATTGTTTTAAGCTGTCTTTGATTTCAGGATGTTCTAATCCGAATTCAATACTTGTCTTCATGAAGCCAAATTTATCACCGACATCGAAACGCTCACCCTTGAATTGTTTTGCAAACACTCTTTGAGTAAGGTTCAATGTATCAATGGCATCTGTTAATTGAACTTCGCCACCCGCACCTGGTTCTTGTTTTTCTAAAATGTCAAAGATTTCTGGCGTTAATAAGTAACGACCGATAATCGCTAAGTTACTTGGTGCTTCTTCTGGTTTTGGTTTTTCTACGAAGCGACGTACATTGAATAATCCATCTTCCACTTCGCTTTCAGGATCGATAATCCCGTATTTATATGTTTCTTCATGAGGAACTTCCATTACAGCGATATTTGAAGCATGAGTTTTTTCATACCCTTCAATCAATTGTTTGGTTAAAGGCACTTCATCACGCATAATATCGTCCCCAAGCATAATCACGAATGGCTCGCCACCTACGAATGCTTTCGCTTGAAGAACCGCGTCTCCTAACCCTTTTGGATAAGATTGACGCACAAAGTACAAGTTAATTCCTGTTGTTTCTTGAACAAGTTCTAACAACTCTGTCTTCCCTTTTGCTTCAAGGTTTGACTCTAATTCAATGTTTGAGTCGAAATGGTCCTCGATTGGACGTTTGCTCTTACCAGTTACGATTAAGATATCCTCAATCCCTGATGCTAGAGCTTCTTCAACGATATATTGAATCGTTGGTTTGTCTACGATTGGCAGCATTTCTTTCGCCATCGCTTTTGTTGCTGGTAGGAAACGAGTTCCTAACCCTGCTGCTGGAATAACGGCTTTTCTAACTTTTGTCATAGGTCTTTTCCTCCGATTTGGTTTATTGGTGTTCTTTAATCGATGCTTCTGATTTAAATTCACGACCCATTAGGCGTTGAATCTCTTCGCGAACATCATGTCCTTTATATAAAACATTGTAAACAGCAGTTGTAATCGGCATTTCGATATTCTTCTCTTGTGCCAAAGCGTAGACGGCTTTACACGTTTCTACCCCTTCTACAACCATTCCCATATTTTCCAAAATCGTTGGAAGCGGAATGCCTTTCCCGATTTGGTCCCCACATCTCCAGTTACGAGAATGAATACTCGTACATGTTACGATTAAATCGCCCACACCACTAAGTCCAATAAAGGTCAGTGGATCTGCTCCAAAAGCAATTCCTAGACGGCTAATTTCTGATAATCCTCTTGTCATTAATGCAGCTTTTGCATTGTCCCCATAGCCTAAACCATGAAGAGCTCCTGCTCCAACCGCAATAACGTTTTTAAGTGCAGCTCCCATTTCTACTCCGACACAGTCCGTATTTGTATAGACACGGAAGAAGGAATTACTGAAAAGAGTTTGTACATACTTAGCAGATTCCAAGTTTTCGCATGCTGCAGTTATGGTTGTGATGTCACGACGCGCCACTTCTTCGGCATGACTTGGTCCAGATAACACCACGATATCTTCGTAGCTGTCACGGTCCAACTCTTCAGCTAAAATTTCTGAAATACGTTTAAACGTTTCTTGTTCTAACCCTTTACTTGCATGAATAATCATCGGTTTATTTTCTAGTAATCCATTTAATTGTTTGGCTACTAAACGAATGACTTTTGTTGGGAGTACGAATAAGACCGCATCCACACCCTTCACGGCTTCGGTTAAATCTAAATAGCCTCGAATTGCTGGGTCCAGAAACACCCCTGGAAGGTAATGTTCATTCGTATGACGCTCATTAATTTCTTGAATTTGAGCTTCGTTATTTCCCCATAAGCGAGCTTCATGATGGTTTTCTGCGAGCACCATTGCCAGTGCTGTCCCCCATGAACCTGCTCCTAAAATAGCTACTTTTGTCATAGTTGTTCTCCTTTACGCTTTTCCAAACAATACTGGAGATTGTGGATCGTCAATCGATACATAATCTGGCACGGCTGGAACTCTACGTCTTCTCACCACGATAATAGCGATGCCTAATAAGAATAACACAATTGAGACTAATTGCGAAATTCGGATAATACCAAACATCCAGAGGCTATCTGTACGCATTCCTTCAATAAAGAAGCGCCCAAATGAATACCATAATAAGTATCCTGACATGATTTCTCCGACTTTTACGCCTTTACGTCTGCGTAAGTAGAATAAAATTAATACGCCGACAAAAGACCAAAGTGATTCATATAAGAAAGTTGGATGGTAATAAACACCATCAATATGCATTTGCTCAATAATAAAAGTTGGTAAATGCAAGCCTTCTAGGAATGCGCGCGTTACAGCTTCTCCATGCGCTTCTTGGTTTGTGAAGTTTCCCCAGCGCCCAATCGCTTGTGCGAGTAAAACGACAGGTGCCAAGATGTCTAAGAGTAATGCAAACGATACTTTTTCTTTTTTCGCAAACCAGTAGACAGTTGCTGCACCGGCAATGACACCACCGTAGATGGCTATTCCTCCATGCCAAATTTGGATGATTTCACCAGGATTTGCTAAGTAGTACTGCCATTCAAATAGAATGTAGTACAAGCGAGCTCCGACAAAGCCAAGTGGCACTGCCCAGAATACTAAATCAATGATAAATTCTTTTCGATACCCTTTACGAGTGGCTTCTTTATCCGCCAATGTTGTTGCTAAGTAAATTGCAAAAGCAATAATAATCCCATACCAACGCACTTGTAATCCACCGATTTCAAACGCAATCGGATTAATGGCCGAAACCATTTCTAAAACATTCATGTAACTAACCTCTAAACTTCTTTATTTTCTGCAATTAATTGTGTTAAACGATTCGTGAAGCTTTCTGTTGCATCGAATCCCATTTTCTTCGCACGGAAATTCATACATGCCACTTCTAAGATAATCGAAACGTTACGACCAGTCTTCACTGGGATGCGGATTTTCGGAACCTCAACACCCAACAATTCAACATTTTCCATATATCCACCTAAACGGTCATATCTCTTATCAGGTGTCCAGTTTTCAAGATGAACCACTAAATCGACTTGTTTTTGATCCAGAATTGCCCCTGCACCAAAGAGCGTCATCACATCCACAATACCAACACCGCGGATTTCGATTAAGTTGTTCAAGATTTCTGGTGCTTCCCCGATTAATGTTAATTCATCGTATTGATACAATTCTACTCGGTCATCCGCAACAAGACGGTGTCCTTTTTGCACAAGCTCTAACGCAGTTTCAGATTTACCGACGCCACTTTCACCTGTAATCAACAGACCAATTCCGAATACATCGAGTAATACACCGTGTACCGAAGAACGCTCCGCCAATCTTCCTTCTAAGAAGTTTGTGACACTACTTGATACTTGTGTTGTCTTCGAAGTTGCTTGTAAGATTGGAATTTGCGCTTTTGCAGCAGCTTCCACTAATTCTTTTGGCGGTTCTAGTTTTCTTGAAATAATAAAACATGGTGTCTCTGGTTTACAAAGACGTTCCATCACTTCTAATCGAATCCCTTCATCCATGGATGCCACAAAAGAAGTTTCTGTACGACCTAATAACTGGATACGTTCTGCTGGATAGAAATTTAAAAATCCTGCTAATTCTAATCCCGGTCTTGAAATTTCACTTGTAACGATTGGACGGTCAAGATACTCCTCTCCATAAATTGGTTTTAAATGAATATTCTTGATTAATTCTCTAACCGTAACACTTTTCATATTATCCCTCATTTCTTTATACCCTTCTACTATACCATATTTGAGCGCTTTCTTGTATGCTTTTAGAATTTATTAAACTTCTGTTCATTCTGCCAAATAATCTAAAAAATATTCTTTTTAAAAAATTGAGCAACCTACTTGAATATTTTATAGGATTTTATATAATAGTCTAAGTTTCTGAATAGGAGGAAAAAACATGGTATTTTATTCATATGAATTTTTAAAAAGTAAAGTTCAACAAATTGATTATATTCAATTAGGACTGACACTTTTTGTCATTGTTATTTTAGCAATTGCCTTATATCGTTATTTTAAAAATAAACAAGACACAAAATTTCGCGAATTAGCATTAATCGCCGTCATCGGTATCTTAATTCTTGCTGGTTCTAAGATTGAAGGCTTACAGTCTTCTAAAAATTCAGAAAATCAATATTCTGGAGCCCTTCGCTTCGTTGAAACGATCGCTCAAGATTTACATGTTAATAAAGAAGATGTCTATATTAATACTGAAGCCGCAACGGATGGAGCCATCGTAAAAGTTGGCGATCAATTCTATCGAGTATTAACAGGAGATAGCTCTGAACATTACCTACTCGAAAAAATGGAATTGCAAAATCCAAAAGTGACGATTAAGGAGGCTGAATAAGTTGAACTTTTCATATATCGATGTCGCAATCAAACTTGCACTTGGACTATTATCATTAATTGTTGTTATCAACTACACAGGTAAGGGAAATCTTGCTCCAACCTCTGCCAGTGACCAAGTACAAAACTATGTACTCGGGGGAATTATCGGGGGTGTGATTTATAATCCCTCCATTACCATCTTACAATACTGCATCATCTTATTAATCTGGTTCGCCTTAGTGTTGTCGCTTCGTTGGGTAAAAACAAACAACCGCCAAGTCAAGAAGTTGATTGACGGAGAACCTCTACAGTTAATTAGACATGGGAAAATTGATGTTGAAAATGTGCGTTTAGCTGGTCTAACGGCTCAAGAAGTTGCCTTCAAACTACGCGCACAAGGTGTCTTCTCCATTCGAGATGTAAAAAGTGCGATTTTAGAGCAAAACGGACAATTAATCCTCACAAAATCGGGGGAAGAAAACCCAAAATATCCTCTCATTACTGATGGAGTTATTCAACAAAATGTTTTAGAAGTCATCAACAAAACAGAAGATTGGGTGACTGAACAACTGGCTGCCCAAGATATTCAAGATGTTTCAGATGTATTCCTTGCAGAATACAATAGCGGCCAATTAATGGTTGTGAAATACTAATGGAATCCAAACAAAAATAAGCGACCAAATTGGTCGCTTATTTTTTATTTATTAGTCTACTAGATTTTCAACAAAGCGTTGGAAAATCGTTAACAGAATGCTTACTACTAAGGTAATGAGTGGATCCGAGAATGAGAATCCCGGTCCTACAAACCATGATGTTAAGCTTAACATCATCGCATTTAACACAAAGCTAAAGCATCCAAACGTTACAATCGTTACTGGCAATGTTAAAAGGAATAAAATCGGTTTAACGAATAGGTTTAGTACCGCAAGCACGATACTTGCAACAAGCGCTGCTACCCAGTTTGTAACGTAAAATTGTGGTATAAACCACGCAATCACCAAGAACCCTAATGTGTTAATGGCAATCTTTTTAGTAATTGACACTAAAAATCACTCCAATCGTCGTCATCTTCTTCTACACGGCGCGCTGTTTTACGCGGGCGAGAAGGTCCAGAAGTGTAATAGTACGTATTTCTGCGTCTATCGTCACGGTAATACCCAGTGCTTTCTTCTGGAATAATGATAGCAAGTAAGATGTAAAGGATGATAGGGAAACCTGAGAAACTACAAATGATAAACAGCACACGTACAATTGTTGGATCGACATCAAAGTATTCGGCAATACCGCCCATAACCCCACAAACAACTCTGTTCTTTCTCGAGCGTCTTAATTTTTTCATTTTGTTTATCCTTCTTTCTTGCTACTTGTATCTGATTGTAGCTGATTTACTTGAATATTTCCAGTTGTCGTTTCTGCGACTACTCTTGTCATTGAGTCTTTATGTTTGCGAATCAATGCACTTCTTTCTGCTAAATCCTTCGTTTGTCGAATTACTTCGAAGACTGTTTCATCAAAGCGAATCGAACCAAGGGACGTCTCGATATCGGCTTCCAGTCCAACTTCTTCAGCAACTTCAATTTTAATATTTCCGTTTACGGTTTCAACGTCTACTTTTTTCGTTTCTGGATGTGCGACTACTACTTTAATATTTCCTGTTACGGCTTCTAGCTTCGTTCCAAGGAATTGACCATCGAGATGAATATTACCATTCACCGTTTCAGATACAATATCTTTGAAATCGAGTTGTTCATATTTAAGATTTCCGTTCACTGTTTCTGCTTCAAGAAGAACCCCTTTGACATCCTTCAAGCGAATATCTCCATTATCCACTTCGAAGTAATAATCTTTTCCTTCTAATTCTTTCAAATGAATAGTTGTATTCAACCCTTTGATGGCAACATAATCATACACTTTTTGTGGAAGTGAAATCGTCCAGTCGCAATAGACGCGCTTGCTGACACTCTTGATAACAATCTTATCGTCGTCTACGCCAACCCTCACACGGTCACGAACAAATCCTTCTGCGTCGAAGAACTCTTCGTCTTGCGAAGCCACGCGGCAATTCCCTTCAATGGTCATTGTGTTGCCAGGAACAGTCTTCACACGAACAATTCCGTTGGCCACTTTGAAATCGAGAATGCTCGCATCATCAATCACTTGATGGAAATGATACGGTACTTTTTTGCCGTTTTTGGCTTCTAAATAAGGCATGTTCACTTCTGTATTTTGAATAACTGATCCCACCGCTGTCACAATGGAGTCTGCGAATTTTGCAGCCCATGAAGAGATATTTCCCGCTGTTCTACGAGTTTTATCTTCCCAGTCAGTGTCTTGCACTTTCTTCTTCGCTTTCTTAAAGCTTTCTTCCCATTCTTCTTTCTTTTCAGCTTTCATTTTGGCATCGGCTTGTTTCTTCTCTTGTAACAAGCTCTTATATTGGTTGTTCAACTGTTCTGCTTCTTCTTGCAGACGAACGAGTTCCATCTCTTCATCCACTGTCAACGGTTCAAGTTGCTCAGCCGTTTTGATTTCATCGATACGGCGATCGATTTCTTTTGTACGTTTTAAAACCGCTTGAATCGATTCATCTGTTTGGTCGCTTTGAGCTGAGAATTTTGTAAATACACTCGCCACCCCTTCCAATACAGAATCGACTTGGCTTGAAGTTGGCTGTTCTTTGTTGCTTGCCTTCTCACCCATTTTTTCGAGTAAGACTACTGCTTCCTCTGCTGAAATAATTCCTTTGTCTACTAATTCTAAAATTCTATCTTTTTGATTCATTTTCGTTTCCCCCTTAAATCGGTTCGTTCTTGATTACATTCTTAGTGTACCGAACTTCCAAAACGAAAACATAGGTCCTAAGGTTGATTTTTATCCCAAACTTCTCTAAACCTAAAGTTGTATTTTTGAATTTCGTCCCTTTTTCGTTCTATATCTTGCGTGGCTATCCATTTGTTGTTACACTTTGGATACAGTAATTGTAGGAGTTGGAAAGTAATGACAAAAAAGGAAGTCCCATTGAAATCGCATGAGCGATTCGATCGACTCGAAAAAGAAAATATCGATATCATTCAAAGTCGTGAGGTCTTCTCGTTTTCACTAGATGCCGTCCTTTTAGCAGACTTTGCGAATATCGCAAAAAGCAGAAAGGCCACCATTGTTGACCTGTGCTCTGGGAACGGTGCAGTGGCATTTTTACTCAGCCATAAGACGCAAAATCACATTACCGCTGTTGAAATCCAAGAACAGCTATGGGATATGGCGATGCGTACGAACCAACTCAACGACTTAGAAGACCGCATCACGTTTATCAATCAGGATATCCGTCAGTTAAAAGGCATCATCCCGAAAGATTCGGTCGACTTTATTACCTGCAATCCGCCTTATTTCAAGGTCAATGAAACGAATCAAACCAATTTGAAGGAAGCTTACACGATTGCCCGTCATGAAGTGCACCTGCCTCTCGTTGACTTACTTGAGACAATTTCAGGCCTCTTGAAGATGAAAGGAAAAGCCTATCTGGTGCATAGACCAGACCGCCTCACGGATATTTTAACCGTGGCAAGACAGCACCGACTCGAAGCAAAACGCGTGCAATTGGTCTATCCAAAAGATGGCAAAGAAAGCAATATCGTCCTTATTGAATTAATGAAGGACGGACTGCCTGGAGGTCTTAAGGTCCTACCACCGATTACAGTTTTCAATGAGCATCAAGAATATACGGAAAAGATTAGAAGTATCCTCTGGGGGGACAAGGCATGAGTCAATTCTTTATGTACGTCCTTCTTTGCAAGGATCAGACCTTTTACACCGGTTATACAGTCGATTTGGAAAAACGAATCGCGACGCATAACGCTGGAAAGGGAGCTAAATATACAAGAGTGAGAACACCTGTTACTCTGCTCTACGCTAAGGAATTTGCTACCAAGCAAGAAGCCATGAAGGCAGAAGCGGCGTTTAAGAAATTCTCTCGCCCAAAAAAGGAAACATTTCTACAGACGATTGGCGCAACTGTCGACCGTCCTGTCATTATTTATTTAGAAGGAGAACCCCCTCATGAGACAACAGAGTTATCGAACTGAAGGCACAGGGAAATTATTCCTTGTCCCTACTCCGATTGGCAACTTAGAAGATATGACTTTCCGCGCGGTCAATACGCTTCGTGACGTAGATTTAATTCTTGCCGAAGATACGCGCCATACGCAAAAGTTACTGAACCATTTTGAAATCGAGACTCCGCAAAAGAGTTTCCATGAACATAATACACAAGAGAGAATCCCACAAGTCATCGAATGGCTGCAAGAAGGAAAAACCATCGCACAAGTGAGCGACGCCGGTACACCTTCCATTAGTGACCCAGGATTTGAGCTCGTGCAAGCCTGCGTCGAAGTCGGCATTCCTGTCATTCCTCTTCCAGGGGCGAACGCGGGAATTACGGCTCTTATCGCAAGCGGCCTCGTTCCACAACCATTCTATTTCTATGGTTTCTTACCACGTAAAAAGAAAGAAAAAATCGAAGCACTTGAACAATTGCGCACGCATAGCGAAACGGTGATTTTATATGAGTCACCTTTCCGATTGAAAGATACTTTCTCGGCGATTCAAACCGTCTACGGTGAACAACAATCTGTTGTATTATGCCGTGAATTGACGAAAACTTACGAAGAGTTTATCCGCGGAACAGCCGCAGAACTCGTTGCCCTTGTAAACGAGGAAGAATTAAAAGGCGAATGCTGCATCTTGATTGGTTCTAAAAATCCAGACGAAGTAACAACTGCTCTTTCTGGCGCATTAGAAGAAAATACACCAGACGCTTCACTTTCGATTGCTGAACAAGTCGACTGGTTTATGGAACATCAAAGCCTTACGCAAAAAGATGCGATTAAAGCCGTTGCCAAACATCTTGGTTTGAAGAAACAAGAAGTCTACAAGGAAATCCATGCATAAAAAGAATCCGTACGTAGTTGTTGATTATTCCAAATCCTTACGGATGTCTTCATAATAGGGAGTAAGACAGAAGAAAAAAATGAATTCACAGTGTGAATTCATTTTCCTTCGTAGTCTTACCCCCGCAAGGATGATTAGGATTAAGCAAATCATGAATGATGCAGCTTAATCCAATCATCTACTGCGTCTATTTAAAAAACAGTATATTTATTATATACGCAACCGGTATTATAAAATCCGTAAGATTTTCCATAATCAACTGGACATGAATTTTATGATGGTTTCCTCTACGATAAAACACAAACAATAACACCCAAGCACATTTGCTTGGGTATTTCTTATGCTCCAATAAATTTGACAATATTAATGGCATTCATCAACAGTAAGACAACCATCAATCCTAAGTACATTTTTTCGACAGCTTCATGAGATAACTTCGATTGGATTTTCGTTCCAATCCAACCACCGAGCACCGCAAAAATCGCAATCGCTAAAATCACGAGACTGACATTGTTGTATTTTTCAAAATCACGAATGACGGTCCCCATCTTAATAATTTGGGCAAAGAAAATCATCAATATTGAATAGGCAGCTGCGTCTTTGGCTTTCATCGAGAAGAAATAAACCAAAAGTGCAATATTCAGTGGTCCTCCGCCAATCCCTAGATAGACTGAAATGATACCGACTGTTAGCCCAATCGTCACAATCGCCACAAGATTCGTTACTTCTAGCGTGCGAATCCTTTCCTTATTGATTGTGAATAAAATAATTCCACCAATTAATAGAAATAAAATAACGGATTGTGTCGCACTGACTGCCTGACTACCCCAACTATCTACGGCCTGAAGGAAAATCACATCTCCAATTTTACCACCGATAATCGACCCGAACGCCAATCCTAGTGCGATTTGTTTTTGGACATGAAAGCCCTGCTTACTTCGTTTATAAATCGAAACAAGACACATCGTAAACACGGCCACAGTCGAGTACACACTAATCATACTCGTGGTATCGATGCCCACAAAATCAAACGCTGGCTTGATAATAATGCCCCCACCTAAACCAGTGATGGCTCCAATCATCGTTGCACAAAGCACGATAATACTATAAATAATAATATGCATTAGCGTCCTCCAAGATTCCGGACACATCTAAACCCTAAATGGCTCGAAGTTGAGTCCCACAATGCGCCATTACGAGCGGCGACGCGATACCTGTTGCAGTATGAGCAATGGCATAAGAAGGAACCCCCACGAATCGCATATTCGTATTCAAAATTAATGGGGCGAGAGGCATCTTCTTCGATTTCTTCAAATGGAATTCCGCGATGGTTACAACACCATTCCCAGACATTTCCAATCATTTGATAGAGTCCGAATCCGTTTGGTTCAAAGCTCTTCACAGGCGCCGTTCCTAAAAAGCCGTCTGCTTTCGTATTCGTATTAGGGAAATCCCCTTGCCAAGTATTGGCATGAAACTCTCCGTCTTCTTCGAGGTCATCTCCCCATGGAAACTGCGTGGTTGTCCCGCCGCGTGCGGCATATTCCCATTGCGTTTCTGTTGGCAATTTCACCTTCGCCCAATCGCAGTAAGCTAATGCATCTTGCAAGGAAACATGTACCACAGGATGGTCCATCACCTCTTCAATCGAAGACTGCGGCCCTGTTGGATGATTCCAGCAAGCACCTGGCACTAAGAGCCACCAAGGTGACCCTGATACATGTGCATACTCTGCTCTTTTTTCTGGCTCAACCAATAGGTGAAATACATACGAATCTCCTATCGTTTCTGCCGTTGTGGTATAACCTGTCGTATCTACAAAGGCTTTAAACTCACGATTCGTCACGGTCGTATCCGCGATTTCAAACGCAAGCACCTTTTTCATCACTGGTGGTGCCTCATGGTCTTCGATAAAGCCTTGGCCAAGAGAATCTCCCATTTGAAAGATGCCAGATTTTAAAGGCACAAAATTCATACTATCGACCTCTCTTTAGAGTGGCAACGATGCGTTCTAATGGCACTTGGCAAAGTTGTCCGTCTCTCACAAAGCCCTCTTCTCTGTCTTGTAAAATGCGTGCAAGTTTCGCTTTGAACTCGTTCACAAGAGAAGTATACTTCGTCTCCGCAATTAAATTGCATTTTTCTTCTGGATCTTCTGTCATATGGAAGAGTTGATACTCGTCTTTGACAGGGAACCAAATAAATTTCCATTCATCTGTTAAAATATATTGGCTCGAATCCTCACCTAGGCTATGTTCGCCGTGGAATTCGTTTCGCCAACCTGCAAATTCGCCGAATAATAATTGACGAACGCTCTTACCGTCTGTTTCAACTTTTTCACCTGTCGCAAGCTCGACAAGTGAAGGGAAAACGTCTTGAATCTTCACGAGTTGTGTGACGCTCTTCTTCGTACCCGCAATCAAGTTACCTGGGTCGAAGATAAACGCTGGAATCTTAATACTTCCTTGGTAAGGATAACCCTTGCGGAATAAATAGTGTTCCCCAAGTTGATCCCCGTGGTCACTCACGAACCAGAAAATCGTATTTTCGAGTAAATCAAATTCCTCAACGGCTGTTAAAAAGCGACTTAATTGATTATCGATATGCGTGATTAAACCGTAGTACGCTGCCAACATTCTCTTTTGCGCGTCCGCTGGAATCTTACCGCGTTTGGCATAGAGGCTTGGAATCTTCTCTTCGAGTTCTTCCCAGTTCCCAATATGCAAGTCCGATACGTCCCCTAATTTATCCATGTATAAATCATAGAAATACTTCGGCGGATTGAGAGGCGCATGAGGTTTTTCAAACGACATCTTCAAGAAGAACGGAACGCTTGGGTCACGTCTCTTCAAGAAACGAATGCTTTCACTCACAATCCAGTTGGTTGGGTGGTATTTTTCAGGAAGTTCAAAAGGACGGACATCCCATGAATTACAGTTCGCCCCATCATCGATAATATCTGCATCGCTGCCGAGTTCTTGTTTGATCCAATCCAAGTAATCGCTCGAATGTTCAAACGTTTCTCCGTATGCTTTATTGTATTTGCGGTCGACATGTAAGTAGCCATCGTGTAAGAGAACATGGTCAAATCCCATGCGCTTACGGCTTGGATACACATGCATTTTCCCGATACATTCTGTTTGATACCCTAAGTCTTTGAATGTTTGAGGAAGTGTATTCGTGTAGTTCCAAGGCACTTCATCTTCGTATCCGACTCTTCCTGACGCTTCTTGGTCCATCCCTGTTAAAAGAGCTGCTCTAGCAGGCACACAACTTGGCACTGGTGAGTAGGCATTCTCAAAGTTATATCCCATGCTGGCCATCATATCCATCGTTGGTGTTACTACTAAGTCATCACTTCGGTTAATGGACAATGCATCGGCACGCATTTGGTCCACTACGATGAGGATGACATTTGGTTTTGATTGTTTTTGATTCATAATACTTTTGCCCCCAAAAAAGTTAAAACGATTTCATCTTTTATTATAACAAAAGAGCCCGTCCATGGACAGGCTCTTTTTAGTACTTTATTGGCTTTTTATATGACAATCTTGCTCTTTTCACGCATTAATCTTCGCTATACAAGATTTCCGTACAAAACATACAACTTTCATCGTTTTCTCTACGTTTTCCATAGTACAGGTTGCAAATATGGAATCCTTGGTCGTAGATATTTTCTAAGTTGATGATGGATTGGCTTCTTTTTTTCTTTTTAGCCACTTTCTTCGTGTGCGTGTTTGGCTCTAACTCGTCTAAACGATCTTTCAAGTGACGATTTTCCATCGTTAAATTATGATTCTCTTCGATTACTTTTTGCAACTCTTCAGAAATCTGTTCGAGCTCATGTAATTGCAACAAAGTTTGTTTTGTTAACCGTTCGATTCGATCATACAATTGTCTGTTTGGCATTCACGCACCTCCTATCTTATTTTGGGATTTTTAATACCCATTGTTCTAATACTGCTTGCACTCCAACGTTGGCTCCTACTTTGGCAATGGCGTTGGTCATTTTTTCATGTTCTTTAATCCATTCACTCACGGTGAGATGATTTGCAAAACTCTTCATCGTTGCAAGTTTATCGCTTTGAATAATGGCTCCTTCGACTCCTCGTGCAACCAGCAAAGCATCACGGATATAAATTTGTAATAGCGTTAAAAACAGCTCACTATCAGCTTTTGTCGCTAAGAGTGGCATCACTTGGGACTGAATCGTCACAAAGGCCATCGCACGATTCGTAAATACGCGGACAAACCAATTCCAGCTTTCTTGACGAATCTGTCCAAAACTTTCACTCTCGAGCATCTCTACTGCCTGGTCAATATTACTCGTCAATTGAGAAAGTAGCTGCGCTGTCGCATTCAGTACGCCGCGTTCTTTCAGCGTTGCAACAATATTTTCTCCTGCATTCGATTGGAAACGAATAATCTGACAACGTGATTGAATCGTAATCAGAACCTTGCTGAGTTGCTCTGTTAGAAGAATGAAATGGATATTTCCCGTTGGTTCTTCTAAAAACTTCAATAAGCTATTCGCAGCGCCTTGTGTCAACGTATCGACTGCGTGAATTACACAAACAATCGCACTCGACTCCATCGCTGTTTTTGTCAACTGCGATTTCAACGTACGAATTTGGTCCACCTTCACCGTTGTACCTTCAGGTTCTACCACAATATAATCCGGGAAGTTCCCATGCTCAATTCTTGTGCAGTGTTCACACTCTCCGCATGCAGGCTCGCCTTTTTTTCGCTTCGTGCAGTTAAGCATCTTTGCGATTTCCTTGGCCATCTCCGCTTTCCCAATTCCCTTTGCTCCTTCAAACAAATAGGCATGGCTCAGATGACCATTATCGATGGCACGAATAAACGCTTCTTGCATCTTTTCCATCTTAGAAACGGAAGAATGAGTCTACAGGTAATACGAATACTGTAGCTCCACCTACACGAACTGGAACTGGAGTTGTTAGCGCGCTATCAAGCATGCTGTCGATATGCACTGGTGGCACAGTCATTTGTTCACGTGATTGGCAGTTTTCTTTAATGATATCTAACGCTTCTTGTACACGTTCTTCTTCAATCCCGATGATGAAAGTAGTGTTTCCTGCACGTAAGAATCCACCTGTTGTTGATAAACGAGTTGCGCGAATATTTGCTTGTGCAAACTCATCTCCTAATAAATGTGCATCTTTATCTTGAACAATCGCAATTAATAATTTCATGATTTCATTCTCCTATTTTGTAAAATATTTTGGGTAACGTTCCACTAAAACGCGGAAGCACTCTTCCACTACTTCTTCAATGGATTTTGTCGCATCAATCGATACAATTCTTTCTGGATATTTTTCTACTAATTCTAAATATCCATTGCGAACCATCGTATGGAAGCTTAACCCTTCTTGGTCTAAGCGGTCAAACTGACGGTTCCCTCTTGCTTTATGAATACGTTCCAATCCAACTTCAGCCGGCACATCTAAGTAAAGCGTCGTGCTTGGTTCTAAGCCATCTGTTGCAAAATGATTTAACTGTGCAACTTCGTCTACACCAATTCCACGAGCAACCCCTTGATACACCAACGAGCTATCGACAAAACGATCACAAAAAACAATATTCCCTTTTTCTAAGTTTGGTAAGATACGATCTTTTAAATGCTGGCGACGACCCGCTGCATATAAAATCGCTTCTGTTCTCTCGTCCATTTCTGTATTGTTCACATCCAGAATGACTTTTCGAATATCTTCAGCGATGCGGCTTCCACCAGGTTCTCTTGTTGAAACAATATCCACGAGAGCGTGTTTTTGTAACAAAGGAATCAGTTGGTTGATGACCGTTGTTTTCCCTGCGCCATCAGGACCTTCCATCGTGATAAACAATCCTTTCATATTATCCCCCATTCCTTTCAATTTCTTTTCTATTATACGATATTTTCATCTTTTAATAAACCAAATTCCTATAAGAAATTTCACCAATTTCTCCTCCTCCATCTTCTCCCTGTCTTGGCAGGACACAATATTAAAAATAATATTGTGATTACGAAGAAGACTTGCTGGATTCAAATAGTAGCAGTAATGGGATTTAGGATCAAAGGTGAATTAATAGGAGTTAGGAATTTATCCCTTACTCCTATTTTGAACTTTGAAGGTGAGAGACTACAGGCTCGAACCGGTCCCTTTTATCCTCCTCCATCTTCCTTCCCTTTTCCTTTGCATAACACAATATTTAAAAGCACTGTGATTACGTAGAAGATTTGTCGAGTTCTTATAGTAGCAGTAATGGGAAAAGTATCAAAGGTGAATTAATAGGAGTTAGGGATTTATCCCTTACTCCTATTTTGAACTTTGAAGGCGAGAGACTACAGGCTCGAGCCGGTCCCTCATTACAGCTACTATAAAACGAACTCACAAATCTTCGCAGTAATCACAAACCTTTGGTTTGCATTATTTATATATTAAATATTGTGTATATGAAAACAGGAACAGGTGCTTGTTGGTAAACAAGCACCTGTTCCTAGTTAAGTTTTATTAACGCTTCATCGATTTAGAGTACGGACGATTGTAATCCCATAGCAAGAGAAGTAATCCAGCTAAGCCAACAAGCATTGTTGCAACGCCTTCTTTGCCAATCATCTGATGCCCCAAAATAACTACATATAAGAATACCAACATCAATACGACGCGGATCCAAATTTTCACTTTAGGATTCATGATATCTTCTCCCATCTAATTTCGCTTGGCTCAAGTTCCACAGTTCTTGATACACCTGCTCCATCATAAACGAGTGTTGATTGCAATTCGTTCGTATTATTCACGATTGCATACACTCCTTTTTCAGGATAAGCATGTACTTCCACTAATGGATTGCTTGCATACCATTTTGTTAATTCACTTTCTTTATTCGCTGCGTAGAATAACGCACGCATTAATAATCTTGTATTTTCTGGTGTGTATGGAAGTCCTGCAATGTAAACCCCGCGACCTTTTCCGTAAGGGTTGGCCGCAAGATGAATTTCTCCGAATTCTTTTCCTTCGGCATTGGCTGGAAGAACGATTCCTTCTTCAACGCCACCTGCGCTTACTTTCGGATTGCTAAATTCAAGTACTTCTGTTGCACTTGTTAAGCCATACACGTTTTTAATATTTTCCCCAAAGTCAATCTTATGAACATCTTCAATATCTTCGATAATAAAGTGTTCTTTCAATTCTTTTGTAAAGTATTTATCTGTTGAAAGGCTATATCCCATTTCTCTTTCAACACCCAAAATATCTCCAAGTTGGAAGAATCTTCCTTGATGATGAACGGCTGTTGGTTCCCCAACTCCGACAAATCCGCCGCCGTTATACACGAATTCACGAATACGTGTAATAAGCGTTTCATTCTTCCAAACCTCTCCACCGCTAAATGAAGTACCGGCATCCCCCGCGTTGATGATGACATCGACACCTTCTGGAACTCCATCGTTAATGATATCGTCAAAGCTGATAAAGCTTACGTCCACACTAGCACCACTTAAGGCTTCCATAATTCCTAGGTAAGAATAGATTTGTTTGTATGGAAGTTCATGAGCTACCATGTGCGCTTGCCAAGTTCTTAAGCGTCCCCACGCGTTTAAGATGGCAACTTTCAAACCAGTGTATGGTTTTGTATGTTTTACGATATCGTAGATTTCTCTAAATTCATCTGTTACATGCTCGATGTAATCCACAAATTTAGGGAATTGGTAAGCAAGACTTAAATAACCGCCGTATCCGATACGGTCTACAGGGTTACGCATGATGGCACGTCTTGCTGATAACCAGTTTTTATTAGCCTCAATCGTAGGATCATTTCCTTCACGGAATACATCTGGGAAGAAGTATGGTAAGAATCTTCCTTCTGTATATTTTACGTGCGGAATATCTGAAATCATACGAAGTGTTGCTCCGCCACCGACAGAACCCACCACTGCATCTAATCCGATTTGTTCGAAGTATGGTCCGTATGGTTCTGTACCAATCCAGTTATCTCCTAAGAACATCATGGCTTCTTTACCAGCTTCGTGTACTTCGTCGACTAATTTCTTAGCTTCTCTAGCAACGAATGCTTGAATGAAGTCGATATAGTCTAAGTACGCTTTACTTGGTGTGCGGAATGTTGAGTTATAGTACCCCTCATCCACGATGTCTTCTGCTCTTAAGCGATAGCCTTTTTCCTTAGCAAAAGCTTCAAGTGCAGCGACTGAAACGCTGGCACCATATCCGAACCAGTCCACAAATTTTTCTTTTCCTAAGTTGTTGAAAATTAATGTGAAGTGATAGAAGAACGTTGTAAAACGAACCACATCAGTATCCGGATTGTCTTTTAACCATTGTTTTAAATAAGAGTGCATGAATTGATTTGAATGAGGTCCACGTACATCAAATGGAATATCGTGAGGAACATCGCCCCAGTTATTCGTAATATGATTGTACATTTGAGTTGGATCCCAAATCGCATACACTAGAAACGACACTGTATACTCATGGAAAGGACGAGTGCCTTCAATAGTAATCGTGTTGTTTTCTTCATGGACAGTCCATCTCTCTACTGGAACCACTTCTCCAGTCGTACGGTCGATGACTTCCCAATATCTTTTTGGATCATGTACGTAGTCTGGTTGCACTTGGTCTTCGAAGTAGCCTTCCATAAATGGAATCGTTAAAGTATCTTCTGTTGCTAACCAGAATTTTGACATGACGAAAATTTGTTGGCACTCTTCCATATGATCTTTGATGAAATCATTATGGTTACGTGCTACAAAGTAGGTTGTATAGATTTTTGCATCTAATTGTTTGGTTGCTTCATCGAGTTTCGTTCCATCGCTATCACGAATTGCATCTGCACCCCAACGGTCGAGCAATTCTTTAGTCTGTTCAAGGAAATTCGATTCACTTGGTAGGGTTAAACGCCCTTTTGTTTTACCCATTTTCTTTCCTCCTGCGATGACGATTACTCTTTAGAGCCGCCTAGTGTCATCCCTTGTGTTAGTTTATTTTGAACAAGAATGTATAGAATTAATGTTGGTAACATTACTAATACCATCCCTGCGTATAATTGTCCGTATTCAGCTGCCCCACGTTGCGCTTGAATTAAGTTTTTCAACCCTACTGGTAAAGTTTGGTTTTTACCTGGCATTAATGTAAGAGCGATAATGTATTCATTCCAGAATGAGAGGAAGTTGAATAAGATTACTGTGATAATACTTGGTCTTGCCATTGGTGTCATGACGCGGATCATTGTTGTGAAATATCCTGCACCGTCGATAGATGCTGCTTCTTCAAACGTTGTTGGCAATGTCTTGAAGAAGTTTGATAATAGATAAATCGTAAATGGTAATGATGTCGCTGCATACACAACCGCTAAGACGAAAATGTTGTTCAAGAAGAATCCGTTAATGCCGAATCCTTTTAGTCCTTTATCCCAGTCGAGTAACATTAAGAAGATTGGTACAACGATATAGTTTACGTTGATGAATAATCCACCTTTTAGTAAAGAGTTAATGAAACGACTTCCTGGGAATTTGTAACGTGCTAATACGTATGAAGAAGGAATGGCTACAACTACAAGGATTGTTAACGCTAATGCTGTAACAATCACTGAGTTCAGCATGTAGTCACCCATTTTTGCTTTATTCCAAGCATCCACAAAGTTTTGGATGTAGAATCCTTCTGGCATTGTCCATGGAGATCCGTAGAACTCTCTATTCTCTTTAACAGAAGCTAAGAAGACCCAGCCCACTGGTACAATAATACTAATCGCTAATGTAATCAGCGCTACGTATATAAAAGCTTTATACAGCTTTTCGAATGAACGAGTATTTCCTTTCATGATCTCCCCTCCTAGTATTCAAGAATATCGCGTTTCGTAATATGACTTACGATACCTGATAATCCGAATGAGAATATAAAGATAACTACACCGATTGCCATACCGTATCCGTATGAAGAGTTTGTATAAGCTTGTTTGAACATGTAGCTTAAGAACACTTCCGTTGATCCGTCTGGTCCACCGTCTGTCAAGATTTGTACAAGTAAGAAACTTAAGTTAATCGTACTGATAATGAAGAATGTTAATGTTGTACGAATACTATTCCAAATCAATGGTAATGTAACGTTAAAGAATTTACCGATTTTTCCAGCTCCATCAAGGTCAGCTGCTTCATACAAGCTTGCTGGAATATTCGCCATCCCTGCCATATACATAACCATGTAGTACCCAATCGCTTGCCAAATTAATGCAAATGCAAGTGAGTAAATAACAATACTTTGATCACCCAGCCATAATTTATTCCATGCTTCTGGTAATACAGCATTTAAAAGTCCAGCTTTTGGATCATAAATTGCTGAGAAAATACCTGCAATAACTACGATTGATAAAATATTAGGGATGTAGAAAATAATTCTGAAGAAGTTGTTTCCGCGAATCTTTTCTGTTGAAAGGATTGCCGCGAAAAGAACTGCCAATACTACTGTAAAGAGTGTTACCACTACGATTAGTAAGATTGTGTTCTGAATCGTTCTAAAGAAATTTTCATCTTGCCATAAGATTTTAAAGTTATCCAATCCAACAAATTGTTGATTGTTTGAGAATCCGCCCCATTTGAACATGGACATGCGGAATACTTGAATCGTTGGGTAAATTAAAAACGTAAAGAATAAAATTAGTGCAGGTAATAGACACACGAGAATAAATAAATTTTTCTCTCTTTTTCTACGATTTTTCATCGTTCTGCCCTCTTTCAACCATTTTTAGATAAAATGAGAGTGGGCGGAAGGAATTTTCATCCTTGAAAATTGCTTCGCATCCCACTCTTATTTAATTCATTCTATTTGAATTATTCAACTGCTGCTTTTAGTTTTTGGCTAACTTCTTCTACAGATTTTTGCCATTCAGCAACTGTTTTTTGACCAGATGCTACAGAGTCGATTTGACCATATAATGTGTCTTTCATGCTTACGCCTTCAACAGGTTTAGTAGCTACGAAGTTACCATTGATTACGCCATCAACTTCATCTACAACTTTGTATAATGATTTCAATTCATCAGGTAACTTAGCTGTTACACCTTTAATTGGTTGAGCTGCGTTGTATTTAGCAAAGATTTCTGCTGCTTTGTCAGAGTATAAGAATGATAAGAATTCTTTAGCTGCTTCTTGGTTCTTAGATTCTTTTGGAACCCAGATGTGTTCGAAGAATGAGTAAACATAACGTTTGCCACCTTTTTCGATTGCTGGTGCAGCTGTCATAGACCATTTGAATCCTTCTGCACGAGGTGCTTTAGCCATTTCCCCAACTACCCAAGTACCGTTTGGCATGAATAAAGCTTTGTTGTCTAAGATTAATTGTTGGTTCTTAGTGAAGCTTTGTGGGTTTGCGTTTGCTACTGTTGAAGGTTCAACGTTTTGTAAGAATGTTCCTAATGCTTCAAAAGCTTTAGTTGCGCCTTCAGAAGTGAATGCTCCTGTGTCATATTTCATTGCTTTGTTGAATAAATCAACGCCTCCAGCGTTTGCTAATAATGCTGGGAAGAAGCTATCTAAGTATCCAGATACTGGATAAGTGAATAATGAAATGCCATCTTTCTTAGCTTTTTCAGCTAATTCTTTCATACCAGGCATATCTTTTGGAACTTCCCAACCTTTAGATTTGAATAACGCTTCGTTGTAGAATAATCCTGTTGGAGCGTAGAACATTGGTGCTAAGTAGTGTTTTCCGTCTCCGTAAGGGTCAGTTACTGTTGTTCCTAATACGTTGTTTAATAATTTTTCAGAAACTTTTTTGTCTTCGCCGTAAACTTTCATATCGAATAAGCCAGTTAAGTCAGCTAAAGCTTTTTCTTTAATTAATGTTTCTGGTAAAGCTTTTTTACGTCCTAAAGCTAACATTACGATATCTGGGTAATCGCCAGCTTTCATTTGAGGCGTAATTTTATCTTCGATTTCCTTATCTTGAGTCAATTCCACTTTAACGTTTGGATTTGCCTCTTCATAAGCTTTGATGATTGCTGGCCACATTTCTGCGCCGTAACCACTTTCTAAGGCAGCTAATTTAAGAGTAACTTTCTCTTTAGCAGCTCCTCCTTGTTGAGTAGTTGAATCTGTCTTACTAGTGCTGTTGCTATTATTTCCGCAAGCTGCTAAAGATACAGCTGCTAATAATGCTGCGCTTGATAGTAATACTTTCTTTTTCATGTTGTCTCCCCCTAGTTTTCAATTACTTTTTAAGACACTTTTAGTTTACAACGAAAAAACCGCTTTCACAATAACTATTTTGCTTTTGACTTGTACTATTTTGCTCTCTTTGGAAACGGTAACAAATTTCATTTTTCAATAAAGCGCTAAAAAACCTATCTACTAAAGGATTTCTCTTGTAGATAGGTTTCATTTTGTCTATTTTATTTAATTGGTAAAAATTTCTTCAAAATCACCATTGTTTGGTCCATGATAATTCCGCTAATTAATAATGACACTACAGGTCCAATCGTTGGCCATTGCCCTAAAATTGCCGCTGTGATGACACAACTTGCATCGATGAAGAACTTATTTTTAGGAATTGATGTTTTGAATTTTTCATGCAAGGCAAGTGTTGCAGCAATATAAGGTCCCACTCCAAGTTCTGCTAAAGCATACACTGCACACCCCATGGCGATTAAGGCAATCCCTACAACCATGGCCACTACTTTTACGGCTATATCCATTTCGGCAAGAACTCTAAAATCGAACAGTTCAATAAAGAAGCTTTGCAAGAACATCCCTACAACTGTACCAAATCCAATATAGCGCCAGTTGATGCTCAGCGTAATCGCAAGAAATACAAGTGAAACGATAATATTACTTGTTCCCATATCCAATCCAAATGTACGATTTAACCCTTCCCACACAAGAACAACAACGTCCGCTCCTAATGTACTAGAGGCCGCCATCTTCGCGCCGAGTCCGATTAAGAAACAGGCGATGACCAGTAACATTAATCGAAGTTTTAAATAATCTGTTTTCAATCTCATTCTCCTTATTTGGCCCAGTTCTCTGGACTCCACATCCGTCCATCCAGCTCACCATGTGCTTGTTCAATTCGTTTTGCTTGTTCTAATAGAAGAGTTTTTGTAGCCACAAGCAATGCACGTTCTTTATAGTCTTTTGCTTTGCCAATCCATGCATCGAGCAACTGGATTTTCTCAATAATTTCCATACTGACTCTCCTCCCAATGACTTAAATGCATCTCGAGTTCCAGTCTTTCGTCCTGGTTTTCCTTGATCCATTCGGTAATCTCTGCCCAGTGTGCACCAGACATTGCTTCTGCACGCTGGATAAACCACTCTTCCGTTTCTTTAAGCGTTCCAAAATTATCTTGCGTCACATATTGTAAGTACTCCACAAGTAAGGCTTGTTTTGCCTCTTCCGTCTTATAATCAAACTGATGTACCTCAAAAATTGGTAAATAGGTCCACCCCATCGCATTGGCTAGCGCTTGGAACGGGCGCAAGAGTTCCGAAATCGTAAATTGTTCTTTCCCACCTGCACGAAAGGCTTCTTCTTTCACGCCAAGTGTCACAACGACTCCGAGTTCCTTAATCTGTTTGGCAAAAGGCGCACTCTTACTCATCACTGTATCGATCCATTCCTTCATAACAGAAGGTGCTTGATACCAATACATCGGGAATTGAAGAATCAGGCGTTTGGCACTAGAATCTGCCAAAGCTTTTTCTTCATCCGATTTTGTGAAATGCGGTTTCGCTTCACTCCATACTTCATCTAAATGACGAACCGTTACTGCCTCTTCCCCTTTTAAGGTTGCGAGGAAAAACTGTTGGCTCGATGAAGTTTGAATCGTTGGATGGCTAATCACCACCATTGTTTTCATATTACGCGTTTCCTTTCTGTGAAAGTACTTCTAGAAGAGCATTCGTGTTATCGACAAAATACTGAATGGCAAACGGTAATGCTGCATCATCCACTAAGAACGCTGGGTGATGCCATTCGCGTGGACATCCTGTTCCAATAAAGACGAAACATCCTGGAACGTGTTCCATATAATTGGCGAAATCTTCCGCTCCTAAAGTCACTTCCGGTGTCACCACTGTCGCAAATTTCTCCGTCACACTTTTAACGACTTTTGCAACAGAAGCATCATTATGCACGACTGGTGGCGTTAAAATCCATTCAATACTTCCTTTTTGTCCGTATACATCTGCGGTTTGGACAATCATCTTCTCGAATTGCTCGGTCATTTTGCGTTCCACTTCTTTATTAAACGTACGAATCGTTCCTTCAAAAAATACTTTCTCTGGAATCACATTCCATGTATTTCCTGCTTCGATATGCGATACGCTTAATACCACTGGTTCTAGTGGAGACGTATGACGAGCAACGATGGCTTGAGCGTTCGCAATCACTTGGCAAGCCGTCACGATTGGGTCGTTCCCATTGTGTGGTGCTGCCGCATGCGTTCCTACTCCTGTAATTTCGGCTTTGAACTGACCGACTGCTGCCATAAGTGGTCCTTCCTTCACTCCAATCGTTCCAACTGGAAGTTCTGGTTTGTTATGGAAACCAATAATGGCATCGATTCCCTCAAGCACGCCTTCAGAAATCAATGCGCGTGCTCCTTGGTTACTTTCTTCGGCCGGTTGGAAAATAAAACGAACTTTCCCTTGTAATTTATCTTCTTGCGCCTTCAACACTTGAACGGCTCCAAGTAGGCTTGCTGTATGGAAATCATGTCCACACGCATGCATCGCTCCTTCATTTTTCGAAGCGTAGTCTAATCCCGTTTGTTCCACAATCGGCAAGGCGTCGATATCGGCGCGTAAGGCCAATGTTGGGCCATTGTCGTTTCCGATTTCTGCCACGACTCCTGTTTTTGATTGTAAATCCCAGCATTTAATCCCCATCGTTTCTAGGGCTTTACGGATATAACGAGTCGTTTCGACTTCCGTTCCGGATACTTCTGGATACATATGTAAATGACGGCGATGTGCCGTTGCTGTTTCAATAACTTCTTTTGTAATCATAACTCTCTCCTCAATCTGTTTCCTACACATTGTAACAAACTAGGCGGCTTTATGCACCATGAACTCCCTTGAAAAACAATAAAAATTCTGTTTACCGCACGCATCAAAAAAGACTCCGTTTCAAAAGAAACAGAGTCTATACGATTATCCTTTTTGGAGTGCCACCATTTCGGCGTATTGTCCATTTAGTTGCATCAATTCATCATGCGTTCCACGTTCTACAATTTCCCCTTTATCCAACACAAAAATTTGGTCGGCATGAGCAATCGTTGACAGGCGGTGCGCAATCATGAAGGTTGTACGTCCTTCTTTAACGACATTAATCGCGTTTTGAATAATCTCTTCCGTCTCGGTATCGATATGCGAAGTCGCTTCATCTAAAATTAAAATTTTTGGATTGAAGACAATGGCTCTGGCAAAGGAAATCAATTGACGTTCTCCGGAAGAAAAATCCATCCCTTTTTCTTTGACCTCGTAGTCCAGTCCCTTATCACTCTTTGTGAGTAGATGTCCTCCGCCCACTTTAACAAGCGCCTCTTTAATCGTCTCTGGTTGAATCGATTCATTATTGAGCCCGACATTTGAAGCAATCGTCCCTGTAAATAAATACGGATCTTGTAACACGATTCCCATCTCACTTCGCACACTACGTCTATTAAAGTCACGCGTGTTTTTGCCATCAATCAAGATCGCTCCACTCGTTGGGTCATAGAATCGAAAGAGCAAATTCATAATGGAAGATTTTCCTGAACCCGTGTGCCCCACAAAGGCCACCGTCTGCCCTGGTTCTACCGTGAAATTCAAGTGCTTCAACACAGGAACGCCAGGTGTATATTCAAAGCTCACATCTTTAAATTCAATCCTTCCTTCATCGAAAGTGAACAGCTCTTCTCCTGACTCCTCGCTTGGTGTATCCATTAGTTCAAACACACGGTCACCAGCAGCCATTGATTGTTGGAAGCCTGACACGACATTCATAAAGGTTTGAATTGGCTCATAAATACGATTGACATAATCAATAAACGCATATAGGAGCCCTGCTGAAATCCCCAGTGTTCCTCCGATAAATTGCATTCCGAAGTAATACACAATTCCAAATAAAGTAAAGTTTCGAAGTAAGCCAACTAGACTCCATGAGAAGTACGATTCAAGAATTAATTCCTTACGACCGATTTCAACCCAAGACGTAGCCGTCGCCTCATATTCTGCAACAATCTTTTCTTCTTGTTGGAAGGCTTGAACGATACCAGCACCTTGAATGCTTTCGTTTAACTGTCCACTCAATTGACTGTACAGTTCACGATTCTCAGAATAGTATTTTTTCTGCATCACGGCAACGGTTCTCTGCCATAGCATCATCACCGGAACTAGGAATAATAACACGAATCCAAGCGTCGCATTTAATAAGAAAATCGTTGTGTATACCCCAATGAGCATCACGACGGTACTAAGGAGCGTCGAAATCCCATTGACATAAAAGTTTGCACGCACCGATTCCGTATCACTCGTAATTCTAGAAACCACTTTTCCGGCAGGTAAATGGTCGAAATACGATACTGGCAAGGTTTGTACATGTTCGAATACTTCGTCACGAATGCGTTTGGCCACGCGGTTCGAGAGAGTCTTCATATATAAACGGTTTAAATATCCACCAGCCGCTCCAATTAAGTTCACTGCCACGTAAATACCCACCCATAGGAGTACACTTCCAGCATCGAAGACATGCGATTGTCCCATCGGTGTAATCACATTATCAATCATATATTTTGCCACAAGAGGTCCTGTTAAAGTCGCAATGGTTGAAATCAACAGGCAGACGAGTCCAATCAGAACTCCTTTTTTCTCATAGCGGAGGTAGCTTAATAATCGCTTTATCGTTTTCATTCGATCTCCTCCTCTATCTCTTGAATCAGGTACTGTTCATAGTACCAACCACGTTGTGCGAGTAACTCCTCGTGGGTACCGCGCTCACTAATGCGTCCTTCATTCATCACAATAATCTCATCAGCATGACGAATCGCAGAAAGTCGGTGTGCAGAAATAATATTCATACAGCCGCCACGCTCTTCTTGCAAGTGCGAGATAATTTCGCGTTCTGTTTTCGCATCAACTGCGGATAACGCATCATCTAAAATCAAACATTCACGGTTACGTAAGAAGGCACGCGCAATCGATAGACGTTGTTTTTGACCACCACTGAGAGATACCCCTTTTTCTCCGACCATCGTATCGAGCTGTTCCAGCATGCGTTTCACGTCTCCATCAAAGGACGCCAACGTCAATGCTTCCCAGATTTCTTCATCGGTTGCATCTTCTTTCCCGAATAACATATTCTCGCGAATCGTGCGTGAGAAAAGTGTGTGTTCTTGCGGAACGTAGGCTAAATGACCTGCCACCATTTGAGGATCGTAATCAATCAATGGTTCTCTGTTAATGAGAAGCTGCTCTCCTCGGTATGGAAATTGATGTAATAATTGCATCAACAGCGTCGTCTTCCCAGAACCTGTTTTCCCAACAATCCCAAGCGTCTCGCCTTTATTTAATGTAAGGTTAATTTCTTTTAATAATGGCGACTCTTCACCTGGATACGTAAAGTTGAAGTCCTTAAACTCAATGGATTCAATCGTCTCGAGCGCTTTTGTACCGCCGCGTTCAATTTCATCATCATGTTTCAACACTTCATTAATACGCTCGGTTGCTACTTTTCCGCGTTTATAGTTCGTGATAATATCGCCAATCATAAACATCGGCCACATAATCGACCCCATATAGACTTGGAATGCAATGACATCCCCGACTAGAATGTCCCCAGTCGATACTAGATACCCACCGTAGAGAAGCGCAATGGTAAAGCTGATCATCATAAATAATTGCGCGAGTGGAATAAAACGAGACTCAATCTCTGCCACGACGATATTTTGCTTCATGGCCTTTTTCGTTTTCGCACGAAATTCATCCATCATCGCATCTTCTTGTCCGTAAGCTCGAATCACATACGTCCCGTCAATCATCTCCAGCACTTCATTATTTAATTGTGAAACTGCATTTTGCGCCTTGTTGTACTCTTCTTCTAAATCGAATCCCCATTTATACACAAGATACGAAAGGATTGGCAGTGGCAAAACTGCTGCGATGGTCAGTGGCAATGAAATCGTTGTAACCATCATATAAAGTGATACGCTCCCCAGTAATGTAGAGTTCATCAAGGCAAACATACCGAACCCCATCATTTCACCAATCGTTGAAACGTCTTCACTGCTACGCGTAATAATATCGCCCGTTCTAAAATGCGCGTAAAACGGAATTTTCTTCCGTAAATTATTGCGCAGTAACTTCACACGTAATTCTTTTTGAACTTCATAATACCCAATAAAAATAAAATATGTCCAAATACTCTCCGTAATATAGGCCACAAGAATAATCCCGACTAAAATCACGAGCTGTGTCCCAAGCCACTGGGCATTCAGTTCACTCGCCACGATTTTATCGACGACTTGTCCGATAATACGCGCTGGGTACACCGCCGCAATACTACTTCCAATCATCAATATAAAACTAACAAGGTAGCGCATCGGATGTTTCTTTATAAAATTAATAATGACTTTCAATAAATCGTTCATCGTTTTCCTCCATCAAAAAAACCGTCACCTTCCCCACGCATGGAAAAAGTAACGGCTCACTTAAATTTATCTATAAAAATGCGCTATACTTCATTCACCAAAATTGGAAGGTTTCTCAAATCATGTACTTGTTTTACGTTTAAGTTGTTCATTGATTTCTCCTCCAATCTGATAAATTTAACATTATACTACATATTATACTCCAAAACGCCGTCATGTCAATACCTTTCGAAGTTTTTCACAATCGAATTCATTGATAATCATTCTCATTATAGGTACAATAAAATCATTACAAATTAGAAAAGGATGAAAGAACTACAATATGGCAAAAGATATTCGTGTTTTACTTTATTATAAATACGTTCCAATCGAGAATGCGGAACAATTCGCTGCAGATCATTTAGCATTCTGCAAATCAATCGGATTAAAAGGTCGTATCCTTGTCGCTGACGAAGGAATTAACGGAACGGTATCTGGTGATTACGAAACAACTCAAAAATATATGGACTATGTTCACTCTCTTCCAGGGATGGAAGACTTATGGTTTAAAATCGACGAAGAAAACGAGCAAGCCTTCAAGAAGATGTTCGTTCGTTACAAAAAAGAAATCGTACACCTTGGTTTAGAAGATAACGACTTCGATAACGATATTAACCCACTTGAAACAACAGGGGCTTACCTTTCTCCACAAGAGTTTAAAGAAGCTCTATTAGACGAAAACACAGTTGTACTAGACACTCGTAACGACTACGAGTACGACTTAGGTCACTTCCGCGGTGCCATCCGTCCTGACATTCGCAACTTCCGTGAATTACCACAATGGGTTCGCGATAACAAAGAGAAATTCATGGACAAACGTGTCGTTGTTTACTGTACAGGTGGCGTTCGCTGTGAGAAATTCTCTGGCTGGATGGTTCGTGAAGGCTATAAAGATGTCGGTCAATTACACGGCGGTATCGCAACTTACGGTAAAGACCCAGAAGTTCAAGGCGAATTATGGGATGGAAAAATGTACGTATTCGACGAGCGTATCGCTGTTGATATCAACCACGTAGACCCAGTGGTGATTGGAAAAGACTGGTTCGATGGTACACCTTGCGAACGTTACGTAAACTGTGGAAACCCAGAATGTAACCGTCGAATTCTCTGCTCAGAAGAAAATGAAGACAAATACTTACGTGGTTGCAGCCATGAATGCCGTGTTCATCCACGTAACCGCTATGTGAAAGAACACAACCTATCTCTTGAAGAGGTTGTCTCTCGTCTTCAAGCTATCGGCGAAGAACTAGATACAGTGAATGCTTAATAGAGAAAAACGTATCTAAAAGTTATCATTAGTGATACCTACGAATCCTAGCGGATTTTATCATAACTACAATAATGGGGTACCGGTTCGAGCCTATAGTCTCTCACCTTTAAAGCCTCAAAGCTGGAGTAAGGAATAAATTACTAACTCCAGCTTTTTTCGCATTTAATACCATTCCCCATTATTGTGGTTATGAAATCCGCAAGATTCTTCGGTTTCACTATTTATAAACTACACACGTTTTTCTCTATTAAGCTTCATTGCATTTCTTACACCGACTACTTTTATCTCTCCTGTAGAATCGAAAAACACCATATTTGGCCATGACCAAATATGGTGTTCTTGCGTTTAACGGAATTCTTTATCGACAGTTTCTAGTGCTGCGGCGATGACTTGATGCATATCGTAATAACGATACTGTCCAAGGCGTCCTCCGAAAATCACTT
>CAUVGI010000005.1:0-39112 GCA_963551375.1 uncultured Streptococcus sp. | reverse complement strand
AAAAATCCCAGCATAAATAAAAAGACGAGTTCTTATGAACTCGTCATACACTTTAATTATTTTCCTGTCTACTTGACAGGGTGCACTTCAAATCACTGTTCAAGTCTTTTCATTTTATTTTTTCGTTTGTTCTGTCATTCCGCGTTTTAGTGCAACTTCTTTACTCTTAGAGAATGATGCGTGATCTCCGTCTCCTGTTAAGAAACCACTTTGAACAAGACCTGTAAAGAAGTAGTTGTTACTTTCTTTCAGTTTTGACAACGTATATTTCGTTAAGTCAACTTCAACCGATGAGATGAGTTTGCCATCTTTTTCAGTAATTGAAGTCACAACCCCATTTAACCCTTTCATCGATTCAAAGAGTTTTTCGTTATCCTTACGAGCCTCAGTGTGTTCAGTAGGTTCATTCGTTTCGATCTTAATCTTTGTCACGGTGTCAGTCTTTTTATCATACGTATAAACTAAAGTTACGTCCGTACCACCTGATTTTTGAGTGAAAGTCGCAGTCTCTTGTGAGCTACAACCTACTAATAGAAATAGGAAGCTAACCCCTAAAATGATTTGAAAGAATTTTTTCATTGGTCCCCTCGCTTATTGCGCTTTCTTTTGGAATAATTTTTGGTAGTAGAAGTACACAGTTGCTGCTGATGCTGCGAATGCTACTAAGTAGAAGAAGATTGCAATTTTTGATCCTGTTTGTAATCCATCTACGAATGATTGTGCAGTGCGGCTCGCTGCCAATGGGTTTGCAAATGCTTCAGAAATAAGTGCATTTACTGCTGAATTTGATTTTCCACTGAAGAAATCAGATAATTTTCCAAGAGCATCTAAGAATCCGCCACCTAAGATGTTTCCTAAGAAGACAGATACTACCATTGCTAATGAAGCTACATTCACGTTAGTCCATAAATTTTTGCTTTCTTTATGAGCTTGGTATAAGAAATATCCAGTAAATACGGCACCTACTAATGCAAAGAAGAATGATAAACCAAAGTATAAGCTTAAGTTCTTCACTTTATTAGAAAGGTCCATATACGCTGCTTGTAAACTTGTCGTATTCACTCCGCCGTTTGAACCAAACGCAAATCCTAGTCCGTTTAGTAACACTAGAAGCGTGAAAATTGCAAGCGCAATCGATACACCGAAGAAAATTTTTTCGAATAAATTATTTTTATTATAGCTTTCAACTTTATCAACAGCTTTTTCTGTTGCTTCATTAATTTTTGCTTTGTTTTCTTCAGTGAACACTTTGCTTGCTGCTTCTTCGATTTTTTCTTTTGCAACACCAGCAACTTCTTTTGCTTTTTCAGCAACCTCTTCTGCTTTTTCTTTTACGTCTTCAACAACTTCTTTGAAGTCGCCATCTGCTTCAGGAGCTTTTGCTTCTTTCGCTTCTTCAACAACTGTTTCCGCTACTTCTTTTACTTCTTCAGCTGTTTCTTTTGCTGTTTCAACTACTTCGTCTTTTACTTCTGTAGCTTTTTCAGCAACTGATTCAACATTTTTGTTCTCGTTTTGATCCATCGTGACACCTCATTTTTTTATTTTATTTCCTTTAGTCAGTTTATCACAATCACGTGTTTTCTTCTAGTTTTCACCAATTGAAAATAGAAAATCATATGAACTCTTCCCTTACGGAAATAAAAATAAGAGCTAGACCGTAGCCTAGCTCCTGTAAGTTAAGTTTTATTTTAGGACCGTACCATCCGCTAATGTGATTGTATATCCGTTAAAGTTGATTGTACCTTTGTTTTCTAATGATGTGATTGTGACATTCCCTGTCAATGTCCATGTCGCCCCCTCTTCTACTGTGATTACTGCGTTATTGTCCACGGCAGTCCCTCCTTCGGCATTTTTTACGATATTGATGGTCCCTGTGAAGTTTGTTCCTTTGCTCATTGTAAAGTTCAATGTAGATACGGTATCCACCTCAATCGCTCCAGTTAATGTTTGGTTCGTCGTTGTTAAATCAACTTGACCACCATTGGCACCGGCTGTACCCCAGCCACGTGTTGCATCATTTCCTAAGATGGCTAATAATCTGCCAGATGAATCTTGATTTGTGATCGTTACGTCTTCTAAAGTGATGACACTGTGTGTGTTCGTTACGTAGATTTGGTCTCCGTTACGTCCTGTTAAAGTGCCACCTTTCATTGTGAAAGTAGAGGTTCCACTCTCAGCATCTCCTGACATTGATTGGTAAATCATCACGTTGTGCACGTTATTGTCTGAAGAGCTACCCTCTGTTGAACTCATATTCCCTGTTACATTGGTATTTTCTAATGTGATAGAGTTTTGACCCTCGATTACAAGCGCTTCTGAGTTTTCAGCGTTCAATGTTGCATTTTTAACAGTGATATTCGCTGTAGAGTAAACGGCTGGTGAATTATATCCTGTTGAAGTATAAGTTCCTTTGTCGACGACTACCGTACCACCACCACGGTCTGTACGAATCGCTGCTGATGAATTTCCTGCGGTGTTCACCGTCAAGTTAGTTGCGTTCATAGCAGCTCCACCTGTCGTTTGGATACCGCCTGAGTTATCTTTTGTTGTTGTGATTGTTGTGTCAGATACATTGACAGTCGTTCCTGAGCCGTAACTGAACACCCCGTTCCCGTTTTGTGCAGTTGTATTGACGGTTGAGTTTGTGAGTGTTACCGTTGCTCCATCCGTTGCTAAGAATCCTGCGTTCATTCCGTAGAAGTCTCCATTTTCTGTATTCGATGTCGCTCCGGCTGTTTTGTTAATCGTTACGCCATCTAATGTAACGGTTGCTCCTGTTACACGGAGTGCATTTTCATCATCTCCGGTAGATTCATAAGTTTCTCCTGTTACTGTTGCATCTGTTGTTAAATTTGTTGCTGCCTCACCTTGTGTCACTTGGTCGCTTCCACCAAACCCTTCTCCTCCAGGTTTAGCTGGGGGACTCTGTTGAGCTTGGACTTGAGAAGTCGACTCAGCTTGTGTTTGTGTTTGTGTGTTTTGGCATGCAACTAAAGTTGTTGCAATAGTAATCGTGGATAATAGAACAATCATTCTGTTTCTTTTCATTTTGGTCCCCCTCGCTTCCTATCAACTATTTGTTGATGGTTCAATCATACCTAGGTTACTTAAAATGAACTTAAAACAAAAAAAGTTTTTCGAAAAAGTTTTTTAAACTGAAAATTATCATATATGATAATTACCATATATGATAAATTTCGCATAAAAAAAGACGCCGGAATTATTTTCCAACGTCTTTGATTTTATATATCTTTTAAAACAAAAGCCCAATCTTTATTGTAGATTGGGCTAATCCTCTTCCAGATTCCATTGATATTTTTTGAGTGATACATTTGTCGGGCTTTTAAGGATGATTCTTTCAGCTTCTAATAATTCTTTTTGTTCAAACCATCCTGGTACCAGTCTTCCACTTGCATTAACGACTCTATGGCAAGGATAGTCGCCATAGATTTCTACCTGACTTAAAATCTTTCCGACTAATCTTGCATTTTTCGGACGACCAATGAGACTAGCAATTTGTCCATAAGTGGCAACTTTTCCGCTTGGAATTTCACCAACCACTTCTAAAACTTCATAGATAAGTCGATCATCCATTTTTCTCACCCTCAACGACAAAGCGAATTTGTGTTTCACTTGTGAGTTCTGCTGTCAACTGTACATCGTTCGTTTCGGCAATCTTCTGCGCGATCGAAAGCCCTAGTCCGCTACCGCCTGTCGTACGATTTCTCGAACTGTCTACGCGGTAGAAGCGATCGAAAATCTGACTGACCTGTTCTTTGGTCATTGGTTCTGTTTCATTTCCAATGGCCAATTGATTTCGTTTCGCCTCAACGGTAATCACTGGTTCTCCGACCGTATACTTCATCGCGTTATCGAGCAAGATTCGAATCAGTTCTGTCATCGCACTCTTATTCGTTGTGATAATCGTTTGTGCCTCGCCAGTAAATTCTACCTGAAGTTCTTTTTCGTTTAAGACTGGTAAAATCTCTTCAACGATTGCTTTCGTAACGGCTACTAAATCGACTTCTTCTTTTGTCGCAGCCGCTTCTCCTTCGTCGTATCTTGAAAGAATTAACATCTGCTCTACAAGAGAGTTCAGACGCTTAATTTGGCGTTTGTTACTATCGACAAATTTAGCTTCTGTACCCATCATTGCGAGTAAATCCGTATTGGCTGAAAGAACCGCTAACGGTGTCTTAATCTCGTGACTGGCATTGGCAATAAATTGTTGCTGGCGCTCCACGTTTTCGACAAACGGACGAATCGCGCGCTTCGATACGATACGAACGAGCACATACACCACTGCCAGACAAAGAACAAAGACTGCCCCTGTTACCATCATCAATCTCGATACTTGTTGCGTTTCTTTGTTGGCATCTACAAGGACAACCATTGTTCCAGCATCCGTCTTAGCAACTTGATAGCGAAGACTGCCTTCCCATCCTTTTGTGGAAGTTCCTTGAGCGATGCGTAAACCCAACTCTTTTAACGCTTCTTCATCGAGCGATACTAAGTGAGTTCGGTCGACAGATTGGACCGTGCCATTTGCCACTCTTACGACTGCATAACGTGTTGCCATCTGATCATCTTTACGAAACTCCATTCCTTTTGGCATTCCATGTTCAGGATGTTCTTTAGGAGCCATTCCTCCCTCAGGTGCATCAGGAAAAGTTCCATCATTATTAACAAGCATTGTCCCAAGTCGGTCTACTTGATTGACGGTTTGGCGATAGTTCACAACGTTGACCGCCACTAGCACAACCAGCAGCACTGCCGTAAACGACAGCATCGCACTTTTCACAAAGCTTTTTTGAAGTTGTTTAAACATGCAAACTCCTCTTCTTTTCTAAAATCATCGGGATTACGCTTCGACCATCAATTGATAGCCCAAACCACGTGCAGATTTAATCGTCACGTTCGCATCGATGCTCGCTAATTTCTTACGCAGAGATGAAATATTCACCCACACCACGTTAATCTCAGCATCTGAGTCGAGCCCCCATACTTTTTCCATAATCAAATCCGTTGATAATACTTGATTGCTATTCATCATAAAGTATTCCATTAATTGGAACTCTTTGTTATTTAACAACACTTGCCCACTGGCTGATTCCATCGTGAACTTATCGCGGTTAAGCTCGATATTCCCGATGTTCATCACAGATGCCACGAAGACATTCGGACGACGAAGCAATGATTTCACACGCGCTAATAATTCAGGCGCTTCGAACGGCTTCGTTAAATAATCGTCTGCTCCTTCTTCAAGACCTGTCACTTTATCTTCTAATTGGCTTTTTGCTGTAAGCATGAGCACTGTTGTCGTATTTCCACCTGCACGCAATTCACGCACCACTTCAATTCCTGATTTTTTCGGCATCATCACATCCAGCAAGATTAAATCATACGGTGTTGATTCGGCATAAAATAGCGCGTCCGCACCATCGTGAACCACTTCCACGCTATACTTTTGCATTTCTAGCATCATTTTCAGCGCTTCTGCTAAATCAATTTCATCTTCTGCTACTAAAATTCTCATAGTATTACCTCTTCTTTTTTCTTCAGTATACGTTTCGTACTTAAAATTTACCTAAATCGACTTACATGTGTTCTCAAATGAGACTAGTAGCTCACGCAATTGTTGCTTTTGGTTGCAGTCCAATCCACGCAATGTATGTTCCATCATTTGATGTTGCGCCGGAATTAAATCATCCAGCAATTTCTTCCCTTTTTCTGTTAACGAAATATGTTTTGTTTTCCAGTCTTTTTCAATCGAAATCAACGCTAATTTTTCTAAATGACGAATGCAGTGCGTAATATTCCCCTGCGTCAAATTCAACGTTTGCGCAATCGTCTTTTGATCCATCGTTTGATTTCTAAAAATTAGATGTAACACTTCAAAATGAGTTGGATTCAATCCCACCTCTTTTAATGACATCGAAAAAGTTTTCAAGTTCTCATTGTAGATTTTCATAATCATCATCCAAATCTCATGAGACACATTCATTTTTTCGCATTCTGTAACCATACCGACACCTCTTTCACCGTTTACTTTACTATTGAAATGACCTCATGTCAAACCCTCTCTCCCTCAACCCACTAACGAATTGCACTCGCTAAAATATGAGCACTCTCTAACTCCCTGCATCCTCTTTTCCCCCTCCTAGCTCCTAGGGAAATTGGTTTAACTAAAACCAGGTCCTTTTACTCAAAAAGAGTAAGAAAAACGATTGGCTTCACTGAAGAGCGCACACTTTTTCCTTCTTCGGCCACCCTTTAAAAAGGTTTAACCGAAACTAGGTCTCTTATTGGTAAAGCACGAGTGCCTTTGGATTCTGTAGTAGTGATAATAGCGAGTGCAACCAATGTGAATTACTGACACTTGGAATTTATTCCTAGTGCCAGTTTGAAGCTTGGTAGGCGTTGAGACCTCAGGCTCAACCCGTTGCAGCTATTATTTCTACTACAGAGACATCCAAAGCGCACGAAGTGCTTTACCCTTATTTTTCCAATAAAAAAAGAGCCCTGGTTTCAGGTTAAACCAGGACTCGGAAAGCACAATTTCCCTAGTGAGCTATCCAAATTTTTTTCTGACGAATCAGCGCCACACACGCAATCACTACCACAATGAAAGTTCCGAGTGCTGCTGTTCCGTTTACAGTGAGAGAATATAACCATGGGCTCATTCCTTCTGGTGCGTATTTACCCCAGAAAATAACCCCGGCAATATAGTGGAAGAAGTAGCGAACGCCTACTCCTACAAAAGCTGCAGTACAGGCTAACGTAATCGCACTTGTATATTTCTCAGCTTTTAACGCTTTTTGGAACGGACTATATAAAAGTCCTGCAAGTCCCATCACTGCAAATGCAATGACATATTCGATGAGTACTTGTTCAACAGACAAGAATGACACTTTACCTACTGCAAAGTGGAGTAATCCCCATAGCAAACCTGCTGCTAAACCTGGTGTCAAGCCGCGGCGTAGTGAAAAAATAACAAGAACAATTGCTCCCCACGACGGTGTAAACCACCCAGCAAAGTCCGGAATCCAGGACAACGCCATTGACAACGCTGCAATAATTGCAGCTTCTACCCATACTAAAACATTTCTCTTCATGAAAAAAGAGCCTCCTTCGTTTATTGAAAAACACAAAGAGACTCCGTCTAAAACTTCGAAATCAAATACAATTCCTACGCACGTACTAACGTAACAGGTTCAAGGGTTTGTAACAACATCTCAGCCAAAATGGCACCCCTTTGTACTTTTCACATAATTAACTGTTCTCAATATACTACTGTAGTTCTTATTTTGCAACTCTAAAACTCTAACAATAAACTTGATATTCTAAGTCTATACAAAAAGGCTCCTAGGAATGCCCTAGGAGCCGAAATTCAAATCTCTTTATTTAGCTTTGTCTTTTTTAGAAAGTGTCACGTTTAATCATAACTCACCGATAACATCAACGAAAATCCAAATCGCAATAAATACTATCGGATGAGCGACTACAAAAGAAATTTCTCCTCGTGCACTCTTACAGTTTTCTAACCACCACTTGTGGTAACAATTCTTCGATAAATGATTTTTCGGCAATTCCTACAGAGAAGGCTGTCGCGCTTCCTGTAGCGGCTCCTTGTTTCAAGCTTGCTGAGTAATCTTTGGTTTCGATAAATTTCGCCATAAAGCCTGAAAGCATTGAGTCTCCTGCTCCAACTGAGTTGACTAATTTTCCTTTTGGAACATTTGATGTATAGACTTCACCAGTTTCACTAAGGAGCATTGCTCCGTCACCCCCACGAGAAATCAAAACATTTCGAGCCCCCATGTCTTGGAGTTTTTTCACATAATCGACAATTTGTTCTTCCGTTTCAATCGTTACCCCAAAAATCTCCCCTAACTCATGATGATTTGGTTTGATAATGAATGGGTGATATGGAAGACATTTCGTTAATAAATCTTTTGTAGTGTCTAATACTAATTTAACGCCTTTATCGTCGCACAATTTCGCAATCGTTGTGTATGCAGAATGATCCATTCCGTTACCAGCATTTCCGGCTAAAAATACCACGTCGCCGTCTTGCAAGTTTTCTTCGAAGTACTGCACTAAACGAGCAAAATCTTCGGCTTTCACCACTGGGCCATTTGCGTTGATTTCTGTCTCTTCGGTACTCTTTAGTTTCAAATTAATACGTGTAACACCATCGATTTCGATGAAGTTCGTATGAATTCCTTCTGCTTGCAACGCTTCTTTAATGAAGTTTCCTGAGAAACCTGCTAGAAAACCTGTTGCTGTATTATCGAAGCCTAAACGTTTCAAGATGACAGACATATTAATGCCCTTTCCACCTGCCACGTAGTTTTCTTCAACAGAACGGTTTAATGTGCCAAGTTCGCAATTTGGAACTTTAACAACAAGGTCAATCGCTGGATTAAACGTAATCGTGTAAATCATGCTGTCTCTCCTTTATTATGCGTCCATTTCAACAAGACGAATGCTTCCTGCCATACGGTAACGTAAGTCGGCTTGCTCCTTCGTCGTGTTTGTGACCATGGTTACTTGATGAAAATCCGCAACCTTACAGAGACTTACTTTAGCAAATTTGCTCGAATCGGCCAATACATATGCCTGATTACTCTTGCTAATCGCGATTTTTTTAATCGTTGCTTCCTCTTCGTCTGGAGTCGTATATCCATAGCTTAAATCGACCCCGTTCATTCCAAGGAACGCCTTCTTGAAGAAATACTCACGTAATTGATTTTGCGCAAGCACCCCTACCACAGCACTCGTTTCAGTTTTAACTTGTCCGCCAAGAAGCACTGTTTTAATGCCGTAATCTGCTAAAAGATGTGCTTGTTGCACGCCGTTTGTAATGACAGTGACATCCTTTCCTTCTAAATGCGGAATCATACGAAGCGTTGTCGTCCCCGCATCCATGTAAATCGTTTCGCCTTTTGTCACAAGAGACGCAGCGTAACGCCCGATGCATTCTTTCTCACGTCGATTTGAACGTTCCTTTTCTTTTATAGTTGGTTCATACTCTTTTGAATAGACGCGTTTAGCTCCACCGTGTACACGAATCAGCGTTCCTTCCTCTTCTAATAAAGAAAGGTCACGACGAACTGTCGATTCAGAAGCACCCAGCGCTGCCATTAAGTCTTTCAGGTGTACTGTATCTTCCTTTTCTAATAAGTCCAAAATGATTCTTCTACGTTTTTCAGTAAGCATAAAGCTCCTCCTACAATCGACAAATATTCGTTGGAAATCCGGCCTTTAAACGGTCAAAAACTTCCATATGTATATAATATAATTTATACAAATAATTACATTCCTTATATAATATAAAATTATATAGCAACCGGTGCAAGTAATTTACGTGCTTTATGAAAGAAGAAATTACACTATTTGAGATATTTTCTGAATACTTCCGGCAGTATTCTTTCTATACTATTTTTTATATATTCGAACCCTCTTTATTAAGACATTAAAAAAACGCCAGAGATTCCTCTGGCGCCCTTTGTGTTCGCTAACGTTATTTATTTTTCTTCAGTTTTTTCGTGTGGCAGGATTAAGTTTAATACGATTCCGGCAATCGCACAAAGCGCTGTCCCTGATAAAGTGATAGGTCCCACTTCAAGCACTGCCGAACCAAGTCCAAGCACTAACATCGAGCTTGCGATAATGAGGTTGCGTACTTGTCTAAAGTCTACTTGTTTTTCGATTAACACTTTCAAACCATTTGAAGCAATCACCCCGTATAAGAGAATCGCCATTCCACCAAGTACTGCATTAGGAATCGTACGGATGAGCGCTGTGAATTTACCAAAGAAGCTGAATCCAATCGCAATCAGCGCAGCGTTACGAATAACCGATACAGATGCGATACGTGTTAACCCTACAACCCCTGTATTTTCACCGTAAGTCGTATTGGCAGGTCCTCCAAGGAAGGCAGATACGGCTGTTGCGACCCCGTCCCCGATCAGCGTACGGTGTAAGCCTGGGTCTTTCAAGAATTGACGCCCGCAGATTTCACTTAATACAGTGTGGTCCCCGATATGTTCGGCAATCGTTACGACCGCAACTGGTAGAATCGCCCAAGTTTCAGGTCCGAAGTATAAGTTATATTGATGGAAGAATCCGTTCGTATCGAATGGTAAGTATAATTCTGGCAACGCAATCCATTGGGCGTCGATGACTTTTGTGAAATCCACGAGTCCAAAGAAGATGGCTACGATATATCCACCGATAATCCCGAATAGGAATGGAATGATTTTCAAGAAGCCTTTTGCTTTTGTATTAATAAATGCTGTGATGAGGAAGGTTACGACTGCGACAACCATCGCTTTCCAGTCACCATCTTTTACAAATCCGGCATTCTTTACCGCGCTATTGGCAAGACCTAGACCGATGACGATAATCATTGGTCCAATGACGATTGGAGGTAAGAGTCGGTTAATCCAATTCGTTCCCAAGAATTTAACAAATAAGGCCACAACCACATAGAGTAGTCCGACTAACACAACCCCTGTTTGCGCAGCATCTGGTTTCCCTTCCATTTGTGCCATCGCGAATTGCATAGCCGTAATAAAAGCAAAAGAGGATCCCAAGTAAACAGGCACTTTAAACTGCGTCGCAACCATATAGATTAGTGTTCCTAATCCTGACGCAAATAAAGCAACCGATACTGGCATCCCCAATATTAACGGCACTAAAACAGTGGCACCAAACATCGCAAACACGTGCTGCAAACTCAAGAACAGCCCAGGCACGAGCTCCGGTTTTTGATCCACATCTAACAACAGATCGACTTTTGAAGTTTGTAACTCCATTTTACCCTCTTTTCCGGGCGGTTTTGTGCACACAAAAAGCCCTATGTTTTTAAGCGTAGGGCTAGTCTAATAAACTTGATCTTAGCCTTTCTCACCTCTCTGGATGAGTTTAAAAGCCCTTGCTAGCAGATAGTGTATCACATCTAAATTGGATTTGCTATACTTTTTTCTGTTTTTTTTAAACAAAAGTATTGTTCCCATTATCAATCCCAGTTACAATGGTAACAAGCAACCCTTAAAGTTGCCCAGTCTAACTTTATGGAGGGATCATTTATGGTCAAATCAGTAGAAACTATCACAGAATTAATCGGGAACACTCCCCTTGTGAAACTACGTCGTTTAGTTTCAGACGATTCTGCAGATGTATATGTAAAAATCGAGTCGTTTAACGCCGGTGGATCTGTGAAAGATCGTATCGCTTTAAACATCATCGAAACAGCTGAGAAAGATGGTAGCCTAAAACCTGGCGATACAATCATCGAAGCAACAAGTGGAAATACAGGTGTAGGACTTTCATTAATCGGTGCTGCCAAAGGATACAAGGTCATCACAATTATGCCTGAATCTATGTCTATCGAACGCCGTCAATTAATGAAAGCATACGGTACAGAAGTCTTATTAACGCCTGCTGCTGACGGATTCGGCGCTGCCGTTGCTAAAGCAGAAGAATTAGCAGCACAACCTGGCTACTTCTGGGCACGTCAATTCGACAACGAAGCAAACCCAGCTATCCACTATCAAACAACTGGGCAAGAAATCATTAAAGCCTTCGACGGAAAAACTCCAGACGCTTACATCAGTGGTATTGGTACTGGTGGTACGATTACAGGTGTTGGCCGTGCGTTAAAAGAAGTAAACAAAGACGTGGAAATCATCGGGGTTGAACCTGAAGAAGCACCATTCATTTCTAAAGGGCAAAAAGGAAAACACCGCATCCAAGGAATCTCTGCTGGTTTTGAACCAAGCATTATCGACCGCGAAGTCATCGACGGCTTTGAACTTGTAACAAGTGACGATGCCATCGAAACTGCGAAAAACTTAGCCGCTAAAGAAGGTATCCTTGCTGGTATTTCTTCTGGAGCTGCTGTCACTGCCGCTCTACGTGTGGCAAAACGCTTAGGAAAAGGCAAATCTGTTGTGGTTCTATTACCTGACACAGGAGAACGTTACCTCTCAACAGGCATTTTCGGCGAAGCGTAATTCGTTCTAAAAACACGAACCTCAAAACTTTATTGCAATCTTTTGAATCTCTTCATAGTGATGGCAGTAGTTGTACCAGGTTGAGCCAAGGTCTCAACCCTACCAAGCTTCAAACAGGCCGTAAAACGGCCTGTAATTCACATTGGTTACACTCACTACTGTTCTCACTATAGAATTCAAAAGATTTCCATTCAGTTTTTGAGGTTCTTTTTTTGTGCGAAAATTTAGTTGAAAGGCGTTCAGAATCCAGATGTATCATGCGTGATACGTATCATACATGATACACTCTACTCTTTTTGTATCAATTTTGATACGTATCATTTTTGATACAACTCAACTTTTCGATGTAACATTTTTGTTACGTAACATAATTGTTACACTCAAGGTAAGACAAAAACCACCTCGGAATGATTTCCGAGGTGGTTTCCATTTTAAATTCAATTAAGCTTCTTGTGTTTCAGCTTCTTTTTTGTTTCCGAATTTCTTAGCAATATACGCTGTTAAGATTGGAGTTAAAATAGCTGTTACGATTACTGAAGCTGTAATTTGAGTCGTTGCTGTTGCTTCGATTCCTTTGAACGAAGCATCCACTGCTGAAAGTGCAGCTGGTGTAGCGATAGCGCTGGCTGCTGTACTTGAGATGGCAGCACCGGCAACCCCGTTACCACCTGTTAAGCGGTCTGCGGTGATAGATGCAATACCACCGACAAATGTAGTAATCACCCCTAGTAAAATACCAGGTAGACCACCTTCAAGGATTTGGCCAAAGCTCATGTTAGCCCCTAAACAGAAACCAACGACGATAATGATGGCTGTAATCCCGTTTGAAAGAACTTTCTTCATGTATGGGAAGGCATTACCTAACGCAATCCCTAAAACTAGTGGCAATACCGTTCCGACTAAGTTCCAAATCGAGATGTTTGCAAGGCCGGCACTACTTAATACGGCCATTGTTACCATTGGTCCAACGCTAAGTGTTGTAATCCCAACGGCACCAGCATCGATTTCATCCCCGTATACATCTACAATACCCGCATACATTGCGTTATTGGCTACTGAAATGGCACCGATAACGGCAACGGCGCTAAGTCCGAGGAAGTTGTCATTGAATACTTTCGCAACCAATAACCCTAAGACTACAGATACCGCAATTTTTGCTAAAATAATCGCTGCCCCACGTCCAACGGCTTTTGGTGTGTTTTTAAGAGAAATGGTACCCCCGATAATGAAGAGGAATGCCCCAACAAGTGGTCCAGCACCTTTCACGATTGGAGTGGTAAATCCACCAATTTGTAATATTTGAGGGAAAAATGTATTAATCACACATCCAATAAACATTGGAATAATGATTGTATCCCCAGGAATTTTAATCTTTTTCATACTGTTCACAATCCTTCTCTGATTTGGAATAAGACTCTAGCTAAAATCAGCCATCTAATGTGATACCGCCATCGCAGTCACCGATTTCCCCTGTAACGAAGCTTGCAAGGTCGCTTGCGAAGAAGAGAATCATTTGAGCGATTTCAGTAGGTTCTGCACGACGTCCAAGAGGGATCATGCTGATAACTTTTTGGCTCTTTTCTTTATCTTCTGATAATACTGTTGTCATATCTGTACGAGTGAATGAAGGACATACAGCGTTACATGCGATATTGTATTTACCGCCTTCTTTAGCAACGGCTTTTGTTAAACCATTTAAACCAGCTTTAGAAGAAGCATAAGCAGCAGTACCTAAAAGTCCACCACCAAGTTTAGCAGCAACTGAAGATACGTTTACGATACGTCCACCTTTGTTTTCGATAAAGTGTGGGAAAATTGTGCTAATTGTTGAGAAGCATCCTGAAAGGTTGATGCGGATAGTTCTTTCCCATTCTTCGTATGTTAATTGGTCGAAAGGTTTTGCACTAATAACCCCAGCGCAGTTCACTAAGATGTCTACTTTGCGTTCTGCTAAAATTTCGTTCATGCTTTTTACGATAGATTCATGATTTCCTAAATCCATGTATTTAAAGCTTGTGTGTTCTGGTCCAAACTCTTCAACTGTTTTGTTTGCTGCAGCTTCATTAATATCTGCAATGACTACAAAACCGCCGCCGTTAACGATACCGCGAACGATTTCTTTACCAATACCATTTGCCCCACCAGTGACAATGGCAACTTTACCTGTGAAATCCATTAGATCACGTCCTTTGATTTGATATGTTCATTGTATCACTAAATAATGAAGTTTCGCCTTGTTTTGTGGTTAACATTTGTTAACTTTTTAACGTTTTTTTGATGAACTATATGTTCCGCTACGCTCCGAAAAACCGCAGTACCAAAAGGTTTCTGCAAAACAAAACAGCCTACAAATAAATTGTAGACTGTTTTGTGTACCATAAAAAATATTTTATTTTTTTAAAATTGAATATAAACATTATATGAGCAAACTTCTCTTAAGTAATGAACTAAATCAATGATATTGTCCTTCAAATCGCCAAGAGGAACTTCTTCTACTTGCTTACGGCCTCCATTGAAGAACGTAAATCGATATTTCCCGCCCCATTTTGATTTTTGGCGAAGAACGGATGCGCTAACGGCCTTTTCTAAGTCCACTACCCTAAACTCAGTTCCATAAGAAACTAAGATTCCGTCTTTGACAAGTACACCAAGTTTTTCATCCAAATACTCCGCATCATCCAATAAACGTTTCATATCGTCTTTGTAGTCAGGGAACAACTCATCAAAACGAGCATAATGTTGTTTGATGCGACGAACGCGAACGATTTGCCACACCAATACAATGACAAAGAACACAACGGCTACGATGAACATCACGATATCGACAAACCTTGCCGCACTATTCGTAATGGTTAAAAAATGCTTTGTGTCCAATTTATCGAGAGGCGCCTGCACCGAAAGTGGGCTAAGTTTGAATTTCTTTTCAAAGGCTTCCTTCATTTCTTGCGTAATATGTGTTTTAACGCTGGATCTTCCAGTTTTCTTCTTCTCAGGAACTACACGTATATTCAAGTAGAAGTCTGATGAGGCGAGTGCGTTCGTTTTCTCAGAAAGCGCCTCTTTAAACTCTAGAATTTGTTTAATTTCAGAAGCATCTGTTCTTAGAAACGATACTCCATAATTGTGTTTCACTAAATAATAAGTTTCATCGTCTATCTCAAGAGGCTTTGGGTCGATATCTAACACCTTAATCGAAGTGGACGATGAATCATTTTCCATTTTATAAATGATTTCATGTTCGTATAATTCACGTCCGCTCATAAATCCAAATGACACTACAAATCCCACCACCACCACTGTTAATCCTAACAGGGCGGTGAGAATCCACATCCCCCATGTTCTTCTAAATATCCCTTTATGCAAAAATATTCCACCTTCAATTTCTATTTCTTATCCTAGGAGTCTAAAATCCAATTTCAATCCTAAGTTGTATTCTTCGTTTAAATATTCCACAAGCTCTTTGAGACGTAATAATTGTCTTCTAAAGAGAATCGAATCGTATTTCTTATTTGCATATTCAAAACGTAAATGAACCTTCATGCCGCCTTTTCGTCTGTTTTCAAAAACTAAGTAAGCCTTGCTGACTTCTGATAAGTCGATGACCGTAAAGTTAATGTCGTAGCTTACAAGAATGCCTTCCATCACAAGAATCTTGAGTTTCGGATCCACATATTCTGCATCATGCAGCAACTGCTTCATATTGTTCGCATACTCAGGGAAGTACGCATCAAATCGAGCATACTGCGCCTTCAAGCGACGCGTTTGATAAATTTGGAACCCGATGAGCCCAAGAACGATGGCAAGCATGACAAACGTGAATGCCGAATCTCCCCATTGATCTTCAGAAGTGGTCAACTTCAAGATTCTGGATTCATCGATTTTCGTCTTAGTATTTTCTGAATACAGCGGGCTCTCTTTATATTTCTTGTAAAAGGCTTCTTTCATCTCCGGTGTTACATTCACCTTGACGTTAGAGCCTTTCCCTTTTCTTTGTTCTGGCGTTACACGCACACTCAAATAAAGATTATCGCCTGCAAGTGCATTTTCACCGTTTCCGGCAGCCTTCTTGGCTTCTAAGACATTATTCAATTCATCTGATTTTGCCTCAAAGACCGCAACGCCTCTTTCGTGTTTCACTAAATAATAGTTGTGTCCATTTAACACGAGTGGTTCTGGATCGATATCCATTACCTTAATCGCTACTGACGAACCTTTATCGTTGACATAGTAAACCTCATTAGCTTTGTATAAGTCTTCCGCGCTCTGGAATGATTTGAATCCCGCACGTGCAATAATCACCATCACTACAGCCATTATCGCTACTACAACCCATATTGGTCCTGTTCTTCTTCCATACCCTTTATGCATTTTGAACCCTGCTTTCTATTGAATTTTTGACTCATCTCAATTAAACCGCATACCCATTACCATTGAAACGGCAGCGATATTTTGGTTCCTTCTTTTTCATTTAAATACTCCACTAATTGGCGAACGTTTTCTGGACGATTCTTCAATTGAATGGTTACATTCTTATTCCCGCCAAATGCAAAATCAATGGCATAGGTAACACTGCTTTTTGTCTTTTGGCGACGAACATCAACATTTCGTACTTCTTTCAGTTTAATCACTCTAAAATCCTTATTATAGCAAACGAACTTGTGATCCTTCACCAGTACTTTTAGCTTAGGATCATTAAAATCCGCATCCATTAGTAAAGCCTTCATATTTTGAGTGTATCGTGGAAACTCTTTATCAAATGCCTCGTATTCTTTCTTCAATGTACGCACTCGTCTATACGCACTGTAGAAGGAGACTAACGCTAATAGAAATACAAAAAGTGTAACTCCCGTCTCCAACAATCGATTTATAAATGATGTCAAAGTTAAATAATGAAGGAAGTCCAGCGGTACAGCGTCTTCTGTCGGTAAGAGAGTCCCCTTCCGATATTGTCTTGTAAAGGCTTCTATCAATACTGCCGGTATATGGACAGTCTTACTCCCTCTACGCCCCTTTGTTACTTCTGGCGTTACTCGAACATTTAAATAAATATTCTCTTGCTTTAAATGCTCCCAGTCATTTGGATTCGCTTTTTTCAAATCCAACAACTGTTTAATGTCTTTGGCTTGCGCTTGAAGTGGCGTAACCCCTTTTTCATGCTTTATTAAGTAATATTCTTTTCCATCGTAAGTGAGGGCCTCTGAATCTATATCCAACACACGAATCGCAACGGAAGTGCCAGCATCATTCAAATGATAAATGTCTCCGGCCTTATAGAGCGACTCTCCTCCCATGTATCCTTTTACGGTTCCAGAGAAAAAGAAAACCCCTATCAGAACCCAAATGAGAGCGGAACCCCAGAGAAAGATTGTTCTTCTCACATACCCTTTATGCACCTTAATTTCCTACTTTCTATTGCTATTTTTCCAATCGTCCCTAATCTTAACTGGGACGAAGTAATTCACTTTTCGAACGAGACGATAGCCGTCTTCTAATGACTTCCCATACGTATTTGGAATAAAGGAACGTCTTTTTTTCTTAAACATGAACTTAATTCCATAATACACACGGCGTCCTGTACGCGTACGATACAGATGAATTTCTTTGAGTTCTTTTAGCGGAATCACTGTAAAATGGCTTCCGTAAAAGATCAGCACTTCTTTTACAATCATCGCTTCAAATTTTTCATCGACATAGTCTGCTTTTTCTTTAAAGTCTTTTTGTTCCCATTCATTATTCGGGAAGAGTGCATCTAATTTCTTGAATGCGAAATAATATTTCACCGATAATCCGACGACTTGCCCTAGCAGAAGGAGCACGATAACAACCATTACTAGCTGCACTATGAGAATTGGGTGACTCCAAACGTCGACATCTCGGTAAAAATTAAATTGTTCAAATGTTTTAAAATCAAGCATTAGAGCGATTTCCAAGAGAGCGATACTCCCTGCAAATAACATTAAAATGCCTTTCATTCGAGCAAAAATTCGTTTAAACATCTATATACCTCGTTCGTATTATGTATGTATTATACTAAGTTTTTCTTTATTTGTATAGCTTTAACGGCTGAAAATACAAAAAGAGTGAGAAGAAATGGAAGCACCTCTTCTCACTCTCTTAAACCTTAATGATTATACGTCTGCCTCTTCGCGTTTAGCATTAATTTCATCAATTAAGCCTTGTAATTCTGCTTCATCGAAATGATATTTCTCACCGCAGAAATGACACACAACTTCTGCGCCATGGTCTTCGTCAATCAAGTGTTGTAAATCATCCACCCCAATCGACATCAACCCTGCGCTGAAACGTTCACGCGTACATCCACAATGGAATTTCACAGGCATTTCTTCTAACTCACGAATGTTTTCTTCGCCGAGTAGTCGATTTAAAATATCGCGTGGTGATTCTTGTTGGTCAATTAATTTTGAAACCATTGGAATCTCGCTAATACGACGTTCGATTTCTGAAATTGTCGCTTCGCTCGCACCTGGTAATAGCTGAATCATGAACCCGCCTGCTGCACGAACCGTTTCATCTGGATTCACAAGAACTGATACCCCAACAGCTCCATTGATTTGTTCAGAGACTGCTAAGTAATACGTAAAGTCCATTCCGAGTTCTCCGTCCACGATTGGCACTTGACCAGAGAATGGTTCTCTCATATTTAAGTCTTTGATGACGGTAATCGTCCCGTTTGTACCAACGACACCACGGACATCTAATTTTCCTTTGTCGTTTAACTCAAGGCTCACATGAGGGTTTGTGATATAACCACGCATTTCCCCACGACCATTCGCATCGGCCATGATTTTTCCACCAGGGCCATCCCCGTTCACTTGAACCGTGATGCGTTCGTCGCCTTTTAAGCTACTTGCTAATAATTGTGTTCCGATGATGGTACGTCCCATCGCTGCTGTTGCAGAACTCCAAGTGTCGTGTCTGCGTTGCGCCTCTGCAATTGCGTCTGTGGCAACCATGGCAACGGCTTTGACCTCATCATTGAACGCTAATACTTTTAATAATGAATCTGCCATTTGTCTCTCCTTTTTTAAAGGAAAAGAGCTGTGACAACAGCCTCAGCTCTCCTACCCTTTGTGTTATTCGTTTTCTGATGGCCCTTCAAGATCGCTAGGAGCAGCCGTCACATCTGCAACTTCCACTTCTTCGTCCTCTTCTGGAACCTCTTTGCCTTCAGCTTGTTCCGCATCGCGTTTCGCTAAGGCTTTTTTCGTTTCTTCAAAACTTGCCGCTTCTGTTTCGCTTGGATATTCATCTTCAGCGACTGGAGCTGGCATTTCACCTGTTTCGAAAAGTGATTTAATTGTACGTTCATCTAATGTTTCTAATTCTAGAAGTTTTTGAGCAATTAATTCTAATTGATCTTTATGTTCTTCAAGAATTTGAAGTGCTTTTTCATGCGCTTCTTTCATAATACGACGAACTGCATTGTCGATTTCAAAGGCCACTTGATCTGAGTAACCTTTTGTTTGACCATAGTCACGTCCGATAAATACTTGATGATTTCCTTCGTATTGAACAGTTCCTAATTCGTCCACCATTCCGTACTCTGTAATCATGCTACGAACGATACCTGTTGCTTGTTCAAAGTCGTTACTTGCTCCTGTTGTCTTCACACCAAAGATAAATTCTTCAGCAGCACGACCACCAAGAAGTCCAACTACTTGTTCGAACAATTCTTCTTTTGTCATTAAGAAACGATCTTCTTTTGGAAGCATGATTGCATATCCGCCAGCGCGTCCACGAGGGACAATCGTTACTTTATGAACCACACGCGCATCGCTTAAGACCATACCAACGATTGTATGCCCTGCTTCGTGGTAAGCCACCATTTCGCGTTCTTTCTTGCTGATTGCACGGTCTCTCTTAGCCGGACCAGCAATTACACGGTCATGTGCTTCATCCACGTCTAATGCGTCGATAGCATTTTTATCACGACGAGCCGCTACTAAAGCTGCTTCGTTTAATAAGTTTTCAAGCTCTGCCCCAGAGAATCCTGGAGTTTGTTGCGCGATTACTTTTAAGTCCACGTCTTTTGCAAGTTTCTTATTGCGTGCGTGTACTTTCAGAATCGCTTCACGGCCTTTCACGTCTGGACGACCTACTAAGATTTGACGGTCAAAACGTCCTGGACGAAGTAAGGCTGGGTCTAATACGTCTGAACGGTTTGTTGCGGCAATCACGATGATTCCCTCAGTTCCTTCGAACCCATCCATTTCAACTAGTAACTGGTTTAATGTTTGTTCACGTTCGTCGTGTCCGCCACCCATTCCGGCACCACGTTGACGACCAACGGCATCGATTTCATCGATAAAGATAATTGCTGGAGCATTTTTCTTCGCGTTTTCGAATAAGTCACGAACACGGCTTGCCCCAACCCCTACGAACATTTCTACGAATTCAGAACCTGAAATCGAGAAGAATGGTACGTTTGCTTCACCGGCAACGGCTTTGGCAAGAAGGGTTTTACCTGTCCCTGGAGGGCCCTCAAGAAGTACCCCTGCAGGAATACGAGCACCAAGCGCTGTAAATTTACGTGGGTCTTTTAAGAATTCCACTACTTCTACAAGCTCTTGTTTTTCTTCTTCGGCACCTGCTACATCAGAGAAGCGTACTTTCACGTTTTGTTTCTTCTGATTTGTCGCACGACTCTTACCGAAGTTCATTGGATTGTTACGTCCACCTTGACCACCTTGGCTCATAAACATTGTATAAAGTAAGAACCCTAATACCCCAAGTGGTAAAACGACTTGTAATAAAACGGAAATCCATACGCCTGTTGAACTTTCTGGTAAAGTTTCAACTTTTGTATTTTTTGATTGAGCCGCTTCATTGATTTCTTTAATCGTTGAGTCGTTTGGTAAGACTGTTGTTCTGAAGTTTGTACTCTTTGTAGTACGGTTATCAAAAATAGATAATCCATTTTGATTTTTAGCTTCTTGGGTCGTTTGCTCTTTCGGATTTGTATATTCCCCAGTAATAGTATATACAGAATTCGAATATTGCATCTTGAGATCTTTAATTTCGCCACTTTTCAGACTTTGCATAAATTCTGTGTATGAAATATCTGCTGTAGAACCTTTTTGATCCCCATTAAACATTCCAACGAAAATGACAATAGCACCGAAAATCAAGATATATAGTAAGCTAGATCTGAATATTGATCGATTGTTATTATTATTCATTTTACCTCCCCATCTTCTTATAAAAGAAAAACGATAGTATTTTCACTACCGTTCTATCATAACATATTTGACTTTTATTGACGAATAGTTTAACTCTTTCTTAATCTTCATAGAACTCAGGTTTTAAAACACCGATACATGGTAAGTTACGGTAGAATTGTTTGAAGTCTAATCCGTATCCTACAACGAATTTATTTGGTACTTGAACACCAACATAATCCGCTTCGATGGCTTCTTCGCGACGTTCTGGTTTATCTAATAAAGTCACCACTTTTACACTTGCTGCTTGGCGGTGTTTTAATAATTCAACCACGTGTTTTAAAGTACGGCCTGTATCGATAATATCTTCAACGATAATCACGTGACGATCTTTAACGCTTTGACCTAAGTCTTTTAAGATACGTACTTCGCCGCTTGATTCGAATTCATTTCCATAACTAGATACATCCATGAAATCAATTTCTAAGTTGCAGTCCATTGCGCGGACTAAATCTGCCATAAAGAAAATAGCACCCTTAAGAATACAAATGACTAACGGATCTTTACCGCGGTAATCTTCCGCTAACGTAGCACCTAATTTCTTGATTGTTTCTTGTAACTGTTCTTCTGATACTAAAATTTCTGACATATCATTTTTTAACATGTGTGCACCTCATTTTGTTTTCGTAAGATAGAATCATTTTACCAGTTTCCTCTTCAAAGAACAACGGTTGAGCATAGCGATAGCCCAAAATTGCGCGAATTTTTTTCGAGGCGTCTTCCAACACCCAAATTTCCTTGCGTTCTTCGAGTGGAATCTTGGAATTGATAAACCATCTTGAGAGTTTTTGATGTTTGGTTTCACTGGCATCTAGTGCAATCTTGTCTCCTGGTTTTGCATGACGAATCGTGAGTGGGAAGTCCTTTGGATAGACAGGAATAGTAAACTCGGAAGCCGTCTTTCCTGTAGTGAGCAAGATTTGCTCATCTTCATTTGGACGAATTAATGTATCTTCCGGTTTTTCCAATATATATTCGATATTTGGAACGACTTTTTGACGTCCCTTTTCAAACGAACATTCCTCGTAACGTTTCTTGAACTTCCAGCCATTTGGGAGGTCCAGCGTGAGTTGTGCCTTGTCGGAACCTACTTTTTCTAAGATTTGCTCCATTTGCACTACCGAAATCGTCGTATCCATTTGCATGAGCACTTGTTGTAAGAGCAATCGTTGCATTTCGATTGGCTCTTTGAGGAAGGCTTCTCGGTGGAATGTGACTTTCTTCTTTCCTCTTTGGAAGAGCTGTTCTTGTTTTTCTTCTAGGATTGGCATCAAGCACGCCACAGCATCCGCAATCATTTGCGCACTCTTTTGGAAGTGGCTTCCGGCATTTGGATTTTCCTCTTTTAAAAACGGAATGACATGATGACGATATCTGTTTCTTGTATAGTCATCGGATTCATTCGATTCATCTTCTAAATAAGGAACGTCATATTTCTTAGCCTCTTGATAGAGTTCTTTTTTCTCATAAGATAAGAACGGGCGTAAAATGTTCAACTCTTTCACGTAACGTTTTTCCTTCATCCCAGAAAGACCTTCCAGCGTACTTCCCCGTGACCATTTCATTAAAACAGTCTCCATTTGGTCATCTTGGTGATGCGCCAATACTAAATAGTCCGCCTCATGCTTTTTCGTCACTGCGCGGAAGAAATCATATCTAAAATCACGTAACGATTTCTCAGAAGTCGTCTCTCCCTCTGTTTCGTGCCAATGTTTTGTCTCGATTGGAATTTGATGAAGCTTACAATAACGATGAACGAGTTGCTCCTCATCCTCGGCTTGTGCTCTTAGTCCATAGTTGACATGGGCCACTACGAGTCGATCTTTTGCATCGTCTCCAAAAAGAGTGATCATCGCATTCAAAAGAACCATCGAATCGACGCCACCGGATACGGCAAGCACATATTTTTTTTCAGTATAGTTTTCTACATTTCTTCTAAAAAACGCTGTTAGTTGATGTTGCATTGGCCTCTCCTTTCTGTCAAAAAAATCTCCTCCAGTTTTCACCAGAAGAGATTGATGGTTTCATTATGAACGGCGACCGCCACGGCCCCCACGTTTCCCTTCAGTGTTACGTTTCAATGAAGTTAAACGGTCTTCAGAGTCTTTCAAGAAGGAACTCATTAGAGAATCGAAATCTGTTGCTTTTGCTTGCGAAGGAGATTTCTTTTCGTATGGAGCTGAAGTTCTGATAGCAGAGCGATTTTTCTTAAAGTCTTGAGAATCATTACGTGGTGTAAAAGGTTTCTTTGCACGTGGTTTGTCAGAAGAATCTTCTTTTGGTTTATCAACGGCACGACGAATTGAAAGGCTAATTTTGCCATCATCCGCAATCGTCATGACTTTCACTTTAACCTCGTCTCCAACTTTTAAAACTTCTTTGATATCTTGAATGTATGAATCAGACACCTCGCTAATGTGAACAAGACCTGTCTTACGATCTCCTAAATCCACAAAAACTCCAAAATTTGTAATTCCAGTAACTTTACCAGGGATTACGTTTCCTACTTCGATTGACATATAAAAAGCGTTCCTCCTTCATTATTCCCTTTTCGATACACGCTTGACGTATCAAAAAGATTCATTGCCTAACGGTTTTGAGTCGTCACCTTAACAACAGTTTCCCCTTGTTCGACTTCTTCTTTTGCTTGTTGCGCTTTATGCTCTGCAGTGTCATTTGGCGTGCTGAAGATGATTTCTCCAGTTTTGCTTAAATAATATTCACTACGTGCTAACTTCGCGATATATTCATCGCTTTGAAGAAGTTCCACTTGCTGTGTTAACGATTCTTTTTGCTTTTCAGCAACTTCTTTTTCAGCCTTTGCTTGTTCAATTTTTTGATCTAATTGACTCGCTTGGCTAAATTGGTTCCTAATCCCGACAATCATTGATCCCGAAATGGCAATCACACCAACTAAAATCAATTTAGTCATTAGTGAGTGACTCTTAAAAACGGGTGTAGAAGGTTTTTTCTGTTTTAACTTGTTGTTCATTGAAATTACATTCGAATTTCTTTGTTGTGTTTCTTTCGTCACCTTAATTGTCTCCTTTTTTACTTATACAAACTGAGTATAACAAGAATGACGCTCATCGTCCATGGTTACACTAATATTTTTTATAAATTTTTGTAAACTTCCTTCGAAATTAAAAATGATTCCGCGTTTCCTAACGGATATCTTTATAATAACTGTAATGTTGCACCGGTTCGAGCCTTCCGTCTCTCACCTTCGAAGCTTCAAACGCGGAGTAAGGTACAAGCCCTACTCCGCGTAATTCACATTCGATGCGTATCACATTACTGTTATTAAAGAATCCGTTAGTCTTGCGGAATCATTTTTTGCGCATTTTATAAATTTTATATTTTTGGTGTTACCATGAACAACCACAGAAAAGTGACGTTTCCTGGTTACCTTCCTAGTTAACATCTTCGGTACGGAGTTTCACGCGTTTAATCACCACTTGATTTTCCGTTTCGCGAATGTAGTTTTTCAAGTTCTCAATAATGATTTCTTCGTCATTATGAATGCGAATCACGAGCTCGTATTTTTCGCCATCGAGTTCGCGCGCTTCGACTTGAATCGATTGATAGTCTTCGAAGTGGCAGTAATTATATATCGACTGTACAATCGTTGGGTCTGGAATTTCACAGTAAATATTTACCTGACGTTGTTTCCCTTGTAAGATTGGTTGATAAGCTAATTTTTGAACGATAACGATAATCGCTGCGCAAAGGGAACCGAAGAACCAGAATCCTCCGCCAATCGCAAGTCCAATTCCGGCTGTGGCCCAAATCCCTGAAGCGGTGGTCAGTCCACTCACGCGTTTTTCACGCATGAAGATGATCCCCCCACCGATAAAGCTGATACCGCTGACTACTTGAGCAGCCACACGCGCTGTATCGTAATGCGGTGTATCAAGGAAGGCTTCTTTTGAAATAATCATCATTAAGCAAGAAGTGAGCGCCACAATCATGTGCGTCTTAACCCCTGCTTGTTTATTTCTGGAGGTACGTTCGTAACCGATGGCGAGTCCACAAATACATGAAATTAAAATCGCCAAAAAGTGACGTAATTCCATCATTGCATTAAATGGTTGAAAAAAATTAATTGCATTTAAATCCACGGTTTCCCCTCCTTATTTCTTTTAAAAAAGTACTATTAATATTACTCTTTTTTTATTTTTTTGTCAACAGAAAACGCATTCAAAACAAATAGATTTCTACATAAAAAAAGAATACGACAAACTTGCCGTATTCTCCCATTGATTATAATTCTAAAGGTTCTTCTTTAATCAGCTTTTCTTCAAGAATCGTGAACATTTCCTTAGCGTCTTCTTTTCTCGTTGAATCTAGCAATGCTTCAACCTGTACTAAGACATGTTTGTTCCCGAATTGAATTGCGATTTTATCTCCGACTTTAACGTCTGTTGAAGATTTCGCTACTTTATCATTAATAAACACACGTCCCTTGTCGGCTACTTCTTTCGCAACCGTACGGCGTTTAATTAATCGTGATACTTTTAAAAACTTATCGAGTCTCATTGTTTTCCTCTTTTCTACTAAATTTACGTAATAAAGTCTTTCCTTTTGGAATTAGAACCCATTCGCGTTTCGTAAATAAATTCCATTTCATCGTTCCTACCAGGAAAATCACCACTCCTATAACGGCAAAGACGATTGAAAAGACAAAGGCCATCGTTCTGGAATCTTTCAACCTTGCAAAATGCCACGCTCCGTATGATAATACCGAAACAATGACCGTCATGCCAAGTGCAATGCCCGCAAGTAACTGCATAAAATTCCCGTCACGTAAGACACTGATCATAATCTCTTTTGCAAAAGCCATCATCACAACCATCATCACACAAAGCCCTAGTGTTGTCGCAAGGCTAGCGCCGAGCGTTCCAAACATTGCCACGAATAAGTAGTTCGTACCAGATTTCACTGCGAGCCCTGCTGTGAGTGCAAGCAGCGTTTTTGGATATTGATGCTGACTTTGGAAAATGCCGTGCAGCGACATAATCACAGATGCAAAGAAAACACTAGTGACATAGACAAGGAGCACTACCTGTCCATTGGCATCTCCAAAGAGTGCAGTATTTAACCACGGCAAGATGGCAATCATCCCCATCGTTGCAACTACCGAGAAGGTAATCGTCATTCGAAGAAGTGACGTTGACAGTCTCTTAAATTCCAAGTCATGCCCTTTCTTAAAGGCACGTGATAACATCGGCATATAGCTTGATGAAAATCCGACTCCGACAACCATTCCTAATTGAACAAGCGGCTGCCCTCTATCGTAAATCCCCTTGAGGTCTTTTGCGACTTCCGGAAGCATTCCTTGAGTAGTTAACACATTATACACAGAGAATGAATCTACCAATTGGAATAAGACTAAAATCGAACTGAGGAGACAAATGGTTCCCCCTTCAAATGCAAAGCGTTTAAAGAGATGCCCAAATGTCGGTACTTCCATTTCTATTGGCGTAATCGTCAAGCTGTCGAGCGGATCTTTCGTTTCTTTCAATACATAATACAGCATCACAAGAATCGCAAACACGGCCGCAATCGTCGCACTCGACATCGCCCATGTGCCCATCGTGTAGTAGTCTGAAATGGTGCTACCAAACAGACTCGCCACAAAGAGAATCACTGCGACACGAACGACCTGCTCCACCACTTGTGAAATGGCAGTCGGCATCATCCGGAAGCTTCCTTGGAAATAACCCCTTGTGATAACCAGAAACGGCATCAATAGAAACATCCACGATACGCTTTGGACGACTGGCAAGAGTTCAACGTCTCCCATCCAGTGGGCAATCATTCCCGCACCCAAATGGAGGAAGGCAAAAATCCCTACTCCAACGAGACTCGCGATAACGAATAGCTGCTTCAATAATTTCTTTAAATGTGTCGACTCCAAGTATTCCGCGACTACATTGGACACGAATACCGGGAATCCCGTTAATGCAAAGGTCATGCCGATTCCATAGATAGGATACACCTGTTGGTATACATAAAAACCGGTGTTGCCTACCATGTTTTGGAAAGGAACTCGGTACACCGCGCTTAAAATCTTAGCGATAAACGCGGCAATCGAGAGCGCAATCGCCCCTTGCATCATCCCTTTACTATTTATCTTCTTCATGTTTTTCCTCATCGCGGGCTAGAATTTCCCCGCATGTTTTTACAAACAGTTTAACTTGCTCAAGCCATAAGTCAACAGGCTTTTGCGTGATATTTAATAAAATCTGAAGACTTTCGCCCTTGTTAGCTACTTGCGCTGGTAATTTCACCGGACCAAGCGCCTCAAAGACGGGCACCCCTTGCAAGCGAGTCGCACTTGGCGGCGCAATCGTAATCATCACCGAATTGTCTTTCCGTTTAATCGATACGACGTTAATCTCGTTGGCGTAATGCTTAATCAGTCCAACCTCTGCTAATGCACTGACTTCATCCGGGAAGTCACCGAAGCGGTCGATAAAGTCATCGAGCAATTCCTCATAAGCTTCCACACTATCAATCGAGCGAATCCGTTTATACATCTCGATTTTTTGACGTTCGTCTTGAATATAACTTGCTGGAATATACGCATCAATCTGTAAGTCGATTTCAACCGTTTCTTCGTCAGACTTCACTTCTTTTCCTTGTTTCTTCAACACGGCTTCGCTTAACAATTGAGAATATAAATCAAATCCGACCGAATCGATAAATCCGTGCTGTTGTTTTCCAAGTAAATTCCCTGCCCCACGAATCGAGAGATCACGCATGGCAATCTTGAATCCAGAGCCGAGTTCTGTAAAGTCGCGCATCGCTTGCAGACGCTTCTCGCTGACTTCGGTTAAGACTTTATCTGGTTGATACATGAGGTAAGCATAGGCAATACGGTTTGTACGCCCAACACGTCCACGCAATTGATACAACTGCGAAAGCCCCATACGATCGGCATTTTCAATAAAGAGGGTATTGACGTTTGGAATATCCACCCCGGTTTCGATAATCGTGGTCGTCACTAACACATCATATTCCCCCTCAATAAATTGGTAGAGAATATTCTCTAGCGTCGTCTCACTCATTTGACCATGAATCACACCCACACGACATCCTGGAACGAGCGCTCTAAGTTCGTCCGCCTTCTTCTCAATCGTTTCGACACGATTATATAAATAGAAGACTTGTCCGCCACGAGCCATCTCGCGTTCGATGCCGTCACGAATCGTCATCGGGTTTTGTTCCATTACGAAGGTTTGAACCGGATAACGGTTTGCTGGTGGTGTCTCAATTACAGATAAATCACGCACTCCAAGCATTGACATATGGAGCGTTCTTGGAATTGGTGTTGCCGTCAGCGTCAATACGTCCACTTGTGATTTCAATTGTTTCAAACGTTCCTTATGCTTCACTCCAAAGCGTTGTTCTTCGTCGACAATTAACAGTCCTAAGTCTAGAAACTGTACGTCTTTTGAAAGCAGACGGTGCGTTCCGATGACGATATCGACTGCTCCTTTACGAAGTTTCTCAATCGTTTCCTCTTGTTCTTTTTTACTACGGAAACGACTTAATAATCCGATGGTAAATGGATAGTCCGAGAATCGTTGTACGAAATTCTCGTAATGTTGCTCGGCAAGAATCGTTGTTGGTACCAAAACGGCCGCTTGTTTTCCATCCATGACCGCCTTGAATACCGCACGCATGGCTACTTCCGTTTTCCCGTATCCAACGTCCCCGACAAGCAGACGGTCCATCGGTTTATCTTTTTGCATATCTTCCTTAATTTCCGCAACACTGCGCAATTGGTCTTGCGTTTCTGTGTATGGAAAGGCTTGTTCGAATTCTTGTTGTTCCACCGTATCACGGCTAAACGCATATCCTTTTTCGGCGTCACGTTTGGCATATAATTCGATGAGTTCATCAGCGATATCTTCAATCTTAGCCGTTACTTTACGTTTCGTCTTCGCCCATTCCGTACCACCTAATTTATTGAGTTTTGGAACTTTCGCGTCAGACGAGACATATTTTTGAACAAGCTTAATTTGAGTCACCGGAACAAATAGATTCCCGCCATCTTGATAGTGAATCGACATGTAGTCTTGATGGATACCGCCAATTTCGAGCGTTTCCATCCCTTGGTACACACCGACTCCGTGATTCACGTGAACCACATAGTCTCCAACGGCTAACTCAGTGTAGCTCTTCAAACGTTCCGCGTTCGAGATTTTTTGATTTCGTGGCGCACGTTTTGTGAGTTTATTGAATAATTCGCGTTCTGTTAAAATGGCAAATTTATCTTCTGGCAGTTCAAATCCATTGTGCATCTTGCCGACCATGATTTGCAGTTGCCCTTCCAGTACCGTCCCGTTTGAAATCACACTCTTGATTTCAAAATCGGCAAAGGTTTGTTCGACCTTTTGCGCGCGTTTCGCATCATCAACTAAAACGATAACTGTTGCGCCTTGTTTTTTCCAGCGGTCCGCTTCGACTTTCACCATCGGCATTTGCGAGAAGAACTGTGTCATCGTGCGCGTCGTAATCGGATGAATCGCATCGAGCGCGAGTCTTCCGAGCCCTTTTTGGAAAATCGCTAAATACGTTCTCTTTAATGGACTTTCTTTTAACACTTTTCGCCCATCTTGAACAAGCGACAATCCCGAAGCAATCGCACCCGTTTCAATATGGTGCGTCTTCCAATAGCCCGCCTCTTCTTCTAACGATTTACTCTTTTCGATAAAACGAGCGTAGTCATCAATAATAAGGTACGCATCTTTAGAAACGTAATCTAATAAACTAGTCTTCTCAGGATAAATACATTCCAAGAAGTATGTTAAGTTCGATGGGATTTCCCCATTTTCTAATTGCGCATCGATGGCTTGTTGAATATTGGAGACTTGGGCTTTTCGCTCTTCACTTTGAGCCGCCTTCACATCCTTTTCATAGAGCGCATGAATCTTGGCTTGTGCCTTCCATACTGCTTCCTTTTGAAGTGGCAAGTCTGTGGCTGGTAAAATGCGCACCTCTTGAATCACATCCATCGAACGTTGCGTCTCCGCATTAAACGCACGAATCGAATCCACTTCTGTATCAAAGAAATCCAGACGCAGTGGATATTCTTGGTCTAATGGATAAATATCGACAATACTTCCACGAAGCGCAAATTCACCAGGAGTCGCGACCATATTTTCACGGCGATATCCTAATTCCACTAACTGCTCCACAAAGGCATCCATCGATTCGATTTCAGACCCTATCGCCAGTTCAATCGAGCTCTTCTTCCATACCGCTGCTGGCACTAAGAGCTTTTGAATCCCAGAGAGCGGTACGATGACGATACCCTTTTGCCCACGACTTAAGAAATCAAGCGTGCGAATGCGTTGGCTCACCACATCCGGCGACACTACTGAGAAATCCGCCGCAAGCGACTCTTCTACCGGGAAAAGGTGTACAATCTCATCGTCATACCACTCCGATAGCTCTTCGTAGGTTTGCGTTGCTTGTAAGAGCGTTGGCGTCACAATCACTAATTGCTTGTCTAATCTCTCAAATACGCATGACTCGGCCAAATGCTTTACAGATCCACTGAGACCTAGTACGAGTTGACTCTCATGTAAATCAAGAGTATCGAACCACTCTTTAAATCCTTTCAGTTTACTAATGGTTTGGTGCAATAATTGCATAATGTTCTCCTTTTTCCAACGACAAAAAGAGACCGCAAAAAAAATTTGCAGCATCTCTTTTCCTCTATTTATTAATTAAATTGATTCATTGTTTTAACGAAATCGCTCGTTTCAATCCACGAACGAATCGCATCGACACTCTTTTGCACAGCAAAAATAATGTCCTCTTCTTCCTTTTTTTCAAAACGGTTGAGCACATGTCCTACGACCGTACGCCCATCTTTTGGACGACCAACCCCAACCTTAATACGGTTAAACTCGCTCGTCCCCAGGCACGAAATAATACTCTTAATTCCGTTATGTCCTCCTGCACTGCCTTTTTGACGAAGACGAATCTTTCCAACTGGCAGATCCATATCATCATAAACAACAAGCAAGTCTTCAATTCCAATTTTAAAATAATTCATCAGCGGACGAATCGCTTCCCCCGATAAGTTCATAAACGTCAATGGCTTCATGAAGATGACTTTCTCGCCACCGATTTGTACCTGCGCAAAAACTGCATCAAAGAGCGCCTTATCAAAATCAAACTTCTCTTGATAGGCCACTTCATCCATTGTCATGAATCCGACATTATGTCTTGTCCCTTTATACTTTGCTCCAGGATTCCCTAGACCAACGACTAATTTCATACTTTCACCTATTCTTTTTTCTTCTATTGTGCTATTATACCATACCCCTACACCGTCCCGTTATTAATTCACATTTTCACGAAATTGTGTTTTTTATGTATTATTTGTCATAACAGGGGACTTATGAAAATCAATTTTCGACAAATCATGCTATACTTATTTATGGATATTCCATCACTAATTTTTTAGGAGGTATGAATATGGAAAAATCTCAAAAACATGGTAATAAAGTAATTTTAGTCGGTGACGGTGCCGTTGGTTCTAGTTATGCATACGCACTTGTATTACAAGGGATTGCAGAAGAACTAGGAATTATCGACATCAATTTCGAGAAAACAGAAGGCGATGCGTTAGACTTATCACATGCCTTAGCTTTCAATGCCCCTAAAAAGATTTATGCAGCGACATATGAAGACTGCCACGACGCAGATATCGTATGTATCACAGCAGGCGCTCCTCAAAAACCTGGCGAAACTCGCTTGGACTTAGTTTCTAAAAATTTAAAAATCTTGAAAAACATCGTAGACTCTATTATGGCGAGCGGATTCAACGGAATCTTCCTAATGGCGACTAACCCAGTAGATATCTTAACTTACGCAACTTGGAAATTCTCAGGACTTCCAAAAGAACGCGTTATCGGATCTGGCACTTCTTTAGATAGTGCTCGTTTCCGTCAAACAATCGCTGAATTAGTCGGCGTTGACGCTCGTAACGTTCACGGATATATCATGGGTGAACACGGGGATACTGAATTCCCAGTTTGGTCACATACAAACGTCGGCGGTTTACAAATTTATGAATGGGTTCGTCAAAATCCACACGTAGACGAAGAAAAATTAGTCGAAGTATTCTTCCAAGTACGTGACGCGGCTTATGAAATTATCGCTAAAAAAGGTGCAACTTACTACGGTATCGGCGCTACTCTAGCACGTATTACAAAAGCTATCTTAAACAACGAACAAGCGATCTTCCCATTATCGGTATATCTTGAAGGTCAATACGGACAAAACGATATTTATATCGGAGCTCCAGCCGTTATTGGACGTGAAGGAATTCGTCAAATCATCGAAATTCCTCTTGCAGACTCTGAACAAGAAAAAATGAACTTATCTGCAAAAACATTGAAATCTATCTTACACGATGCTTTCGAAAAATTAGAAGCAGAAAATAACTAATGAAATCACAAAAACACCGGACCAAGAAAATTCTTGATCCGGTGTTTTCTTGTTCTTAAAATAACTCAAATAGCGGAACAAGTAGAATCGGCATAAAAATGGCTGGCAAGAAGTTTAATACTTTAATCTTCGTAATCCCTAGTAAGTTCATCGCTAAACCAACTAAAAGAACCGACCCAACCGCGGACATCGATACGGTTACCACATCATTCAAATGAGGAGCCACTAGTTGAGACAAGCCCACTAAAATTAACTCATATGCAATAACCGCCACTGCAGAAATCCCTACTCCAATCCCTTCCGTTGCCGCAAGGAAAATTGAAGTAATCCCATCTAATACGGATTTCGTTTGAAGCAATGTTGTATCTCCAGTAATTCCTAACTGGATAGATCCCATTGTGGCAAGTGCGCCCACGCAGAAAATCATCACTGCAGCAACGAACCCTTCACCGATATTTAAATTGTTTTCTTTACCTTTTGAAGCCTTCTCTTGAAGCCAGTCTGAGAACTTACGTACTCGCTCCTCCATTTGAAGCCCTTCTCCGACAACGCCACCGCATACAAGCGATAAAATCATAATCAAGCTATTCGGAATTTGAATTGCGCCTTTAATTCCAACTAGGAACACACATAGCGCTAACCCTTGCATGATATGTTGCGCGAAACGCTCTGAAATTATATGTCGTAAATATACACCCACAAGCGCACCGATGACAATGGCTATCCCGTTTATTAATATAATCACTCGAAAAACTCCTTCATTTTATACGTCCAAGTGAAGGAATTTCTCTCCTTACACTATTCCACAAACAAACTTTGCGGATCTTCAAAAGGACTTGCTCCGTCCTCTTCAGTCTCGTGTTTTCTCTCTAAGAAGTACACTTCTTCAATTACCACTTCGGTCACATACACTTCTTGATGATTCTTGTTAGTGTAGCGACGGGTATTAAGTCGCCCTTCCACGCCAATACGGTCTCCCTTTTTGACAAACTTGCCAATCCGCTCTGCAATTTTGCCCCAGGCGACCACTTGGATAAAGTGTGAATGATACGAATCATCGCTATTTCGGTATACATTTTGCACCGCGATGGTATTATTAAACACACTCTTTCCGGAAGGTTGAAGCTGTTGCACCTCTACCTCTTTGACAACACGACCAATTAAAGACACTAAGTTCATAAGACGAACCTCCTATAGTTTTTTCTATAGTAAGCTACGTCCAGATGCTTCTAATTGGCTTTTCCTTCTTCTCTTAATTTTTGAGAAAATTCAGAAATCTTACGCAGTCTGTGGTTTACCCCTGATTTTGAGATAGGCCCAGAAGGTAACATTTCGCCTAACTCTTTCAAACTAATTTCTGGATTCTCTAAGCGGATTTTTGCAATATCCGATAATTTATCCGGCAAGGCATCGAGTCCTACCGTATCTTCAATATATTGAATCTCTTCGATTTGACGAGTGGCTGCGTTCACCACTTTATTAATATTGGCGTTCTCGCAGTTTACTAAACGATTCGCCGTATTTCGCATATCGCGAATAATTCGGATATCTTCAAAATGCAGCATCGCCTTGGAAGCATGAATCACAGCAAGGAAGTCTGCGATTTTCTCGGCTTCTTTCAAGTACGTGATATACCCCTTACGACGCTCAATCGTTCTAGCATTCAATCCAAACGCATTCATCATCTGACAAATATCGTCGTTATGCTCTTCGTAAATCGAATAAATCTCTAAGTGATAACGGCTCGTTTTCGGGTCATTAATCGAACCGCCAGCCAGAAACGCCCCACGAAGGTAGGCACGCATCTTCTCTTCGTCTTCACGAACATTTTCTGGAACGCGCATATTAAATAAGCCGCTCGACTTGATATTCAAGTCTTCCAAAATCTCTTCTGTTCCATGTTTCAAACGTACGATATACACATTGTTCTTCTTCAGTTTCATCTTACGGCGAACCAAGAGTTCACTTTCCACTTGATAATACTTCTTCAAGAGCACATAAATTCGTCTGGCAATCGTCGCGTTTTCCGTTTGGATATTTAAAATCAATTGACGATTCAAAATCCCAACCGCCCCATTCATTCGAATGAGCGCCGCAAGTTCATATTTTGAATAGTCATATTGCACTTCTAGTTGCGTTAGTTCTTGTTTTGTTTCTGCAGCAAATGATAGTAAGGACACAGGCCTCCTCCTTTCTCTTCTAGTCATGTTGAAGGAGCCAAGAGGAAGTCTTGGCTCCTATTTCATTCGTTATTATTCAATTCGTGCACTTTGTAGGAGACGGAATAATTCGTCGATGACTTTTTCGCCATCATGGTATACGCCTTTTTCACGTAATTTAATAAAGTCAGACGACACTACTCGGCATCCCTCGTCGCGCAATCCTTGGAAGTCGTACTTCACTTGGTAAAGATACTCTTCGTTCTTTTGTTGGTTTAAGTACTCTTCTGGCACTGCCTCTGTATTCACGAGAACAGTATCGATAAATTTAGTTCCTAAATGGTCATGCAACACTCGCACATGATCTGCATCGGTAAAGTGTTCCGTTTCACCACGTTGCGTCATGATGTTACAGATGTACACCACTTCTGCTTTCGTTTCACAAACGGCTTGACCAATATCACTAATCATTAAGTTCGGCAAGATACTAGTATAAAGACTACCAGGCCCTAATACAACCATATCGGCTTCCATAATCGCATTGATGACTTCACGTGCCGCCATTGGAGTTCGGCTTTCATCGAGCTTACGATTCTCGTCATAGCAATGCACGGAAACCTTTTTAATCTTCTTACGATATTTTACGAGCTCAGACTCACCGTCTACAATCGTTCCATCTTGGAATTCAGCGCGTAGTAATAATGGCTCTTCAGCGGCAGGATACACATGTCCTTCGACCGCCATCATACGGCTAAGAAGACGAATCGCGTCGAAAATATTTCCACGCATCTCTGTTAAGGCCGCAATGATTAAATTTCCAATCGCATGTCCGGCGAAGAATTGATCGTCGGAATTGAAACGATATTGGAAAATTTCTTTTTGTAAAGCGTTCATCGGAGAAAGAGCAATCATACAGTTTCGAATATCTCCTGGTGGCACAACGTTCATATAATCTCGAATGATTCCTGAACTTCCACCATCATCGGCAACCGTTACAATCGCAGTCACATCCGCATCTCTCTTACGAAGGTTTCTCAAGAGAACAGGAAGCCCTGTTCCTCCACCAATAACGGTGATTTTAGGCCCTTTCTTTCTCGGAGGATTTGGTGTTACCTCGAACATCATGAGCGTCCATTCCCTTCTTTACGACGGTCTTTGTCACGATGAGAGATTTTCACGTTATAAGAGTCTGATAATAACTCGCGTCCGATACGTTCCGCAAAAGCTACAGAACGGTGTTGACCACCAGTACATCCGATGGCAATCGTCACGCTAGATTTTCCTTCTTTTTTGTAGCCTGGAATTGAGAAGTCGAGTAAGTCCATCAATTTATGATAGAACGTCTTCGCTTCTGGTTGGCTCATAACATAATCATATACAGGTTCGTCTAATCCAGTTAATGGACGTAACTCTGCAATATAGTGTGGATTTGGTAAGAAACGTACATCCATCACGACATCCGCATCGATTGGAATCCCGTACTTAAATCCAAATGACATGACTTGGATTGTGAAAATCCCTTCGTTGCCTGTAGAGAATGCTTGCATGATTTCTTCACGTAATTTACGAGGTGAAAGATTTGTTGTATCAATCACTTTTTGCGCACGTGTCTTAATATCTTGCAATAAACGACGTTCCGCAATAATACCATCGTAAATACGACCATCACTAGCAAGAGGGTGCGTTCTTCTTGTTTCTTTGTAACGAGAAACAAGCGCATCATCGCTGGCTTCTAAGAATAAAATTTTTGTTGTAATAAATGATGTGTTATCAAGGCCTGCAATAGCTGACATGATTTCATCAAAGAATGCGCGTGAACGTAAGTCGATTACGAGCGCAATTTTTGTAATTTTTCCTGATTCTTTTACTAATTCCCAAAATTTTGGTAGAAGACTTGGTGGCATATTATCGACACAGAAATATCCCATGTCTTCGAAACTTTGCATTGCAACAGTTTTCCCTGCCCCACTCATACCTGTAATGACGACTAATTCTAATTGATCTACTGCCATTGTCATTCTCCTATCTCAAACGATATTGTTATCTTTACAATTATAACACATCCGGGCGTGTCATTGTTAACTTTTTAGCGAAAATACCCCCTTTTATCGCACAAAAAAAGCGAAGGTTCCCCCTCGCTTTCATTAATCTTTCACTTGCATCACTTCAGATGGAATCTGAATATGAACCGTCGTCCCTTCTCCAACTGTTGATTCTACACTAAGCGTAACGCCTAATCGTTTGGCAATCTCTGCAGATAAATAGAGCCCTAGCCCTGTCGATTGGTGGTTCACACGACCATTATAGCCGCTAAATCCACGTTCAAAAATCCGTTTAATATCGTAAGGAGCAATCCCGATTCCCGTATCTTCAATCGTTAACGTACTTCCTTCAAAAAGAATACGAATCGTTCCATCTTCAGGCGTATATTTCACCGCATTCGATAACACTTGCTCGACGATGACGCCTAACCATTTCGAATCCGTCACGACCTTTTTCTCAGTAGGAACATAGTCCAAATGCAATTTCTTCGAAATAAAGAAGGTTGCGTATTTCTTCAAGAGCGGACGAATCACTTCATCGATAGAAATCGTTGCAATCGATAAGTCCTGATGGAAACTTTCCATTCGAACATAATGCAGTGCTAGTTCTGTATATGTCGTAATCCGAACGAGTTCTTGACTCAATAAGGATTTCTCAGACGTTTGCGGCAACTCACGAATCAACAATTGACTTGCGGCAATACTCGTTTTAATTTGATGCGCCCATAAAGTATAGTAGTCCACATCTTCCTTGCGAAGTTGCTTCATCTTCGTACTTAACCCTCGCATATCCGACTTTTCTTGTTGAATAGCCTCGTACAAATAACTCACAACGGGCGAAAACCCATCGTCTAATGTCGTCACTTCCTGCTGCAAACTTCGAACGACTTCTCTGTACTTTCTCCAATCGTGCCACAAAAGTGCACCAACGACTACCAAAAGGAAAAAGGCTAGTAAAAATAAATAATAGCCGACTTCTGAATTTAGCCAATTAAAGACGAAGAAGAACCCAATCGAAAACACTTCGATGAAGGCCAGCGCTCCGAGTAAGAAGGCATGCGATTTGAACCAAGCCATACTAAATTCTACTTTTGTCTTCATTCAATCACTTCCGCCAATCCGTACCCGACGCCCTTTTTCGTCGTAATTAATTTTTCCAATCTGATTTCGCCAAGACGCTTCCGCAAACGAGCAACCGTCACAGACAAGGTATTATCATCGACAAACACATCGCTATTCCACAATGCATTCATTAAATCTTCTCTTGGCGCAATATCACCTTGTTTTTCAAATAGTACACGTAAAATGATAAATTCATTCTTCGACAATTCAATGACATTGCCCTCATAAGAAACCTTTCCGCTTCCAAGCTGCAAGGCAATTCCCTTATATTCCATCCAATCTTTTTGCTGAACGAACTCATAACTGCGACGCATCATCCCTTGGATTTTTGCGACCAATACACTTGGTTCAAACGGCTTTGTCATATAATCATCCGCGCCCATATTAATCGACATCACAATATCCATCGCTTGATCCCTGGACGACAAGAACATAATCGGCACCTGAGACACCTTACGAATCTCTTGGCACCAATAATAGCCATTATAAAACGGCAATGTAATATCCAAAATCACCAACTGCGGATTAACTGCTAAAAATTGAGTGTACACTTGCGAAAAGTCTTCCACAGCAACGACTTCATAATTCCATTTTTCTAATTCTTGTACAATTGCATCTCGAATGACTTTTTCATCTTCGACAATCATTATTGTTTGCATACACTCACCTCGTTTTCATTGTAACATCTTTCCAATCCACAGAAAACCATCTATTTCCTAATTTCTCGTATCATTTCCCATAAAGTCGTTTGATTCTCTTGCTCTGTTCCAATTTCATATACGAAGCCATCGGACTCGTCACGACCAAAGATAAAGAGCTCTACCGGCTGCGACTCGTCGATCCCCAAAATCCGACTGACCACTGGAAGTTGAATGTTATATTTCAGATAAAATGTATTATCCCCAGTAGAACTTTCTTCTTTCTTTGTATAATTCTTATTTACCAATTTTGCCTTTGCCAACATATCTTTATTCAATTGCAATTCCTGGAATACGAACTTTCCTTGTGGCCAGAGTTTTTTCGCCTCTTCTTCGTTTTCAAAAACAAAC
>CAUVGI010000004.1:0-54540 GCA_963551375.1 uncultured Streptococcus sp. | reverse complement strand
AATTCTCAACTTATGCAACATGGTGGATTCGTCAAGCAATCACTCGTGCCATTGCAGACCAAGCGCGTACAATTCGTATTCCAGTACATATGGTTGAAACAATCAACAAATTAGTACGTGTTCAAAGACAACTATTACAAGATTTAGGACGCGAACCTACACCGGAAGAAATCGGTGCAGAAATGGATTTACCAACTGAAAAAGTTCGTGAAATTCTAAAGATCGCTCAAGAACCTGTATCTCTTGAAACGCCAATTGGGGAAGAGGACGATTCACATTTAGGTGATTTCATTGAAGATGACAATGCAACAAGTCCAGCTGATCATACAGCATATGCATTGTTGAAAGAACAACTAGATGAAGTTCTTGAACAATTAACTGACCGTGAAGAAAACGTACTTCGTTTACGTTTTGGTCTTGATAAAAACGGAGAAATCCGTACATTAGAACAAGTAGGGCAAGTATTCGGGGTAACTCGTGAACGTATTCGTCAAATTGAAGCGAAAGCATTACGTAAATTACGCCATCCAAGCCGTTCTAAACAATTAAAAGACTTCTTAGATTAAGAAATTAGTAAAAGAAGCAATCCTTAGGGGTTGCTTCTTTTGGTTCTATAATTATCTGAAAAGAAAAGAGGTGTACCGCAATTACGGTACACCTCTTAATTTATTTATTCTATAGCATCTGATTCAGTAACTCCTAAAATTACTGGAAGAATCATTGGATGACGTTCTGTTTTCTTAAATAGGAACGGACCTAACACATCCGTAATTTTATTACGAAGTACACGTTCGTTTAAAACTTCTTCTGAATCTGCCAAAAGTTCTTCAAGTTCATCACGAAGAATGGCTTGTGCTTCGTTAAGAAGTTGTCCTGATTCTTTCATGTAGATAAATCCACGAGAGAGCATATCTGGACCTGCAACGAGTTCGCGATTTTCATAATCAACTGTTGCAACACAGATCACTAAACCATCTTGTGAGAGTGTCTTACGATCGCGAAGAACGATGTTTCCGATATCTCCGATACCATTCCCATCGACATAAACATCTCCAGCAAAGAAGTGACCCGCTCTACGTGCTGAGTCTGCAGTAACTGCAAGAACATCACCATTGCTTAAGATAAATGAGTTTTCTTTTGGAATTCCCACTTGAGTCGCAAGATTTGCTTGAATCTTTTGCATACGATATTCACCGTGGACTGGTACGAAGTATTTAGGCTTCATTAAGCGAAGCATTAATTTTTGTTCTTCTTGAGAACCGTGTCCAGAAGTGTGAATATTGTTTACTTTACCATGAATCACTTCAGCACCAGCTTCTGAAAGAAGGTTGATAACGCGGTTAACGCTTGAAGTGTTTCCTGGAATAGGTGAACTAGAGAAGATAACTGTATCACCAGGTTGAATTGAGATTTGGCGGTGAGTTCCATTCGCGATACGACTAAGTGCCGCCATGGGTTCCCCTTGAGACCCTGTACATAAAATAATGACTTTCTCAGAAGGGTATTGGTTAATTTCACGTCCATCGATAAAAGTATCATCTGGAGCCTTGATATATCCTAATTCACGAGCAGTGCGGAAGCTGGCTTCCATACTACGTCCAAATACAGCTAATTTACGGCCAGTTGCTACAGCCACATCTGTTACTTGTTTTAGACGAGAAACGTTTGATGCGAATGTCGCAAAAATGATACGGCCATCCACGCGTTGGATAATTTCTTTAATCGATTTCCCAACGACTTGTTCAGATTGAGTAAATCCAGGTACTTCAGAGTTTGTACTGTCTCCTAGGAGAACTAGAACGCCTTCTGAACCAATTTGTGCCATACGGTGAAGGTTTGCCGGTTCTCCAACTGGAGTGAAGTCAAACTTATAGTCACCCGTGAACACGATGTTACCTGGAGGAGTCTTAATCACAATCCCAAATGCATCTGGAATAGAGTGGGTTGTGCGATAGAAACTCACTTGAGTTTTACGGAATTTAATGACGCTGTCTTCATCAATTTCGTGAAGAATCGCATCTCTTAAAAGACCGTGTTCTTCTAATTTATTTCGAATCAACGACATCGCAAGTTTTGTTGCATAAATAGGGATGTTCGCTTGTTTAATTAAAAAAGGAATCCCACCAATATGGTCTTCATGTCCGTGCGAAATAAATAGACCTTTTACTTTATTAATATTTTGAACGATATAACTGTAATCGGGAATCACATAATCGATTCCTAGTAAATCATCCTCAGGGAATTTAATACCGGCATCCAAAATGATGAGCTCATCTTGGAATTGAACGCCATATGTGTTTTTACCGATTTCACCTAAACCGCCAAAAGCAAATACGCCCGTTTCGTTATTTTTAATATTTGGTTTCATATTACTTGAACACCGTTAATTTAAATTCAGGGTTTTGTTTTTCGTAAGCTAAGTGTTTTTCATCTAGCTCTTGGATAAACTCAACGTTGTATTCAGTGTTTTCATCTACAAGGCGGCGGGCTTCTACCTTGTCACTAGCTTCGATATATAAAGCTTCTGTGTTCTCACGACGTGGAGCTTCCGTTTTAGTTGGTTGGTAAGTAATTTTAAAAATCATGTATGTACTCCTTTAAATTTTTTTCATAATGTTTCTATCATATTTTATCATAGAATGCTTATTTTTTCATAATCTTAAAGGCTGAAGAGAGCCTCTTTTTGCAATTTTTCAAGCAAATCTTTTGGACTTGAGATTGGTTTTGGAGTTAGAGTAGAATCTTCTTCTCCAAATTTGAAATAAATCGTATTCCAATTTCTGTGTTTTGCACCTTCAATATCATTTACTAGGTCATCGCCAATCATCCAGAAGTCTTTTTTGCTCACATCTGGAAAAAGTCGTTCTACATTCATAAATGCTTCAGCTTGTGGTTTAGGAACACCTGTCGTCTCAGAAATGAAGATTCTTGAAGCGTCGAACCACTTTGCTAAACCAAGAGATGTAATTTTCTTTGACTGATGACTTGTTGGACCATTTGTAAGAAGAACCAGAGTAGAGTGGTTTGATACTTTGTCAAAAAAGTGATACCAGTCTTTATCTAATTCGATATGATCCATTACATATTGATAGTTTTTCTTAAAACGAATAACAGATTCTTTTGAAGAATCTAAATAAAGTTTAGTAAGAGCAGCTTCAATTCTATAAAAGTGACTCTCTTCTAAAGTCATTTTTTCTTTTACGAAAAAATGAAAAGCAATATCACTATTTCGTTGGTATATTTTATAAGTATTATTAGTGATATGAAATGTTGGATAGCATTTCTTTAAGGCGGTCAAGAAGACTTGCTGTTTAGAGTAGAGTGTATCATCTAAATCAAAGACTAAAATGGGTGTCTTATTCGCCAATGACAACCGCTCCTTTAGGGATATACATTGGTTGTGTTTTATTAATATGGTCGTAGAACATCACACCGTTTAAATGGTCGATTTCGTGTTGAACAACGATGGCTTCGTAGTCTGTTAATGTGCGTACGAATTCATCACCGTTCACGTCTTGATATTTAACAGTCACACGTTCAGATCGAAGAACGATTCCTGGTACATCACGTTCTACTGAAAGGCAGCCTTCACCTTCTTTTAGGCAAGCTTTCTTCACTGATTCACGCATGATACGAGGATTGATCCATACTTCGTTTAAAATAGGTTCTTCATCTTCAAAACCAGGAACGAGAAGAGCAATCATTTGAATGGATTTACCAAGTTGAGGTGCAGCGAGACCAACACCTGCACGTAATTCATATTTTTCAGCAATTTCTGGGTTTTGACTATTATGTAAGAACTCTAACATTTCTTTAGCAAGTTCTTGTTGTTCTTCTGTTAGTGGGAAAGTTAGCTTTTCAGCACGTTTTCTGAGTGCAGGATGTCCCTCTAACACGATATCTTTCATTGTAATCATGGTTAACTCCTTTACTGGTTCATAAATCTGTTTCTAAGTATACCATTTTTCGCCCTAGAAACCAATCAGGGCCTTTGTTTTTGTAATTTTTTCATAAGGAAAAAGAGAATACTATAAATGACTTTAAACTTCTGTTACAATAGAAAGGAAATACGTGTAAAGGAATGAGTAATATGCTTTTTTGGAAGAAACAATCAAAACCACAAGAAACAACAGAATCTGTTTCAATTGATCGAGAGAATATCCCACAACATATTGCTGTGATTATGGACGGTAATGGGCGCTGGGCAAAGAAGCGCAATCTTCCTAGAATTGCGGGACATAAAGAAGGCATGAGTACGGTAAAACGAATCGCAATTGCTGCTGATGAATTAGGAGTAAAGGCGATGACCTTGTATGCGTTTAGTACTGAAAACTGGAAACGTCCAACAGAAGAAGTCAGTTTCTTAATGAAACTACCAGGAGATTTCTTTGGAACGTTTATGCCTGAACTTCAAGAAAGAAATATGAAAATCCAACTAATTGGATTTATTGATGAATTACCTGAATCAACTAAACAAGTAGTGCTAAAAGCCGTTGAAGATACAAAAAATAATACGGGTATGGTGCTAACGTTTGCTCTCAATTATGGCTCACGTGCTGAAATCATCGAAGCAACGAAAGCTCTAGCAAACGAGGTTAAATCTGGAGAAATCTCAGTGGAAGATATTAACGATGAATTTTTTGCTAGCAAATTACAAACAAGTTTCCTTGAAAACTTACAAGATCCAGATTTAATGATTCGTACAAGTGGAGAAGTGCGTTTAAGTAATTTTTTATTATGGCAATTAGCATATAGTGAATATTACTTTACGGATATTTTCTGGCCAGACTTTTCAGAAGAAGATTTACATAAAGCCATTCTGACGTACCAAGGAAGACATCGTCGTTATGGAGGGCTTGCATAGATGAAACAACGTGTCATTACCGCACTTATTGCTTTAGGTATATTCTTGCCAATTCTTTTTGTAGGCGACCTTTGGCTTAGAACACTTTTAGCAATGTTGGCGATTGTTGCGATTTATGAATTCTTCCAAATGAAGAAAATGAATATTTTCTCTATTGAAGGACTTTTGACATTACTGGCAACATTATCATTTTTATTCTCACAGAAGCCACTTGTGGCCCTGCCAAGAGGAATTGACTATTTCTTCTTTTATTTCTTAATGGTGATGTTACTGATGACGTTAACGGTTTATAAGAGTGACCGATTTTCGTTTGAAGATGCAGCGTTTTGTTCGCTGATTTCTTTATACGTCGGTGGTGGATTCTCTGGAATTTTATTTGTGAGAAGCATTAGTTTTGGAATGGCGATTTTTGTCTTCTTAGTTATTTGGGGGACAGATTCATTCGCGTATTTAGCTGGACGCAGATTTGGAAAACATAAATTAGCTCCGGAAATTAGCCCGAATAAAACAATTGAAGGTTCTATCGGCGGAGTTATCGGTTCGGTATTATTAGGATTATTGGTAGTTCCATTTTATAATCCAGTCAAATTCTCAGTGTTTGAATTTGTGCTCTTAGTGGTTTGTTTATCCATTTTTGGACAATTAGGAGATTTAGTAGAGTCAGCTTACAAGCGACAATTTAACGTAAAAGATTCTGGAAACTTATTCCCTGGGCATGGAGGGGTTTTGGATCGTTTCGATTCAACTTTCTTCGCGATGTTTATGTTCCAAATCGTATTTAAATTTTTTGGGGATATTTAAAAGAGGTGAAGTAATTGCAAGGAGTCATTGCATTTTTATTTGTATTTAGCATTATCGTGATTATTCATGAATTTGGACATTACTATTTTGCAAAAAAAGCGGGGATATTAGTCCGTGAATTTGCAATTGGTATGGGACCAAAAATCTTCCAAGTACGTAAAGGTGAAACAGTGTATACGCTACGCTTATTACCGATTGGTGGATATGTTCGTATGGCAGGACACGATGAAGATGAGCAAGAAATTAAACCAGGGATGATGATTACAATCGTTCTTGATAGTGAGAATGTTGTTCAAAAATTAAACTTTGACGATAAAATCATTATCGAGAATTCAGTCCCTTTCCAAATTGAAGATGCAGATTTGCATAAAGACATGACATTAACTGGATACTTCATTAATTCAGAAGAGAAGGTTACATTATCTGTTTCGAAGACTGCAACGATTATTGAGTCAGATGGAACAGAGGTCGTTGTTGCTCCAGTTGAGCGTCAGTTCAATTCAGCAACATTGTGGAATAGAATTAAAACAAACGCTGCTGGTCCGATGAACAACTTTATTTTATCCATTTTAGTGTTCATCATTGTCGGATTCATGCAAGGTGGAGTTCCATCTAATGATGCGATTATCGGTCAAGTAACGAATGATTCGGCAGCTTTTGTAGCAGGTCTTAAAGAGGGCGATAAAGTCCTGTCCATTGATGGAGTTGAAATTCATTCCTGGGATGAAATGACAAAAATTGTTCGTTCTAGTGCGGATAAAGCTTTAGCAGTTACGATTGACCGCAATGGTAAAACAGAAGAAGTTCAAGTAACACCGAAGGCAGTGGAAGCGTCTGACGGTTCAAAAGTGGGACAATTTGGCGTCACAAGAATTCTTAAAAATGATATTCTTTCCATCCTTGCTTATGGCTTTACTCAAACTGTTTCAGTAGTTGTATTAGTGATCTCGGCATTAGGCTCACTCTTTACACGTGGGTTTAATTTAAATCAACTAGGTGGACCGGTTGCTATTTATTCTATGACATCGCAAGTGGCTAAAAATGGGTTCATTGATTTACTTGCTTTCATGGGAATGATTAGTGCCAACCTTGGAGTAATGAACCTTTTACCAATTCCAGCACTTGATGGTGGAAAACTAGTTCTGAATGTTATCGAAGGAATTCGTAAGAAACCACTCGATCCAGAAAAAGAAGGTTATTTAACGATTGCAGGAGCTATTTTCCTTTTTGCGTTAATGCTTCTTGTGACATGGAATGATATTATGAAATTATTTAATTAGACAAGAGAGTGTCTCTACGATGGTGGAGCACTCTTCTTATGTAATAAAAAAGGAGGAAACCATGAGTCAATCACAAAAAGATTTAATGAAAAAAGTGATCGAGCAATTTAATATTGCTGACACTAGTATTTTTTCTCCGGAATTTGATGAAGCAAAATTAGTTCGAATTGATATCTCTAAGTTAGATAAAACATGGACGTTTCATATTCAAAATCCAGTCATTTTTATGTATGAAAAATTCAGACTGTTTACTGATGCTTTAAATGATACTTACCGTCAATTCGGTGGGAAAGCTGTTATTACAACAGATGAAGGTGCAGAAGTAACAGAAGAACTAGTTGAATCCTATTGGGAATATGTATTAGAGACATTGAAGGATGAATCTGCGGTTTCTCATCAAATTTTAGCGGATCAAACTCCAAAGTATGAGAAAAATCAAATTAAACTTCATTGCCCGAACGAATTAACGAAGACGCATTTAATGAATAATTGCGTTCCAAAAATTCAACAAGCTTATATCGAAGCAGGATTTCCTAAACTAGGAGTTCAAATCCATGTGGATGGTGAGTTGCAGGACCGATTGGCAGAAGAGTTTATTCAAAAAGAACAACAGATTGAACAGGCATTTAACGAAGCTCAAAAAGCAGCACAACTAGCAGCTGCTCAAGCTCCACAAAGAAAATCAGCCAGTGCTAACTCTTCGAAACCAGAAGGCGTCATTTACGGTAAACCTATCAAATCCAATAGTGAAGTTCGTGCGCTTGCTGATATTTTCGAAGAAGAGCGCAATGTTGTAATCGAAGGGAAGATTTTTGATATTGAACTTCGTCGCGGTAAAGCCAAAGGGAAGTTGTTCGGAAATATTAAATTAACGGACTATACATCTTCCATCAGTGCGACTTTATTCCCATCAACTCCTGAAGATGAACAAGCGCTTGAAGGCTTGAAAAAGGGGACATGGGTTAGAGCGTTCGGTACGATTGAAGTGAATAAGTTCTCTCAAGAATTAGGAATGATTATTCGCGATATGAATGCTGTGAACCATGAAGGTAGAAAAGACAAAGCAGAAGGCGAAAAACGCGTTGAGTTGCACATGCACACGAATATGTCAGTGATGGATGCGACGAATTCTCCAAGTGATTTGATTAGTCAAGCGGCTAAATGGGGACATAAGGCAATTGCGATTACAGATCACGCCAATTTACAGGCCTACCCAGAAGCACATGGCGCTGGTAAGAAAAACGGCATTAAAATTTTATACGGATTAGAAGGAAATATCGTTGATGACCACGTGAATGTAGCCTATAATCCGCAACATATTTTATTAGAAGATGCGACTTATGTGGTCTTTGACGTGGAGACAACAGGGCTTTCTGCGATTTATGACAGCATCATCGAGCTAGCCGCCGTTAAAATGAAAAACGGTGTCGTGGTTGACAAGTTTGAAGAATTTATTGATCCAGGCCACCCATTATCTGCAACAACCATTCAGTTAACAGGAATTACTGATGAGATGGTTAGAGGTTCTAAATCTGTAGAACAAGTCTTAAAAGAATTCCACGAATTTTCTAAAGATTGCATCCTTGTTGCGCATAACGCAAGTTTCGATATGGGCTTCTTAAATACAGGATACGAAAATGTGGGAATTCCAAAAACAAATCAACCAGTTATCGATACTCTGGAATTGTCTCGTATGCTTCACCCACAACTGAAGTCTCATCGTTTAAATACTTTAGCGAAACGTTATAATGTTGCACTTGAACAACATCACCGTGCTGTGTATGACTCTGAAACGACAGGTTACTTATGCCATATCTTCTTAAAAGAAGCAGCGACAGAGCATAATTTGTTGTATCACGATGAATTAAACACCAACATTCATCCAGAGGAAGTCTTTAAGAACGGGCGACCATTCCATGCGACGATTTTTGCAAAAGACCAAGCTGGATTGAAAGAACTGTTCAAGGTCGTATCTCAATCCAATATTGAGTATTATTACCGTGTTCCTCGTATTTTAAGAAGTATGCTTTCAAGCCGTCGTGATTCATTCTTACTAGGATCAGGATGTGCTGAAGGGGAAGTATTCGAAGCGATGATGCAAAAAGGGTACAACGAGGCAAAAGAAAAGGCTAAATTCTATGACTATATTGAAATTATGCCGAAAGCCATCTATCGACCTTTAATCAAAAAAGAATTAATTCGTAATGAGCACCACTTAGAAGAAATCATTCAAAACTTGGTTCGCCTAGGTGAAGAGCTAGGAAAGCCTGTTGTAGCAACAGGGAATGTTCACTACTTAAATCCAGAAGATAAGATTTATCGTGAGATTCTTCTGACATCATTGAACAATGGTGTTCCCCAAGAATATCCTGATGCACATTTAAGAACAACTGACGAAATGCTGAAAGAATTTGCTTTCCTTGGTGAAGAAAAAGCTTATGAAGTAGTCGTGACGAATTCGAATTGGGTTAGCGATCAATTAGAAGAAATTACTCCTGTGAAAGATGAATTATATACACCTAAAATCGAAGGTGCCGCAGAAGAAATCACTAAATTAAGTTACGATAAAGCACATGAATGGTATGGAAATCCTTTACCAAAAATTGTTGAGGATCGTATTAAAAAAGAGCTAAAGAGTATTATTGGAAATGGTTTTTCGGTAATTTATTTAATTGCTCAAAAACTAGTATTAAAGAGTAATCAGGACGGGTATTTGGTTGGATCACGTGGGTCTGTTGGTTCGTCTCTAGTTGCGACATTAACAGGAATTACCGAAGTGAATCCATTAGCGCCACACTATCGTTGTCCTCAATGTCAATTATCAGAATTCTTTGATGATGGTTCTGTTGGTTCAGGTTTTGATTTACCTGAAAAAAACTGTCCAAGATGTAATACGAGAATGGTTAAAGATGGACATGACATTCCGTTTGAAACCTTCCTTGGATTCTACGGAGATAAAGTTCCCGATATCGATTTGAACTTTAGTGGGGAATATCAACCACAAGCGCATAACTATACAAAAGTATTGTTCGGGGAAGATTATGTATATCGTGCAGGAACAATCAGTACGGTTGCTGAAAAGACTGCTTTTGGTTATGTAAAAGGGTATGAACGTGATTTAGGACTCGAACTTCGTCAAGCTGAAATTGAGCGTTTAGCTAGTGGATGTACAGGGGTTAAAAGAAGTACAGGTCAGCACCCGGGTGGGATTATTGTAATTCCAGACTATATGGATGTGTATGACTTTACGCCAATTCAATACCCAGCAGATGATTTGAGTGCTGAGTGGAGAACAACCCACTTTGACTTCCACTCAATTCACGATAATGTATTAAAACTCGATATTCTTGGGCACGATGATCCGACCGTAATTCGTATGTTACAAGACTTATCAGGAATGGATCCAAAATCGATTCCACCTGATGATCCAGAAGTGATGAAAATCTTTGGTGGGACTGAAGTGTTAGGAGTGACTCCTGAGCAAATTGATTCGAATACAGGTACACTTGGGATTCCAGAATTTGGGACGAAATTCGTTCGTGGAATGTTAGAACAAACAAAACCTTCAACATTCACTGAATTACTTCAGATTTCTGGTTTGTCACACGGTACGGACGTATACCTTGGAAATGCCGAAGAGTTGATTCGTCTTCATAATATCCCGCTGGCCGATGTTATCGGTTGTCGTGACGACATCATGGTGTATTTAATCCATAAAGGCGTTGAAGAAGGGATTGCCTTCAAAATCATGGAAGGGGTTCGTAAAGGGAAAGGAATTCCTGACGACTTCCAAGCGATTATGAGAGAAAACAATGTACCTGAATGGTATATTCAATCTTGCTTGAAGATTAAATATATGTTCCCGAAAGCCCATGCGGCAGCCTATGTTTTAATGGCGTTGCGTGTTGCTTGGTTTAAGGTTCATAAACCATTGTTATACTACTGTGCTTATTTCTCAGTGCGTGCGCAAGATTTCGATATCGTTGCCATGTCTCAAGGGAAAGAGATGATTAAGAAACGAATGAAAGAAATTCGCGAAAAAGGAATGGAAGCAAGTACGAAAGAACAAAACTTGCTAACAGTCCTCGAATTAGCCAACGAGATGGTCGAACGTGGTTTCCACTTCAAGATGGTCGACGTGGATAAATCTGAAGCAAGTAATTTTGTCATCGAAGGTGATTCACTAATTGCTCCATTTAGAGCGATTCAAGGATTGGGCTTGAACGTTGCAAACAAAATCGTTGAAGCAAGACAAGAACAACCATTCTTATCGAAGAAAGATTTAGCGACACGTGGTAAAGTATCGAAGACGCTTATTGACTATATGACAGAAAACAAAGTCTTAGACCACTTACCAGATGAAAACCAATTATCATTATTCGATGATTTGTTCTAATATCACAATAGTTGGTATTTTAACAAAGTATATGGTATACTAACAAAGTAGAATAGTAGTTGAGAGGAGAGTGAGCGGAAACGCTCACTCTTTTTATCGACATGGACTCAAGTAGCAAGGAGGTTGAGGCTATGAGTAAAGTAACTGAGACGGTAACAGAGCTTACTAAAGAAGTAATTGAAAAAGAAGGCTTTGAGTTATTCGACTTAGAATTTGTAAAAGAAGGAAAGAATTGGTTTCTACGTTTTTACTTAGATAAACCGGGCGGTATCGATTTAGATGACTGTGCGTTTATGAGTGAAAAATTTAGTGAAATTCTTGATGCACAAGACCCAGATCCAATTCCACAAGCTTACTTCTTAGAAGTTTCTTCACCAGGTGCAGAGCGCCCGTTAAGAAACGAGGAAGAATTAAAAGCTGCGATTGGTTCATATGTACACTTATCGTTTTATCAAAACGTTGAAGGTGAGAAATTCCTTGAAGGAACTCTTCTTTCAGTCGATGAAGAAACGGTAACATTAAACGTACAAATCAAAACAAGAACAAAAGAATTTACAATTGATCGTAAGAATATTGCAAAAGCACGTCTTGCAATCAAATTCTAAGGAGTAAAGGAGTAAACACATGAGTAAAGAAATGCTACGAGCATTAACTGTTCTCGAAGAAGAAAAAGGAATCTCTAAAGATGTCGTGATTACAGCTTTAGAAGCAGCGTTAGTGTCTGCATATAAGAAAAACTACGGACAAGCTCAAAACGTAGAAGTGGAGTTTGACCAAAAGAAAGGCAATATGCATGTATATGCAGTTAAAGAAGTTGTTGAATATGTATTTGATTCAACTCTTGAAGTTAGCCTAGAAGAAGCACATGCGAAAAACAAAGCATATGAAGTTGGCGATAAAATTCGTTTTGAAGTAACACCTAAAGACTTCGGACGTATTGCTGCTCAAACAGCGAAACAAGTGATTATGCAACGTCTTCGTGATGCTGAACGTACAAACATCTACAATGAATTCATCCAATACGAAAATGAAATCATGACAGGTGTTGTTGATCGTCAAGATTTCCGTTATGTATACGTAAACCTTGGTCGTATCGTTGCTGGTATGGCAAAACAAGACCAAATTCCAACAGAAGAGTACTTACCTGATCAACGTATCAAAGTTTTAGTTTCTAAAGTAGATAACACTACTAAAGGCCCTCAAATTTTCGTAAGCCGTACTCATCCAGATTTATTAAAACGTTTATTTGAACAAGAAGTTCCTGAAATTTATGACGGTGTTGTAGAAATCGTATCTATCGCTCGTGAAGCAGGGGACCGTGCTAAAGTAGCTGTTCGTTCAAATGATGCTAACTTAGACCCAGTTGGAACTTGTGTGGGACCACGCGGACAACGTGTTCATAACATCGTTGAAGAATTAAACGGTGAAAACATGGATATCGTGGAATGGAACGAAGATCCAGCAGTTTACATCAAGAACGCATTAAACCCAGCTCAAGTGCTTAAAGTTGAATTTAATGATGATAGCAATGGTTGTATCGTTGTTGTACCAGATCACCAATTATCTCTTGCAATTGGTAAACGTGGTCAAAATGCACGTCTAGCTGCGAAATTAACAGGATACCGTATTGATATTAAATCTGAAACTGCTTATGAAGAGTATTTAGAAAACTTAGCAAATCCAGTTGTTGAAGAAACAGAAGAAACTTCTTCTGAAGAAGAATAAAATACAGGAGGTGCACGATGAAAAAGAAAAAGATTCCGATGCGCCGTTGTATCGCTTCTGGTGAAATGATGCCGAAGAAAGAGTTGGTTCGTATAGTTCGTAACGCTGAAGGTGTTGCACAAATCGACCCAACTGGTAAAGTAAACGGCCGTGGCGCTTATATTACTCTTGAACCTACATTAGTAGAGAAAGCTTGGAAAAACCGTCTATTTGAAAAACAATTAGAAATTGAAATTCCAGATGCATTTTACGAAGAACTTCTCGCTTATGTAGAACATCAAAAAGCAAGAAAAGAGTTGTTTAGTGATGGAAGAGCTCGTTAAACAAAGAGCTTTGAATTTACTTGGAATGGCAACAGCTGCTCGTAAACTTATTAGTGGTGAGGAGCAAGTTATCCAAAGTATTCAAAGACAAAAAGGAAATTTAGTGATTTGTACCAAAGATTGTAGTGCAAACACGGTTAAAAAAATCAAAAACAAATGTGAATATTATGAAATTCCTTTTGTTCAGCAATTTGAAACGGATGAATTGTCTTTAGCAATTGGCAAAAGACGTTCCATCGTTTTAGTTGATGATCGAGGGTTTACAAAGAGTCTACTGAAGATGAAGGGATTTAACGATATGAACGAATAGGAAGGTGAGACTATGTCGAAAACTCGCGTATACGAATTAGCGAAAGAATTAAACGTGGCTAGTAAAGAAATTATTGAAAAAGCAAAAGAAGTAGGTATTTCATACAATAGCCATATGTCTACTATGGAAGAAGCTGAAATCTCAAAAATTAAAGGAGCTTGGAATTCTAAGCCAGCTGCTAAATCAGCACCAAAAGCTGAGAAGAAAGAGGCAAAACCTGCTCCAAAACAAGAAGTGAAAAAAGCTGAACCTAAAAAAGAAGTAGAAAAAGGTCACGCTCCTAAGAAAGAATTTACAAAGAGAGAAGACCACAGTCCAAAACAAGGACAACACAAACAAAATCAAGAACGTAACCATTCTCAAAATCAAAGACGTCATGAGCAAAACGATAAGAGAAATCAAGAACGTCCAAACCAAAAACCACAAAACGCGAATGGAAACCGTCCTTCATTTAAGAAAGAACCAGCACGTAATGAAGCTCGTTCAAACCAACAAGGACAAGTAGAACGTCCACGTAACAATCAAAAACCAAACAACAATAACGATCGTTTCGAATCACCAAGAAACAATCGCAATAACGACAGAAAAAACCAACAACGTTTTAACGATTTTAACAATGATGGTTTTAGCAAGAAAAACCGTAACCAAAAAGGTAAAAAAGGAAACCGTCGTGATGAACAAAAAGCTAAACCAGCTGTTCCAGCACGTAAATTCCACGAATTACCAGAAGTTTTAGTGTATACAGATGGCATGACAGTTGCTGAATTAGCGAAGAAAATCAAACGCGAACCAGCAGAAATCATCAAAAAATTATTCCTATTAGGAGTAATGGCGACTTTAAACCAAGGTCTATCTAAAGACGCAATTGAATTATTAGCAGCAGACTATGGTATGGATGCTGAAGAAAAAATCGAAAAAGATATTTCTGATTTAGATGTGTACTTTGAAGAAGCAGCTGCAGAAGGTGCTGAAAGCACTGTACGTCCTCCAGTTGTAACAATCATGGGACACGTTGACCATGGTAAAACAACATTGCTTGACCAATTACGTAACTCTTCAGTTGTAGCGGGTGAAGCAGGTGGTATCACTCAACATATCGGTGCGTACCAAATCAAAATTGATGGCAAACCAATTACATTCTTAGATACTCCAGGACACGCGGCCTTCACAACAATGCGTGCGCGTGGAGCGGATATCACTGATATTACAGTTATCGTAGTAGCAGCCGATGACGGTGTAATGCCACAAACAATCGAAGCGATTAACCATGCGAAAGCAGCAGATGTTCCAATTATTGTTGCTGTGAACAAAATCGATAAACCAGCAGCGAACCCTGGACGTGTAATGCAAGAACTTTCTGATTTAGGACTTGTTCCTGAAGCATGGGGTGGAGACACAATTTTCGTTGAGATTTCAGCGAAATTCAACCAAAACATTGAAGAGTTATTAGAAATGATTCTTTTAGTAGCTGAAGTTCAAGAGTTGAAAGCAAATCCTAACCGTTTAGCTTTAGGTACTGTAATCGAAGCTCGTTTAGATAAAACAAAAGGACCTATCGCAACATTATTAGTTCAAGAAGGAACTCTTAAAGTTGGGGACCCAATCGTTGTTGGTAATACATTTGGACGTGTCCGTGTAATGGTGAATGACCAAGGACGTCGTGTGAAAACTGCTTTACCAGCGACTCCAGTTGAGATTACTGGTCTTAACGCTTCACCTCAAGCCGGTGACCGCTTCGTAGTATTCGAAGACGAAAAGACTGCGCGTTCAGCTGGTGAAGAACGTGCGAAACGTGCCTTAATCGAACAACGTAACGCTTCAAGCCGTATTACATTAGATAACTTATTCTCTACATTAAAAGAAGGAGAATTGAAAGAAGTTAATGTCATCATCAAGGCTGACGTACAAGGTTCTGTAGAAGCATTAGCATCAAGCTTACAAAAGATTGAAGTAGAAGGCGTGCGCGTGAAGATTATCCATACAGCTGTAGGGGCAATCAATGAGAGTGATATTACTCTTGCTACTGCAAGTAACGCGATTATCATTGGATTTAACGTAAGACCTACGCCGCAAGCGAAGATTCAAGCTGAATCTGATCAAGTAGATATTCGTTTACACCGTATCATTTATAACGTAATCGATGAAATTGAAACAGCGATGAAAGGTATGTTAGATCCAGAATTCGAAGAGAAAATCACTGGTCAAGCTATCGTCCGTGAAACATACACTGTATCTAAACTTGGAACAATTGCTGGTTCATACGTATTAGAAGGTGTTGTTAAACGCTCAAGCTCAGTTCGTTTAATCCGTGATAACATTGTTATTTACGAAGGTGAATTAGCAAGCTTGAAACGATTCAAAGACGACGCTAAAGAAGTTAAACTTGGATTCGAATGCGGTATCATGATTGAAGGCTACAACGATATTAAAGTAGACGATATCATCGAAGCATACGAAATGGTCGAGATTAAAAGAAAATAGTGTGAGACCGACTGTTTAGCTTTGGAACACTGGAGTTAAGGAGAGGAAAATCGCAAAGATTTTACGAAGCTTAACGAAGTGGACGCCAAAGCTAGGAGGTCAAGCCGTTATATAAATAGTGCGAGAAAATTCGTTATGAATCGAACCGTTGGACCGGAACACCGTAAACGACTAGAATAGTCGTGCGGATGTTTCGGGAAACGCACGTCGATTCAGAATTTTCAAGCCGTTATCCAAATAGTGTGAGACCGACTGTTTAGCTTTTGCGAGAAAATTCGCTTTGAATCGACCAAATTTAAGAAGAAATTTATGATTTAACTAGAACAAAGAGGGACTGATTGCAGTGCCTCTTTCGTTGGAAAGGAGACAAAATGGCAAACTTTAGAGTTGGACGTGTGTCACAAGAAATTTTACGAGAAGTAAATGATATCCTATCTAAAAAAGTGCGTGACCCACGTGTACAAGAAATTACAATTACTGAAGTAGAAGTAACTGGTGATTTGCAAATTGCAACTATCTACTATACAACACTTCAAAAATTAGCTAGTGAACGTCAAGCGACTGAACGTGGTTTAGAAAAATCAAAAGGCTTAATCCGTCGTGAATTAGGCAAACGTCTTTCATTGTACAAGACTCCAGAATTGATTTTTAAACGTGATGAATCAGTGGATTACGGTAATCATATCGATGAGCTTTTAAAATCAATTCAAGAAGAAGACGAACAAAGATAATAATTTTAAGGGCAAAAGGACATCAAACAGAAACAACTCTTTTGCCTTTTTAGTAAAAAATTATCATATATGATAATTTTCGTGTGTATTTAAAAAGCCAGAAGAGGTGTTTTATGATTGATGCAAATAATACATGGGTATTGTGGTCTATTATCGTTGGGATTGCGACTATCAGTATCTTTTTAGAAAATCGATATAAATGGGCTGCAAAGATTAGTGGAGCGATTATAGGTCTGTTAATGGCAGCGACATTAAGTAATTTAGGAGTAATTCCTACAGAATCGCCTGTATATGATCAAGTTTGGGGAGTTGTTGTTCCTTTAGCCATCCCAATGCTTTTATTCCAATGCGATTTAAAACAAATTTGGAAAGAGAGTGGACGATTATTAGCTATCTTCCTAATCAGTTCTGTAGGGACTGTTCTTGGGGCAGTACTAGGGTATTTAGCCTTATCTAAAGCTATTCCAGTACTAAACCATATCGCTGGAATGATGGTTGGAAGTTATATCGGTGGAGGAGTAAACTTTGTTGCTGTTTCATCCGCTTTTGAGATTCCAAAAGAATTGATTTCTGCTGCAACAGTTGCGGATAACTTATTAATGGTATTCTATTTCTTAATCTTACTGATGATTCCTTCAATTGGATTCTTCAAAAAGCATTTTAAATTTGCTTATACAGAAGGTGTCAAAGAGGAAGAAGAAAAAGCTTATGGCAAAGATACAATTATCACTGTTCAAGATGTAGCGTTTGTTTTTGCGATTTCTGTTATTATCGTAACAATTAGCTTTACTTTATCTGAATTTATTTCCGGTCTAGGGGATAACAGCTTTATTCAACTAGTTTCGAATAAATATTTAATTCTAACTACTTTAACAGTAGCTTGCTCAACGATTTTTGCAAAATACTTCAAGAAGATTAGTGGAGCAAATGAAATTGGAACTTTCTTGATATACTTATTCTTCGTGGTTATCGGAATTCCAGCTTCAATCGGAGCAATCATTGAAAAGTCTCCATTGTTATTAGTGTTCTGTGCTATCATGGTTTTTGTGAACATGGCAGTGACATTTGCTGGTGCAAAAATTTTCGGATTCACAGTGGAAGAAGCCATTCTTGCTTCAAACGCAAATATCGGTGGACCAACAACAGCTGCAGCGATGGCTATCTCTAAAGGATGGCATCGTTTCGTAGCTCCTACAATGCTTGTAGGGACGCTTGGATACATTATTGGTACTTATGTTGGTATCTTTATTGGACAAATATTAAACTAACAAAAAAGCAACTAATTCTCGCTTTGAGAGTTAGTTGCTTATTTTTTTATTTATTTTCTAAGTAAGTAATGGCCATTGCATCTACGCCTGTATGGCTCATGATGATTGGTGAAGTTGTTACAATTGTTAGTGGTACATCAGGGAATAACTCACGTACACGAGCGATATTTCCTTCGTTAAAGTCACTTAAGCCTGCATGCATAATTCCGATTTCTTGAATCCCCTTTGGAGCTGATTTCATCTGTTCAAAGATTTCATCATATTTCTTTTGAAGCGATTTTAAGCCTCGTCCTTTTTGGATGATTTCAATTTTCCCGTTAATGACTTGAAGGAATAATTTGATATTCAGTAAGTTAGAGAACATTCCCATTAGTTGGCTAATACGGCCACCTTTAATTAAATTGTCTAAGTTAACAACTGTTAAATAAAGAGTAGTGCGTTTCTTAGCATCTTCAATAATCTCAAGAATTTCTTCAACTGTTTTTCCATCCTGAGCTGCTTTAGCGGCCTCTTTAACAATCATCCCCATGGATCTGGAAGTGAAGTCCGAATCAACAACAGTGACATTTGTTTCTGTGATGTCAGCTGCTTGGCGAGCAGCGTCGACAGTACCGCTTATTGAACGCATCATCTGAATTGAAATCACAGAATCTCCGTTTTTGCCAAGTTCATCATATACTTCTACAAAACGTCCAATAGAAGGTTGAGCTGTTTTTGGAAGCTCAGCACTTGCAATCATTTTTTCTTTAAATTCTTCTTTAGTAATTGTTACGCCATCGATATAATTTTCATCATCGATTGAGATGTTCATTGGAACGATAGAGATTTCAAATTGTTTTACTTCTTCTTCAGTTAAATCTGCTGTTGAGTCCGTTACAATATATACTTTAGACATTAAAGTCACTCCTATCAAATAAGTTTACTTATTTATAATACCATATTTTTCGCATAAAAAGCTATATTCATAATCTATGTGGAAAAGGGTGAATTATGATACAATAGGTTAGCAAATGTAAAGTCTGAGGTGATGAATGGGATGGACGGAATCCTTCCGTTATGGAAAGAAAAAGGCATGACGTCATTTGACTGTGTCTATAAGGTCAGAAAATTATTAAAAACAAAAAAAGTCGGCCATTCTGGAACGCTCGATCCTGAAGTAGATGGAGTGTTACCAATTTGTATTGGAAAAGCGACTAAGGTTGTTGAGAATCTTCACGAAGCCAATAAAGTTTATCAAGGTGAAATTACATTAGGATTTTCAACCGAGACCGAAGATGCACATGGGGAAATTGTTGCTTCATCTCCAATTGAATATCCTTTCTCTATTCCAGAAATAGATGAAAAAATGCAAAGTTTCATTGGAGAAATTACTCAGATTCCACCGATGTATTCTGCGGTTAAAGTGAACGGGAAGCGTCTTTACGAATATGCAAGAGCTGGAGAAGAGGTAGAACGTCCCATCAGAAAAGCAATGATTTATGATTTCAGACGAATTTCAGAACCTGTTTATAATGAGGAATCGAAGACGCAATCATGGAAGTTTGAAGTGAGTTGTAGTAAAGGGACTTACGTTCGAACCCTTTCTGTTGATTTAGGAAGAGCGCTGGGGGTTGAAGCGCATATGTCTCAATTAACCCGAGTGAAAAGCGGACCTTTTCAAACGGATGATTGCATAACGTTAGAAGACCTAAATAGACTTGCTCAAAAAGATAAAGCGCAAGAAGTCCTAAAACCAGTTGATTTAGTTTTTAAAGACTATCCACGAATGGATTTGACCCAAGATGAATTCATTCGTTTTAAAAATGGTGCGCTATTATTACAATCTGAATTTCCTCAAATTGAATCGCCGACAGCTTGTTATTATGAAGGGCAACTCGTTTCAATTTATGCTCCTCATCCGATAAAAAAAGGCTTATTAAAACCAATAAAAATGTTATAGAAAGGAGAGAAGAATGCAAACAATAGAGTTAACACACCCTTATAAAAAAGAGTGGGTACTTCAAGAACCGATTGTCCTTGCTTTAGGTTTCTTTGATGGAATCCACTTAGGGCATAGAGAAGTGATTACTACTGCCAAAAGAGTCGGACAGGAACGCGGCTTTAAAGTTGCAGTGATGTCTTTTAATCAGCATCCATCTGTTATTTTTCAAAACGTGGATCCTGAGAGCATTCAATATGTCTCCCCACTAGGACGTAAGAAGGAATTATTAGAAGAACTAGGTGTTGATATTTTCTATTTAGTTGATTTTACTAAGGAATTTGGAGCTCTCACTCCGCAAGAATTTGTCGAACAATATATTGTTGGATTAAATGCAAAAGTCATTGTAGCTGGTTTTGATTACACTTATGGCAAGAGAGACATTGCGAACATGGAATTATTACCAAAGTATGCTTCGAATCGTTTTGAGATTATTACCATCTCTGAACAAAAGAACGATAGTGGGAAGATTAGTTCGACAGCTGTGAGAGATTTATTGCAAGAAGGGCGTATTGAAGAAGCAAATAAATTGTTAGGATATGACTACATGATGGATGGAGTCGTTGTTCATGGCTTTGGACGAGGCAGTAAAATGCTTGGGTTCCCAACTGCGAATATTGAAGTGTCAAATGATACATTCCTATTAAAAAATGGTGTTTATGTCGTTGAAATGCTAGTAGAAGGTCAATGGCTTCCAGGAATGGCATCGATTGGCATTAATCCAACTTTTGATGATGTCCATAAAGTAACGATCGAAGTAAACATACTCGATTTTGACAAAGATATTTATCACTTACCAGTTCGTGTGAAATGGTTGAAGTATTTAAGACCAGAATTGAAATTTGACGGTATTGAGGCTTTGATTGACCAATTGAAACAAGATGAGGAAAATACAAGAAATTATTTCAAAGCGAAGAGAGGTTGATTCTCTATGTGGTATTTAAAGAATTACCATGAATTAACAAAAGAAGAGATTGTAGCCATTTATAAAGCTAGAATTGAAACCTTTATTGTGGGTCAAAAGTTGAATTATCAAGAAATCGATGATACCGATACAATTTCCTGGCATCTATTTGAGATGAATGATGCTAATGAAGTGATTTCTTATTTACGCATTATTCCTGAAAAAGAGAAGATCCTTCTTGGTCGAGTATTAATAGATAATAGATACCGAGGCAAAGGAAAAGGTCGTGCATTGTTAGAACGCGCTAAAGAAGTATGCAAAGAGTGGTTTGTGGATACTGTCATTGAAGTCCATGCACAAGCACATTTAGTAAAATTATATGAATCACTTGGATTTGAAGTAGTTTCAGATCCGTATGATATAGTTGGAATCACGCATGTTACTATGGAGTTGTATTAGGAGGAAATCATGATTACACGTTACACACGTCCAGAAATGGCAAAAATTTGGTCTGATGAAAATCGTTATAACTGTTGGCTAGAAGTTGAAATTTTAGCGGATGAAGCTTGGGCTGAATTAGGAGAAATCCCAAAAGAAGATGTAGAAAAGATTCGTAAAAACGCAAAATTTACGGTAGAACGTATTTTGGAAATTGAAGAAGAAACAAGACATGATGTTGTTGCATTTACAAGATGTGTCTCTGAAAGTCTTGGTGAAGAAAAGAAATGGGTTCACTACGGATTAACGAGTACAGATGTGGTGGATACAGCTTATGGTTATCAGTTGAAACAAGCCAACGATATTTTACGTAAAGACTTAGCAGACTTCCTAGAAATCATTAAAGAAAAAGCCTTAGCTTATAAAGATACGGTTTGTATGGGTAGAACGCATGGAGTTCATGCTGAACCAACCACGTTTGGTTTAAAATTAGCGTTATGGTATTCAGAAATGAAACGGAATATTGAACGCTTCGAACGTGCAGCCCAAGGGGTTGAAGCTGGTAAAATTAGTGGAGCAGTTGGAACATTTGCCAATATTTCTCCTGAAGTGGAAGCATATGTATGTCGTAAATTAGGGATTCGTCCTCAAGAAATCTCTACACAGATTTTATCTCGTGACTTACATGCGGATTACCTTTCTACAATCGCTTTAATTGCGACAAGTATCGAAAAATTCGCGACAGAAATCCGTGGGCTACAAAAATCTGAAACACGTGAAGTAGAAGAGTTCTTTGCAAAAGGGCAAAAAGGATCTTCAGCAATGCCACATAAACGAAATCCAATTGGTTCTGAAAATATGGCTGGACTGGCTCGTGTGATCAGAGGACATATGGTGACTGCGTATGAGAACGTGAACTTATGGCATGAACGCGATATTTCGCATTCTTCAGCAGAACGTATTATTATTCCAGATAGCACGATTTTATTGAACTATATGCTTCGTCGTTTCGGTAATATCGTTAAGAACTTGACGGTATTCCCAGAAAATATGTTACGCAATATGGATGCGACTTTTGGCTTAATTTACAGTCAAAGAGTATTATTGAAGCTGATCGACAAAGGAATGAGTCGTGAAAAAGCTTATGATTTAGTACAACCATGTACAGCTAAAGCTTGGGATGAAAAATTACCATTCCGTTCTGTTTTAGAAGAGCAACCTGAAATTACGGCTACTCTAAGTAAAGAAGATCTAGATGATGCGTTCGATTATCACTACCATATCAAGAATGTAGATTTAATCTTTAAACGTGTTGGAATCTTGTAGATTAAAAAATTACTGAAAAGAGTGCATTTTTTAAGAAAATGTGGTATAAATAGAAAGTAAAATTTTAACTAAAGGAGTCAGAAAATGATTAACGTAAGTGATTTAAAAGCTGGAATGACATTCATTCTTGATGGAAAATTAATTAAAGTGTTGGAAATCAGCCACCACAAACCAGGTAAAGGGAACACTGTAATGCGTATGAAAATCCGTGACGTTCGTAACGGTTCAACAGTAGACACAACAATGCGTCCTGATGAAAAAGTAGAACGTGCACATATCGATACTAAAGATGTTCAATACTTATACAGCCAAGATGGCGTTGGAGTATTCATGGACTTAGAAACATACGAACAATACGAAATTCCTGAAGAAACAATCGAACAAGAATTAAAATATATCTTAGAAAACATGGAAGTTAAAATCCAATTCTACGGTTCTGAAGTAATCGGGGTTTCATTACCATCAACAGTTGTACTACAAGTTACTGAAACTCAACCATCAATCAAAGGTGCTACAGTTACAGGTTCTGGTAAACCAGCTACAATGGAAACAGGTTTAGTAGTTAACGTTCCAGACTTCATCGAAGCAGGAGAGTACTTAGAAGTTAACACTGCAGAAGGTACATACGTACGTCGTGCAACTAAATAATGATGAATCGAAATAAGGGTGAGCCAAGTGTTCATCCTTATTTTTTATAAAGGAGTAATGTAAATGCGGATTGCTGTAATGGCAGGAACACCAATGGACACGAAGTTAGGTGTCGATTTATTAAAGAAAAATGGATTCACTCGAACAATCTCTGTTCCTATTTCTAATAATCCAGTCGAACAAACAACTTTTCAATCCTTAGAGGAAGAAGAAAGAGATCAGTATATTAGAAGTGTGATTGATGGGATGAAAAATGACATCGATGCTATTTTTGTTTATTGTAATTCACTCAGTTCTGTTGTAAATTTTGATAAATTGCAAGACGAATATAAACTCCCAATGATTACTCCGATGCAAATGTATCGAACACTTGGAGTAGAACATGATTATTTAGCTGTAATGGCAGCTAATTCTCATGGGTTAACTGGGGTAGAAAACAATCTATATATTGCCAATCCTAATCTTAAGGTTTTTGGTGTGACGATGTTAGAACTTGTTAAAGCGATTGAAACTGGCAAACCCCAAGAGGAGATTATTAAGCAATTTGATTTTCAAAGTCTTTTCCATTATTTTGAGAGTACAGAAATCGAAGCTGTCGTATTAGGGTGTACACATTTTCCATATGTAAAGAGAGAATTAGAACAGCTCTCAAATATTCCAATTATAGATGTGGGTGTCTATATGATTGACCGATTGAAGAGCCATATTCAGGAGGAAAATCATGATTTCAATTGAAAAGATGAGTTATTTCTTTCGGTATGACAAAGTTAAATATAAAAATCCAGTAAAATTTCCAGAAATTGCAGTAGAAATGGAACAGTTGAAGAAAGCTGGCCAAGATGCAAGACAGGAATTCACGAAGTTAACAGAAGTGTTTCAGAAGAACTTTAAGTCATTTCGCATGGACCGAGTTAGTCAATGGATGAATCAAGCTCAAGTGGCAAGACCCGCTTTTTGGAGATACTTTATCGAAGAGGGGCAAGATGAAGGAAATCCATCCTTTGCATTACGGTTGTTTTATAATGACGATAAATTGGGCGTATATGTAGAATTGAGTTTTATCGAACGTAAAATGAACGAACGCTCTCTGAGGTTACAAAACAAAGTGTTGGAATGTGAACCTAATCGTGACATTCTATACGTAGCATCTGATTTTCAAAAGAATGCAACAGCATACGAAGGAAACGTATCTAATAGAGATGAACTAATAGAAGCTGTCAAAGAAGGAGAAATACGTAAAGTCATTTTAAGAAGGCCAGTATTTCTTGAAAGTACCAAAGATGGAATTGAAGAAGAACTTGCGGACGCATTGAAGGAATTAATTCCGTTTTATGAAACCATTTATATGAATGAAGTAAATTAAAAGAGGTAGATGTAAAATCTACCTCTTATTGTATTTATAGAGTTCTTTAAGCTGGAGCAGGAGTACCTGGCTTTATAGTTACTTCTTCTTCAGATTCAGTTTGCTCTGTAGTTGTTTCTTCTGTAGTTTCCTCAGTGGTTGTTTCACCAGTTGTTGGACCTTCAGTAGTAGGTGTCTCTGTTGTAGGTGTTTCAGTTGTTGTTACTTTAGTAGTTCCACTTTCAGTAGTAACCGTTGTTGTTTCATCACCTCTAACAATGATATATCCAACATATTCATAACAGTCAATTTCATCTACAGTAATTTCTTCTAATTGCGAAATAGAGACTACTTTAGTTTCACCGTTTAAGGTCACTTGCGAAGCGTCTACAGATCCGACAAGAATGCTACCAGCTCCAACCACAAATAAAATAGTAATTAACTTTTTACCTTTATTTGATTTTAATAGAGCATAGGCTGCACCTAATACTAAAAGTCCAGCTCCAAGTGTCACTAAACTTGTTGATGTTCCAGTGTTAGGAAGAGAAGGTTTGTCAATTGGACAAGCCACTTTCTTGTAAACTAATTTTACAGAAGTAGTAGAGTTTACTGCTCCCGAAGGGTTCCCAGAGATGATTAATTCTTTTTCAGAATTAGAAAGTGAAGCAATATCAACATTCGTGATGTTCACTTTAGTCGTACTATCTGCATATGCAGAAGTAAAATTAGAAGCGAAAATTGCTGTTAAAAACGCTAAAGAAATTAGGGCTACTAATTTTTTGAATGATTTCATAATAAATCCTTTCTTTTTTCATTCTTTTTATTTATGAAATTATAATGGAAATAATGAAAATTTGCAAAGAAATGTGAAATCATTATTTTTCCTTTCAAAGGAAAATATAGAAATAAAAACGGACAGCTAGAACAGCTGTCCCTTGTCTTTTGATTAAGGTGGAGATGGTGTTCCCGGAAGAACAGTTACCTCTGTCTCTGTTTGAGCGGTTGTCGTTTCCGCTTCGGTAGTTGTTGTTACAATTGTTGTATCTTCAGTTGTTTCAGTAGTCTCAGTTGATACAGTTTCTGAAGTTGTTGACTCAACAGTTGTCGTTTCTACAGTAGGTATAATGTAACCAACATACTCGTAGCACTCAATTTCTGGAATAGTAATATCATTCAAAGCTGAAATAGAAAACAGTTTAGTTTCACCAATTACTTCAATTGTCGAAGCAATTGCAGGAGTTGCTAGCGCAATACTTGTTCCACCTAATACGAAGAGTATGATTAATTTTCTTCCTTTAGAAGACTTAACTAAAAGTAAGCTAGAAACTAATAGCAGTGAACCGAAAATGATTGCTGCTAAGTTACTTGTAACCCCAGTATTTGGTAATGTTGGCTTATCAACAGGACATGCTTTCTTCTTATAAACTAGTTTTACAGTAGCGTTCGAAGAAACTGATCCCGAAGGAGTACCATTTATCATATTGCTTAATTCAGTTGGGGTTAATGTATCTATATCCACCGTAGTTACATTAACAGTTTGACTTTCAGCAGCTTTTATAGAGCTGTTATAGAAAAAGAAGCCAAATAGGAAAACTGAAAGAAAAGCAAGTGTGAAATGTTTAAGCTTCATTTTGATGTTCCTTTCTATAAACTTATAGATTATTCTATAAAAAAATTATAAAGGAAAACCAAAAGACATTCAATATATAGTAGAAATGCCTTATCTACGGCAATAGTTGTAGTACAAAACCTTCAAAAAATCAGTCTAAAGTCCTAGTATTTTTATATTGACTTAATTTGACCAATGTGTTAAATTATAAATGTGGTTAGCACTCGTCTTAGTCAAGTGCTAAAGAGAGGTGACTATGATGTTAACCAATAGACAATTGCTAATCTTACAATTAATCATACAATTATATACGGAAACTTTGGAGCCGGTCGGGTCGAAGAAGTTGATGGAAGTTGCTGAATTACCATTTAGTTCAGCGACGATTCGTAACGAGATGATGAAGCTAGAAGAGATGGGCTATCTTGAAAAGAACCATACTTCTTCTGGGCGAGTTCCTTCTAATAAAGGATATCGTTACTATATCGACAACATTCTACCTAGACAAAAGCAACCTGTTTCTTTAAGCGTTCGAAATCAAATTCGTGAAGTTTTCCAACAGTCAACATTAGAGATTCAAGATGTATTTCGTTTATCTGCTGACATACTAGCAACATTAACGAACTACACAGCAATTTCTTTTGGACCGGAAGTGAAAACAGCAACCTTATCGGGATTTAGACTTGTTCGTTTAAATCCAAATCAAGTGATGGCAATCATAGTCATCAGTAATGGTTTGGTTGAAAATAAAGTATATACGGTTCCGGGAGCTATTGACGATAGTGATTTAGAGAAAGTGGTTCGCATCATCAATGATGAATTAATTGGAGTACCGCTAGATATCGTTGCTAAACGATTAAAGACGGATCTTCCAATCCTTATGAATCGCTACATGAATTCACAAATTCAAATCGTCAAAGTGATTCAAGAAATGATGAATCGTTTCGAAAATGATCGAATGCATGTCGCAGGAAGAAGATATTTGTTAAATTTCTTTGATCATCACGCTAATGTGGATCAACTCAAAGGAATTTATCAATTGATGGATGATCAGTCGAAGTTACATCAATTAGTAACCAATGATCATCAAGATATTCAAATTAGGCTCGGGTCAGAAATGGATCATCCGTTACTTGGTGACTTTAGTTTGGTAACTGCTAGTTACGAAACTCCAAACCAAGATACAGGACTGATTGCACTTCTTGGACCAAAGAATATGCCGTATTCGAATGTATTATCAATTGTAAAAGGACTCAGGGAAGAGTTAGCAACCACGATAGAAGATTATTATCGTAACTTATAGAGTAAGGAGATGAAATCTTGGAAATAAATGAACAAAACACTAAAGAAGAATTAAAAGAAGAAAAAATTGTTGCAGATGAAGCTCCTCAAGAAGAAGTTACTGAAGAAACCACAACAGAACTTACGAATGAAGAGAAATTACAACAAGAAGTAGAGAAGTTGAACGATCAAGTTTATCGACTCTCTGCTGAAATCTCGAATATCCAAAAGAGAAACGCAAAAGAAAGACAAGACGCTGCAAAATATCGCAGTCAAAGTCTTGCGCAAAACTTATTAAATGTGATTGATAACCTTGAGAGAGCAATCGCTTCTCCAAGTGAATCAGAAGAAGCTCAAAACCTTAAAAAAGGGGTTGAGATGGTGTATGAAGGTTTCCTTTATGCACTAAAAGAAGAAGGTATCGAAGAAATCGATGCCCTAAATCAACCTTTTGATCCTACATTACATCACGCTGTTCAAACTGTTCCTGTTGAGGACGGTCAAGAAGCAGACCGAGTAGTGCAAGTGTATCAAAAAGGATACAAATTAAAAGATCGAGTATTACGACCAGCAATGGTCATCGTCTCACAATAAGAAGACGAAGCTTAAAATAAATAATAAATTTCATAAATAGGAGTGAATTAAATATGAGTAAAATTATTGGTATTGACTTAGGAACAACAAACTCAGCAGTAGCTGTTTTAGAAGGTAACGAAGCAAAAATTATTGCAAACCCAGAAGGAAACCGTACAACACCATCTGTTGTAGCGTTCAAAAATGGAGAAATCCAAGTAGGTGAGGTTGCAAAACGTCAAGCTGTAACAAACCCAAATACAATTGCATCTATCAAACGTCACATGGGCGAAACAGGATATAAAGTAGAAATCGAAGGTAAATCTTATACACCTCAAGAAATTTCAGCAATGATTCTACAATACTTAAAAGGATATGCTGAAGAATATCTTGGAGAAAAAGTTGAAAAAGCAGTTATTACAGTACCTGCATACTTCAACGACGCTCAACGTCAAGCAACTAAAGATGCTGGTCGTATCGCTGGTTTAGAAGTTGAACGTATCGTTAACGAACCAACTGCAGCAGCTCTTGCATATGGTCTTGATAAAGTTGACCATGAAGAAAAAATCTTAGTATTCGACCTTGGTGGTGGTACATTCGACGTATCTATCCTTGAATTAGGAGACGGCGTATTCGACGTTTTATCAACAGCTGGTGATAACCATCTTGGTGGGGATGACTTCGACCAAAAAATCATTGATTTCTTAGTAGAAGAATTCCAACGTGATAACGGTATTGATTTATCAAGCGATAAAATGGCAATGCAACGTTTGAAAGATGCTGCTGAAAAAGCTAAGAAAGACTTATCAGGTGTATCTCAAACACAAATCAGCTTACCATTCATTTCTGCTGGTGCAGCTGGCCCATTACACTTAGAAGTAACATTAACTCGTGCTAAATTTGATCAATTAACTCATGATTTAGTAGAACGTACAAAAGAACCAGTTCGTCGTGCATTAGCTGACGCAGGTTTAACAGCTTCAGATATCGACCAAGTATTATTAGTTGGTGGATCAACTCGTATTCCAGCAGTTGTTGAAGCTGTTCGTAACGAAACTGGTAAAGAACCTAACAAATCAGTAAACCCAGATGAAGTAGTAGCGATGGGTGCTGCAATCCAAGGTGGGGTTATCTCTGGTGATGTGAAAGATATCGTATTATTAGACGTAACACCATTATCACTTGGTATTGAAACAATGGGTGGCGTGTTCACTAAATTAATCGATCGTAACACTACAATCCCAACAAGCAAATCACAAGTATTCTCAACTGCAGCGGATAACCAACCAGCAGTAGACGTACACGTATTACAAGGTGAACGTCCAATGGCAGCGGACAACAAGACTTTAGGTCGCTTCCAATTAACTGATATTCCAGCTGCTCCTCGTGGTGTGCCTCAAATCGAAGTAACATTCGATATCGATAAAAACGGTATTGTAAATGTTCGTGCTAAAGATTTAGGAACTGGTAAAGAACAAGCTATTACAATCAAATCTTCTTCAGGTTTATCAGACGAAGAAATCGAACGTATGGTAAAAGATGCAGAAGCAAATGCTGAAGCAGATAAAAAACGTAAAGAAGAAGTAGATTTACGTAACGAAGTTGACCAATTAATCTTCACTGTTGATAAAACATTGAAAGAATTAGACGGTAAAGTAGATGCTAGTGACGTTCAAAAAGCTGAAGCAGCTCGTGACGAATTAAAAGCAGCTGTAGAAGCAAACGACTTAGAAGCTATGAAAGTAAAACGTGATGCTTTAAATGAAGTAGTACAAAACTTAACTGTAAAACTTTATGAACAAGCTGCCGCAGCTCAACAAGCAGCTGGTGCTTCTCAAGAAGGTCCAACAGAACAAGCATCTTCAAATAACAATGGCGTTGTAGACGCTGACTTCGAAGAAGTAGACTAATATTTGCTAAAACGATAGGGTGTAAGGCTACTTAGTGGCCTTACGCCCATATCCTTTGTAAACTATGAAAGAAAAGGAGGGGCAATTCAGTGGCTAAAAGAGATTTATATGAAATTTTAGGCGTATCCAAAGATGCCTCTGAAGCAGATATTAAGAAAGCTTATCGTAAACTATCTAAAAAATACCATCCAGATATTAATAAAGAACCTGGAGCAGATGAAAAGTTTAAAGAAATCGCTGAAGCTTATGAAATCTTAGGAGATGCACAAAAACGTGCAGCGTATGACCAATACGGACATGCTTCTTACGATCCAAATTCTGGATTTAGCGGAGGCGGATTCGGTGGTGGATTTGATGGATTTGGTGGATTCGGCGGTAATGGAAACTTTACTGGTGGATTCGAAGATATCTTTAGTAGTTTCTTCGGTGGCGGAGGTAGTCGTGCGGACCGCGCAAACATGCCGCGTCAAGGGGCCGACCTTCAATATGTCATGGATTTAACATTTGAAGAAGCTATCTTTGGTAAAGAAGAAACCATTCATTATCACCGAAGCGATGAATGTCAAACCTGTCATGGTACTGGTGCAAAACCTGGTACGCATCCAACAACATGTTCAAAATGTCATGGTGCAGGTGTGATTAACGTTGAGAGAAATACACCATTCGGTCGTATGATGAGCCAAACAACCTGTGATGTGTGTCATGGTACAGGACAAGAAATTAAAGAAAAATGTACAACGTGTCACGGTCATGGTCAAGTAGATGAAACGCATAAAGTGAAAGTAAAAGTCCCTGCTGGGGTTGAAGATGGAAATCAAATGCGTCTTCAAGGCCAAGGGGAAGTTGGTTTCAATGGTGGTCCATATGGTGACCTTTACGTCATCTTCCGTGTTGGACAAAGCAAGACATTTAAGCGTCAAGGAGCAGATATTTACTATCAACTCCATGTAAACTTTGCTCAAGCGGCTCTTGGGGACGAAGTGGATGTGCCGACTGTTCATGGTAAAGTGAAATTAAAAGTTCCTGCTGGAACACAATCAGGAACAATTTTACGATTACGTGGAAAAGGTGCTCCAAAACTTCGCGGAACAGGAAACGGTGACCAACATGTAGAAGTCATCGTAGATACTCCTAAGAAACTGACAGATAAGCAAAGACAAGCGTTACAAGTATTTGCTAGTGAGGAAGGAACGGACCTTCATAATGGAGAAGAGAACTTCTTCGACAAAATGAAGAACGCCTTTAAAGATACATTTGAATAATATTAAAAAGAACTTAGCATTTGGTTGCTAAGTTCTTTTTGTTTATTTAGAAGATACTGCAAGACGACGAATAATTCCTTCGTGCTCAGGATATTTTTCTAATAATTCGTCTTGTGTATACAGTTTGAAGTCTTCGTATTCAAAACCAGGAGTAACGCTGCAACTCACAATCGCAAAGTCTTCTTCGTTGTCCGATTCAATGGTAGATCCAAAGACGACTCCAGCAGGAACTGTAAATTGGAGCTTTTGTCCGTTTCCAGGCCCAATTTCAACAGCTTCGTATGTACCATCTGGATGAATCATATGCACGGTAAGCGCATGACCGAAGTGATAGTACCAAATCTCATCAGAAGAAAGTAAATGGAAATGTGATGGGTTTTGATTCGTTAATAAAAACAGAATGGAGGTGGAGAGTGCACGGATGCGTTTATCTGGTAATTCTACCGTTTCAATCGCTTTATAAGTCTGACGGAAATAACCACCTTCCACATGTGGTTCTAAGTCTAATTCTTTAATCCATTCTTCTTTCGTTTTCATAGGAGACCTCCAGGCATTATTTTCTATTATTATAGCGTAACTTTTTCTACTTGTGAATTGTTGATAGAACAGTAATTATGCTATACTAGTACTATTGGAATAGAAAGGAGAAGAGTCATGAAAGATAATATTGCTTTAATTGTTTCGAATAAAGATGTTAAGAAAATTAGAGAGCTTTTCAATGAGAATTATCCGATTGATATCGCCTTGGCGTTAGAAGAAGTCGATGATGATGTTTTAAAGAATTTCATGTTCTCTATCTCAAATACCAGATTAGCTTCGATTTTAGAGGTTGCTGAACCTGAATTCCAATTACGAATGCTTGAGAAACTCCCATTTAGAAGGGTAGCTTTATTGTTCCAACAAATGTCAAACGATGATGTCGTGGATATTTTAGGGAATTTACCAGTTGGAATCCGTAAACGTTACATCAATATGATGAAACAAAGTTCTCAAGATGATATCCAAACGATGTTAAATTACGCTCCGGATACTGCCGGAGGGATTATGACCACTGAGTACATTACGGTAAAAGAACACTTAACCGTTGAAGAAACATTATCTAAATTAAGAGAGATTTCTCCAAACTCAGAAGTCATTAACATTATTTTTGTGACGAGTTTACAACGTAAATTAATTGGGTGGATTGATATTCGTGATTTATTTACGCATGATTTAGACGAGAGTTTGCATGACGTGATGCATACGAATATCATCTCTGTTTTACCAGAAGAAGACCAAGAAGAAGTAGCTCGTATTTCAACGAAGTACGACTTATCTGTTGTACCTGTAGTCAATAAGCAAAATGTGTTACTTGGGATCATCACCATCGATGATATCGTTCACGTCTTGCAAGAAGAGCACCACGAAGATATGTTATTAATCAGCGGGGTTGAAGGAACAGAACGAATCGGTGGACCTTTTAATGAATCGATTCGAAAACGGACACCTTGGCTATTGATTAACTTGATAACTGCCTTTATGGCGAGTGCAGTTGTCGGTTTATTCCAAGATACCATCGAACAAGTGGTAGTTCTTGCGGTCGCAATGCCAATTATTACTGGGATGGGTGGAAACTCAGCCTCTCAAACATTAGCACTCGTTATCCAAGAGGTAGCGATTGGACAATTAACGTGGGAAAAAGACAAGAAGTATGTATTAAATGAAATTTGGCTTGGACTAGTCAACGGAATTATCACAGGGATTTTTGCAGCGATTGCGCTCTACATCCCATATCAAAACTTTTTCTTATCGATTATCGTCATTTTAGCGATGGCGATGAACTTAATGGTAGGGGCGTTCTTCGGATTCTTCGTACCTTTACTTTTGAAGAAACTAAATCTAGACCCAGCCATTTCATCAACGATTTTTGTAACAACAGCTACAGACGTATTAGGATTCTTTATTTTCTTATACTTAGCTGAATTGTTCTTGCCATTATTATTGTAGTTTGATAGAATGATTTGAATTTTATTGTAGTAGTGTATTAAGGAGTTATTCATGAATTTAAAAGAAATGAAAGAAAGACAGAAGCGCATTCGAAACTTCTCGATTATTGCGCATATAGACCACGGGAAGTCAACGTTGGCCGATCGTATTTTGCAAGCGACTGATACTGTTGCTGACCGTGAAATGCAAGACCAACTATTAGACTCAATGGATCTTGAAAGAGAACGTGGGATTACGATTAAATTAAATGCCGTCGAATTAACATATGATGCAAAAGACGGTACGGAGTATATTTTCCACTTAATCGACACTCCAGGGCACGTGGACTTCTCTTATGAAGTATCACGAAGTTTAGCAGCCTGTGAAGGTGCGATTCTTGTAGTGGATGCGGCTCAAGGGATTGAAGCACAAACATTAGCGAATGTTTATTTAGCGATTGATAACGATTTGGAAATCTTACCAGTTATTAATAAAATCGATCTTCCTGCAGCAGACCCTGAACGTGTTCGTACGGAAATAGAAGATGTCATTGGGATTGATGCAAGTGAAGCGGTTCTTGCCAGTGCTAAAGTTGGAATTGGGATTCCAGAAATCTTAGAACAAATTGTCGAAAAAGTCCCAGCGCCAACTGGGGACCTTGAAGCGCCATTACAAGCGTTGATTTTTGACTCAGTCTATGATGCGTATCGTGGGGTTGTCTTAAATGTCCGGATTCAAAACGGAATTGTCAAACCTGGCGATAAGATTCAATTAATGAGTAATGGAAAGACTTTTGATGTAGTGGATGTTGGTATTTTCTCTCCAAAACCAATCAGTCGCGATTACTTAATGGTTGGGGATGTAGGTTATATTACGGCTTCCATCAAGACTATCCAAGATACTCGTGTAGGAGATACTGTTACTTTAGCCAACAATCCTGCAGCTGAACCGTTAGATGGATATCGTAAAATGAATCCGATGGTATACTGTGGTTTATATCCAATCGATTCATCGAAATATAATGACTTACGTGATGCGTTAGAAAAATTACAGTTAAATGATGCGGCGCTTCAATTTGAAGCAGAAACATCACAAGCGCTTGGATTTGGTTTCCGTTGTGGTTTCTTAGGATTACTTCATATGGACGTTATTCAAGAACGTTTAGAGCGTGAATTCGACTTAGATTTGATTACAACAGCTCCGTCTGTAATTTATCATGTGCAAAAGACTGACGGTACAGAAGTAGTGGTTTCAAACCCTGCAGAAATGCCAGACCAATCAAGCGTTCAATCGATTGAAGAGCCTTACGTAAAAGCATCTATTATGGTGCCAAACGAGTACGTAGGTAGTGTTATGGATATTTGCCAACGTAAACGTGGAACGTTTGTTACAATGGATTACTTAGATGAATATCGTGTAAACGTGATTTACGAGATGCCACTTTCAGAAATCATCTTTGATTTCTTTGATTCATTAAAATCAAGCACAAAAGGGTATGCTTCTCTTGACTATGATTTAATCGGATACCGTGCTAGCAACCTTGTGAAGATGGATATCATGTTAAATGGTGAAGTAGTCGATGCCTTAAGTATTATCGTGCATAAGGAATTTGCTTATAATCGTGGTAAGGCGATTACTGAGAAGCTTAGAAAACTTATTCCTCGTCAACAATTCGAAGTTCCAATTCAAGCAGCGATTGGGAATAAGATTTTATCTCGTACGAACATTAAAGCGTTGCGTAAAAACGTACTTGCAAAATGTTACGGTGGGGATATTTCTCGTAAACGTAAACTGTTAGAGAAACAAAAAGAAGGGAAGAAACGTATGAAGCAAGTGGGTTCTGTTGAAGTTCCACAAGAAGCCTTCATGTCTGTTCTAAACCTAAACGAAGAAGAAAAATAATTAATTGTAAAAGAGCGTTTATTGCGCTCTTTTATTTTGAATGAAAGGGGATAGTAATGGAAAAAGAAAACAAACATTTTTATAGACAAATGCTTGCAATCGCAATTCCGGTATCGCTACAAAGTTTATTAACATCTTTTTTAAATACTTTAGATACAATTATGATTTCCTCTCTTGGGGATGCTAGTATCGCGGGAGTAGGTCTTGCAAACCAAGTATTTTTCTTATTTACGTTGATTTGCTTTGGGATTCACACTGGTTCTGCAGTGCTTTTCTCACAATATTGGGGAATTAAAAATACGCACAAGGTTCAAGAAGTCAATCAAATGTCACTGATTTTATCAACAGTTGTCAGCGTTGTGTTCATGCTTCTTGGAGTATTATTCCCATATGAAATTCTACATATTTTTACAAAGGATCCACTCGTGATTCAAGCCGGCGGGGATTACTTACGTGTGGCTGCTTTAAGTTATGTATTTACAGCGTGGAGTTTTGCGATGACAAACGCTCTTCGCACGACTGGAAGTCCCAAGGTTCCTCTTATTGCAACAATTTGTAGCTTTGTGACGAATGCCGTCTTTAACTATGTCTTTATTTTTGGGAAATTCGGTGCACCTGCTCTTGGTGTTGTCGGGGCAGCAGTAGCGACATTAATCGCTCGTGTTGTAGAAGTGAGTGTTCTTTTTGGTGTGGTATTTTCATACAGTGGACCAATCCGACTACCAATCGGTCGATACTGGCATCATATATCAAAGGGCCTGTGGATGAATTATTGGATTACAACTTATCCAGTTATTATTAATGAAACGTTCTGGGCTCTTGGACAAGTGTTCTATAATGCAGCATACGCTATGGTTGGAACACAGGCGACAGCAGCGATTCAAGTGGCGGTTGCCGTGCAAAACCTTTCCTTTATTCTTGTTCGAGGAATTGGTAGTAGCTGTAGTATTATGCTTGGAAACCGAGTCGGACGTAACGAAGTCGAACAAGCGCAAAAAGAAGCAAAACGCTTCGTTACAATTTCCCTTGTTGTTGGAGTGGTCATTGGTGGTATTCAAAGCCTAACTCCACATTGGACACTATTGATGTTTGCTCATCTAAGTCCTGAAGTGTTCCTTATCGGTCAACAATTACTCCAAATTATGGGTGTGATTTTCGTATTTAAAACATTAAACTCAATTATCTTGGTCGGGATTCTTCGAGGTGGTGGAGATACGCAGTACGGCATGAAACTTGAAATGGCTTGTGTTTGGCTAATAGGAGTGCCTTTAGCGTTACTTGCTGCCGCAGTATGGCACTTCCCAGTACAATTAGTTGTTATCTGTGCTGGTGCTGAAGAGTTATGTAAAGCCTTTATTGGATTACGAAGAGTCTTTTCTGGAAAATGGATTCACCGATTAGTTGAAGCATAAAAAAAGAAGATCCTATCGGATCTTCTTTTTTTAGTTTGGATTTGTAAATGAAAGCAGTGGATAATAGACTCCTGTTGGTTCGCCTTGTAAGATCGAAATATGTGTTTGATCCGCGCGAGGGAAGACACGACCAGAAAAGACCATTTCTCCATCATTAATAAAGATTTCAAAGACAGAATTATCAATAAAAATACGCGCTGTAGTGTCTGCTGGAGCAATTGGTGCTGTACGAACACTACTATATTCTGTAGCAAAGGCTTCTCCAACTTTACTACGGTCAACTACAACCTCACCATCTACAAGATTAAAGATGAGGGATAGTCCATTGTCATCCTTGTCTGAGAATAGAACAAGTTCATAAATCATATCGCCTTCTAATTTAAGGTTTAACTCGTAGCAATTTGATGTGTTTTTAATATACTTATTAAACGGAAGTGAAGATTGACGAAGTTTTTCGATTCCTTTTACTGGAGTTTGATATAACTTACCATCTTTAATGGAAAGTTCTTTCACTAATGATAAGATCCCTTGGTGTTCGTATACATCGCTAGGATAAGAAACATCAGGTAATCCAAGCCAGCTAATGCAAAGCGCACGACCGTCCGGTGCGTTAAATGCTTGAGTAGCATAGACGTCAAAACCGTAATCTAATTGATGGAGCTCAGAAACGGGTGTGATTGTCGCATTTTCTGGGTTGAATGTTTCACCGATTTTATATAAGTTTGGATAAATATTATCGTAGTGGAATACGTCTTTATCTAATCCTTGAGGGCAGTAAATGAGTACGGGTTTGTCATCTACGAATACTAAATTCGGACATTCCATCATATAAGCGGTATTGTCATTCTTAAAATCTAGATTTCCAATTTCTTCCCAATTTGTATAGTCGTTATTAACAGCTCGGTAGAGTCGAACGAACCCTTTTTTATCTAGGGTTTGACCACCTACAATCGCATAATAATGATCTTTATATTGGAAAATTTGAGGGTCTCTAAAGTGACCAGTAGCATCACTAGGCTGAGGGATCAAATCTTTTCCAAGTTTTTCAATATGGCCGTCTTTATCCATCAGTGCCCCTAATTGGTAAGGGTGGCGAACCCAATTTTCATCTCTCACATTTCCTGTATAAAATAAAAACAATCTATCACCAAATTGTATTGCGCTTCCTGAATACGCACCATGACTATCGAGTGGAGTATCTGGTAGTACCTTGACTCCAGTTTCTTTAAAGGTCACAAGATTATCACTTTCTAGTTGAACCCATGATTTTAATCCATGAGCAGCGCCAAAAGGAAAGTTTTGGTAGAATAAAATCCATTTACCATCAAAATAAGAAAATCCGTTTGGGTCATTTAATAAACCGCTAGATGGTTCTACGTGGTATTTCGCTCTCCAAGGGGACTTTTCCATTGTAGAGTTTAATTGATTTTTTTCAGCCTCTGACCAATCATCATAGCGTTTATATCTCAGTTCTGTTGTCCATTTCATGATGGATTCCTCCTCTAAAATTGCATCTTTACAATACGTGTTTTTTCGCATAAATGCAAGCTTTTTTGGATGAAGTGTTCTTTTTGTGATTCATTATCAGATGTAACTTGACTTATAACGGTATAATGATACAATTCGAAATGAAATAAATGTGCTATTATTAGTAACAATTTTTATAAAGGAGAGTGTAATGGATGAATAATACTGAAATTGCAAAAAGTGTTATCGAAGCCATTGGTGGCAAAGACAACGTGAGTAGTGTAGCGCACTGTGCAACGCGTCTTCGTATCATGGTAAAAGATAAAGAAAAAATCGATACAAATAGAGTCGAGAATATTGAGAAAGTTCAAGGGGCATTCTTCAACGCAGGGCAATTCCAAATTATTTTTGGTACAGGAACTGTAAATCGTATTTATGATGAAGTGGTATCTCTTGGTTTACCAACTTCAACAACAAGCGAAATGAAAGCTGAAGCAGCAAAACAAGGAAACTGGTTCCAACGTGCTGTTCGTACATTCGGGGATGTATTCGTTCCAATCATTCCAGCGATTGTTGCAACAGGTCTTTTCATGGGTCTTCGTGGATTATTAGAGGCTTTTGCCATCTGACTTTTTAATCTATTCTAAAATCTTAACAGATACAGCCTTTATCGCATTACCAGCCTTAGTAGTTTGGTCTACGTTTAAAGTGTTTGGTGGAAATCAAACAATCGGGATTGTACTTGGTCTGATGTTAATTTCTGGTTCTCTTCCTAACGCTTGGGAGGTTGCTCAAGGTGGGGAAATTGTTCCAATTAAATTCTTCGGTCTTGTGGATGTCGTTGGATTACAAGGTTCTGTTTTACCAGCGTTTATCATCGGGGTTGTAGGTGCTAATTTTGAAAAATGGGTTAGAAAATATGTACCAGAAGTATTGGACTTATTAGTAACACCATTTATTACATTATTTGTAATGTCAATTTTAGGACTATTTGTATTAGGACCAATCTTCCATCAGGTAGAAAAAGTGATTCTTTCACTTACAACAACTGTATTGTATTTACCATTTGGTCTTGGTGGATTAATCATCGGTGGTACACACCAATTAATCGTTGTGTCTGGTGTTCACCATATCTTCAATTTATTAGAAATTAACTTATTATCAGCGACTGGACAAAACCCATTTAATGCTATTATTACGGCTGCGATGACGGCTCAAGGGGCTGCAGCGGTTGCGATTGGTGTTAAAACGAAGAGTCCAAAATTAAAAGCATTAACATTCCCAGCGGCTTTATCAGCATTCCTAGGAATTACTGAACCTGTTATCTTCGGGGTAAACTTACGATTCCGTAAACCATTCGTTCTTTCATTGTTAGCAGGTGCGTTAGGTGGAGCTCTTTCAGCTTTACTAGGATTAGCGGGTACAAGTAACGGAATTACAATCATTCCTGGTTCAATGCTTTATGTCGGAAACGGGCAATTACCACAATACTTATTCATGGTTGCAGTATCATTTGCATTAGGATTTACGTTTACTTATTTATTCGGTTACGACGATTCTATGTTAGATACACCTGTTGAAGCAGAAGGACCTTCTTCACAAGAAACTCAAGAGGAAGAACCTGTTGTAGCAACGTCTGAACGTGCTGATGAAAAATTACGTTCACCAATCGTTGGCGAAGTTGTGGCTTTAAGCGAAGTAAATGATCCAGTATTCTCTAGCGGAGTTATGGGTCAAGGTATTGCAGTGAAGCCATCTAAAGGAGTTGTATACGCTCCAGCAGATGCCGAAATCGCGATTGCGTTCCCAACAGGCCATGCCTATGGATTAAAAACAGATAATGGGGCTGAAATTCTTATTCACGTCGGAATCGATACTGTTTCATTGAATGGTGAAGGATTTGAAGCAAAAGTATCTCAAGGAGACCGTGTAAGAGCAGGAGACATTATCGGAACATTTGATTCTGAAGTGATTGCTGCAAATGGGTTAGATGACACAACAATGGTCATTATCACTAACACAATGGATTATGCAGAAGTGACTCCAATCGCAACTGGTTCTGTTACGAATAAAACTCGAGTATTAGAATTACATGTATAATTTTTCTAGAAGACGAATTCTATTACAGGATTCGTCTTCTTTTTTTAGGTAAAAATATGATACAATAATAAAAAATAACCAAGGGAGCTTTAGGCCTATGACAAACTTATATGGAAGTTTAGAAGCTGGCGGCACAAAGTTTATTTGTGCGGTAGCAGACGAAGAATTCAACACGGTTGAGGAACTACAATTTCCAACAACGACTCCACAAGAGACTTTAAAGAAAACAGCTGATTTTTTTGCTAAATTCAAAAATCTAGCAGCAATCGGGATTGGTTCTTTTGGACCGATTGATGTGGATCCTAAATCTAAAACATATGGATACATCACAACAACACCAAAACCAAATTGGGCAAATGTGGATGTTGTTGGTGCGTTGAAAAAGAGAGTAGATGTGCCTATTTACTTCACAACAGATGTAAATAGTTCTGCTTACGGAGAAGTTTATGCGCGTAACAATCGTGGAGAAAATATTGAAACGCTTGTTTATTACACAATCGGTACTGGAATTGGTGCAGGTGTGATTCAACGTGGTGAATTTATTGGAGGCACTAGTCATCCTGAAATGGGACATGTTTATGTAAGTAAGCATCCAATTGATGTGGCAAATAACTTTGATGGCGTTTGTCCTTTCCATAAAGGGTGTCTTGAAGGTTTAGCTGCTGGTCCAAGTTTAGAAGCACGTACTGGAGTGCGTGGGGAACATATCGATATCGCTAGTGATGTGTGGGATGTTCAGGCTAGCTACATTGCTCAAGCTGCAATCCAAGCAACATTAACTTTCCGTCCTGAAAAGATTGTTTTTGGTGGAGGAGTTATGGCTCAAAATCATATGTTAGAACGCGTTCATCGTATGTTTGAGGAATTACTAAACGGATATGTACCAACACCACCAGTAAAAGACTTTATTGTTACTCCAGCCGTTGATAATAATGGTTCAGCTACTTTAGGGAACTATGTTTTGGCAAAAAGCTTAGTAAAATAATTTTTCAATGTGTTGCTGATTTGCATAATTAACAAATGAAAACTTTACCGCAAGGCTTTTCATTTTCCTCATAATCTAGTACAATAGATGAGGATACACATATTGAAGGGAGAGAAAGCAAAATGTCAACAGGAGCATGGATTTTAATCGTGATTCTTGCTGCAGTCGCAGGTGCGATCGGTGGTTTCTTTATCGCACGTCGTACAATGATGAACTACTTTGTAGAAAACCCACCATTTGATGAAGATATGATTCGTAGTATGATGACTCAAATGGGTCAAAAACCATCTGAACAAAAAGTTCGTCAAATTGCTGCTTCAATGAAAGCACAAGCTAAAAAAAGAGCTAAAAAGTAAAGTAAAAAACCATCGGAATATCCGATGGTTTTTTTCGTTATACCGTATACGGTATAACGTTATTTTTTTACTGGTAATTCATATACATAATTTGGATCAATTTCTTTGTCGAGTTCGTCGAACTTTTGGATAAGCACTTGATCGTAATTTGCAATTTCTTCTTTTGTTAGTTTTTGGTCTGCAATATAGATTGGGTCGCCAATTCTTACATGCATTTTTTTACGTTTAATAATATCCTTGAATGTTAACGGTCCTTGATACACCATTGGAACGATAGGGGCTTTTGCTAGACGAGCAATCATCACAGCGCCACCTTTCATCTCGTTAGAGTAACGTGTTCCAGTAGGGAAGATAACAAGGGCTTTTTGATTTTCCTTAATTTGTTGGACAGGATATTTAATCGCGCTCGGTCCTGGTTTTTCACGGTTCACTGGGAAAGCGCCAAGTTTCTTAATAAACCAAGCGAATGGTTTTGGTTTGAATAATTCTTGTTTTGCCATTAAGACAAGCGGTTGCGGGTAAACAGCAATCGCCATCATCACTGGATCTAACCAAGAACGGTGAGGGGCTACAAGCACATACCCTGTGTCTTTAGGTACTTTTTCTCGACCTTGGTAATCGCCAAATCCATTTAATAGAACTAGCAGTCCGCGAACTATCCAAATAGTGATTTTATAAATCATAACAATCTCCTTTATTTCATCTGTAATTGTAGTATGCGTGAATTCAGATTTTTTTGCAAGTTCAAAACACTTATGGAAATCCTCTCTTTATTAGTGATATATGGTATAATAATATTAACAATTTTACGGGGGATTTCCTATGAAAGAATATAAAATCAGCTATTTTCGTCTTAATTTAGTCTTATTAGGTTATTTATTATACAATGTTATTTATTTTCTGTTGGATTATTCTGCAGGCTACGCATTCTTTATTGTCTGGCCGGTATTCTTTTTATCTTTAGCAATCATTCTGTTAGGGAATATTTTTATTTTTAGAGATGTTGTCAAATTAAGAGATACTTATAAGAAGAATAAAATGATTCAAGTAACCAGTATGATTCAACTCGTTGCAGCTTGTATTGGCTTCTGTTTACAACTGACGAATTTAGCTAATGGATACTGGTGGCCTATTAATTATGTGGACCATTATCCGCTTTTAGTCGGTACAAGCATCCTCTATTCGGTAATTTTCATTATCGGTGCTATTCAAAAAAGAGTAGTAGAACAACAAGAAAAGACATCATCCATTTTCAGTTTAGTTTTTGGTGCTTGCGTGGTCTTACTATGTAACTTCTTACTTTTCACGAATAGTAAATCGTCAATTTTTGATTCAAATAAACAATATGTAGAGGAGTTTAAAGATTTCGGTTTTACTGGAAAAGTAGAGGTCCGAGAAAAAAATCAAGTAATTGAACCTTATGTTGGTTCTCGTACAACTTTACATTATGACGAGAGGTTATCTGATGGCACTTATTTCTGGGAGTTAATTGATCTTGTTGAAGTTCGCAGCGGGACTCACGTAACGCAGTTGGATGATCAACTCGCAGATGAAATTAGTAAGTATCTGGACACTGATGAGGAAAAAGAGTTATTTGAACAGGTGAAAAAACAAGAATTCCAATTCGTACTATTCCTCTATAAAGACTTAATTAGTAAACGAAAAATTGATACAGAACTAATCGATAAAGTGAATAATGCGGTAGGGTTCAAACTAGTAGAAAAATACGGTTTAAGCATTTATCCAAAAAATCCTGCAGAATTTTATAGTATGATTATTAAAAATGCGCTGAAAAATAGAGCAAATGGCGATACTGAAGTTGCTGGATTTTATAATATCGATATTCCAAATAAAGCGATGATTGCCAACTTTGGTTATGTTAATTACCTTGAGTTAGATCAATTTCTAAAAGATAAAAATGCAAGTCGTGTCGATTATCTTAAAAAGATACTATCTGAGATTCCATCAGGAACGCTTGAGGATGGAACCTATAAGTTTGGTGGGACTACTAAAATTGATGGTAAAGATCAGTGGGTGACGGTCACGATGGTTATTGAAAATGGAGTTAGCCATTTTGAAGAAGATCACATAAGAAATCCGTAATAAAATAAGGTGGGATGGTCATGAAACGAGATACGGTCAGTTTTTTCAGACTTAGTTTAGTCATTATTGGATATTTAATCTATAATAGTCTTTTCTATTTGTATCCTTCAGGAGAGTATCCTTCTTTTGCTTGGCTTTTTCTCATTATATCGTGGGTATTTATTGCTTTTGGAAATCTCTTTTTACTGATTGATCCAATACGATTAATGATTGGGTTTAAAGAGGATAGAAATATCAGAAATTCAAGTATTATACAGTTGGTTCTTGTAATTGTAAGCTACTTTATTCAAAGTGCTGATTTAATGAAAGGTAAATTTAAGTTAATCGATTTTATGAATCATTTTTCTGAAACATTTGCCTTAAGTTTAATTCTTACATTAATTTTTATCATAGCGATTTACCAAAAGTTATGGCTCCATAGAGAAGATAATAATGATGCAAAATACCATTTTGTATTTGGTTTGCTATTAATCGTTATTACAAATATTTTGCTAGTCTCAACTGCATTTTCAACAATTTCCGCACCAACACTTTTTAATTCTGGGAAAAACTATCCTCAGGAATTTAAAGATTTCGGACTAAATGGAACTGTTAAAGTAAAAAGTAAAAAACATGCATTTGAATTACGAGGATATGAAGTTAGTTTAGAATATACTGAACAGTTTTCTGATGGATATTCTTATTCTAAAAATTATACAATTCCTGAAGAGGCTGGAGATCAATATGAATTAGCGATTTCAAATGAGAGTGTTCAAAAAATTAAAGAACTATTGTCAACTGACAAAGAACGTGAACGACTTGAAAAAGTGAAATATGAGGAGTTTAACTTCTTACTCAGTCTTTATAAAGAAAAATTAAAAAAATTAAAAGTACCTTATACCATTACAAATACTATCAATACAGCTTTTAAAGTTGAGCTTGTTAAAGAAACTAGAGTTGATTTTTATCCAACAGACGGGTATGAATTTACGGCATTTTTAATCTCTGAATCTCTTCGAAATGTCGAAAAAGGGGATCAAGACGCTGCTGGTTTTTACAATATTGATGTAAAGCAAGCTATGAAGAACGATCAAATTTACGCTAATATTGATCTCATTTTCTATTCCGTATTAACTTCTAAAGCGCAGAAAGCAGGGTTATCTAACCTAGAATACTTTAAAGAAGTACTTGAAGGATTACCAAGAGGCACCTTCTGGGATGGAGTCTATCAATTCAAGGGTAGTGCTGAGGTGAATGGAAAAACTAGAGACGTGATTAGTACTTTTGTTGTGGAAAATGGGTTAGGGTATTTTGAGGAAGATGAATTGAAATAGAAAAGGAGGTTTTTATGAATAATAAAAAGATTCAGTATATTAACTTATTACTTCCAACTATTCTTTATTTTCTTCTATTTATGCTAGAAGTCATTATGGGACATGGAATTACGAAAGCATTATTTACAGTTTATTTTATTGTTTTTATCCTTTTGTTTTTTGTAATTCTATTTGCAGTATTACGTGAACTCTATATTATTAACTTTGTGGTTGCAAAAGACAATGCTAAAGTCCGATTTCCAGGAACCATGGCGTTTGTTCTATTTTTATATTTTACGTTTAATGAATTAAAATATCCTTCTACGGTGATTATGCCATTTGAGTCCATTGTTACCACAAAAAACGGAGCTGTATTAACGTTTGTACTATTATTCGTATTTAATCTTTTGTGTTTAATGGTGTACGGATTTGCTGAAGGAAAACAAAAGCTTGTAAAAGCGCCACTTCTTTATATTATCGTTACGATTTACGCGATAATGGCATTAGCAATCAATAATCAACAAGTAGAACAAAACAAGTCAGACGATATCACTGTAAAAATAGAGGAGTACTTTAAAGAGCACGGATTCAACGCTACTGTGAAAATAATACCGCCAGTGAATAATGATATGGTGAATATCAAATTTACTGAAAAACTGAGTTCAGGAAGTGAAGTCACATTCCAAAACAATGTGTTCTTAGAAAAAGGGACTAGCATTCGTGATATGCAGGAGACGGTGAATACGTCTAATGTTTCAACAGAGGAAGCAAAGGTTCTTAAACTTCTATTCAATCAAAACTTTACATTTCTTAGAGGTGCATTTCTATTCAATTCTGATCTAGAATCTTCCGTTGATAAAGTGAAAAGAGTATTGGATAATAAGGTTGAAGATGTAGAAATTACAAATGTTAAAATAGATGTGAATCCTTTAATCTCAGGAGAAGAACGATTAAAAAGATTAGCTCATATTGCAGCGAATCATTTGAAAGATAACTCGGTAACTGAAGCTATTTACAATTTAAGACTAGAAGAACTCCTTTCAAGTGAAACTGAGGTCATTACTGGTTATTTACGAGTGGATTACCGCGAGGCTTCTTCACTAGAGGAACTTCTATCGTTTGTCTCTCAAAAATTTAATAGCTTAAGTAAGGACGAGCTTCCTGATGGGCTCTATTTATTCGATGCCTATGTATTAGTTCCGGAAAAAGATAACATCAAAAACGATCAACAGTATCTTGCCGTTAAAGTGAAAGATGGAATAGTTACTGTTTATTGGCAAAACAGAAACTAATCTAAAATGGAAGGAAATAGTCATGGAAGGAAAAATTAAACTAAGAGACTATAATATATTTTATTTTATAACGTTATTATCAATTCTCGTTTTGAAATCAAAAGAAGCAGGTATTATTACAACTTTCTTTGTTGTTGGCGGCATTTTAATTATTTTCAACTATATTATTTTTATAAGTTTGTTTAAGAATCTGCTCGTGTTCTATAAACGCAAGCATGAAAATATTCTGTTTCTTGTCAGCCTCGTTTTACAACTTATCGGAGCTGGACTATTCGTTATATCCATCGCAATGAATTTTGAATTATTAATAGGACCTCAGATGGACACATTGACTTTACCAATTATCTTGTATCTTATTGGAATTAATTTGATCGAAATTTCTGGTTTGGTAGCGTATGTTACGCAGGAAAAGAGTAAAGGAAGCTTCCCGTGGTTAAACGTTATTCTAACAGTGTTACTTATTATTAGCTTTAATGTCGCTGTATTATATTAAAATGAAAAAGACTTTGTTGGAAATTCTATTGTTTCATCATGAAAACAATAGAATTTTCTTGCATTTTAAATAACTTTCATGTACAATCATTGATGGTGTAAAAACCAAAAAAATTCACACCTAATTGGATGTTAAGATTGGTGCTTCTTTTAGAAGAGGTCTTATCGCTGAAAATTGGGGAGGAAAATATAAACCAAATTGGAGGAAAACAAAAATGGCAGTTATTTCAATGAAACAATTGTTAGAAGCTGGTGTACATTTCGGTCACCAAACACGTCGCTGGAACCCTAAGATGAAGAGATACATCTTCACAGAAAGAAATGGTATCTATATCATCGACCTACAAAAAACTGTTAAATTAGTGGACGATGCATACAACTACATGCATGAAGTTGCTGAAAACGGTGGTATTGCATTATTCGTTGGTACTAAAAAACAAGCACAAGATGCTGTTAAAGACGAAGCAATCCGTTCAGGTCAATACTACGTTAACCATCGTTGGTTAGGTGGTACTTTAACTAACTGGGATACAATCCAAACACGTATCAAACGTTTGAAAAAAATCAAAGAAATGCAAGAAGACGGCACTTTCGAAGTATTACCTAAAAAAGAAGTTGGTATTCTATTAAAAGAATTAGACAAACTTGAAAAATACTTAGGTGGTATTAAAGATATGCCACGCATTCCTGATGTAATGTTTATCGTTGACCCTCGTAAAGAACGCATTGCAGTTCAAGAAGCTCACAAATTAAACATTCCAATCGTTGCTATGGTTGACACAAACTGTGACCCAGATGAAATCGATGTTGTTATTCCATCAAATGATGATGCTATCCGCGCGGTTAAATTAATCGTTGCTAAAATGGCTGATGCATTCATCGAAGGTAACCAAGGTGAAGACGTAGCAGTAGACGTTGAAGACTTAGATAAAGATACTTCATTAGAAGATATCGAAAAATTAGTTGAAGGCGACAACGCTGAATAATCACTAACTGTTAAGCTGTTTGAATCAGAAAGAGGCGAAATAGACTTTTCAATTCAAACAGCTTTTTTTAAAAAGTTTGTAAAAAATTTAAAAGCAAATTATAGGAGGAATTGAGAATGGCTCAAGTTACAGCTCAATTAGTAAAACAATTACGCGACATGACTGGCGTAGGTATGATGGATGCTAAAAAAGCATTAGTTAAAGTTGAAGGAGATATCGACAAAGCGGTTGACTACTTACGTGAAGCTGGTTTAGCAAAAGCTGCTAAAAAAGCAGACCGTATCGCTGCAGAAGGTATCACTAATGTATTAGTTGAAGGAAACCGCGCAGTTATCTTAGAAGTAAATGCTGAAACTGACTTCGTTGCTAAAAACGACAAATTCCAAGCATTAGTTAAAGAAATCTCAGAAGCAATCTTAAAAGCAAACCCATCAACATTAGAAGAAGCACTTGAAGTTGAAACTCCAAACGGTAAAGTTTCTGACGTTATTGCAGAAGCAACTACAGTTATCGGTGAAAAAATCACTTTACGTCGTTTCGAAATCGTTGAAAAATCTGATGCAGATGCTTTCGGTGCATACTTACACATGGGCGGACGTATCGGTGTGTTAACTGTTGTTGAAGGTTCTACAGACGATTCAGCAGCTAAAGATGTATCAATGCACATCGCTGCAATCAACCCTAAATATATTGACCGTTCACAAGTTTCTGAAGAAGAATTAGAACACGAAAAGAAAGTTCTTACTGAACAAGCATTAAACGAAGGTAAACCAGCTAACATCGTTGAAAAAATGATCGCTGGACGTTTAAACAAATTCTTAGCTGAAATCAGCTTAAACGACCAACCATTCGTTAAAGATCCAGATCAAACTGTATCTAAATTCGTTGCTTCTAAAGGCGGAAAAGTTAAATTATTCCACCGTTACGAAGTTGGTGAAGGTTTAGAAAAACGTGTTGATAACTTTGTAGAAGAAGTTATGGGACAAGTTAAAAAATAATCACTGTTCATGTGAGGGAATATGGTAGATAGCTACCCGCTATTCCCTTTTTTTATAAAGATTAAGGAGATAAAACAATGGTTGAACCAAAATACAAACGTGTTGTTTTAAAATTAAGTGGTGAGGCATTAGCAGGGCAAGCAGGCTTTGGTATTAACCCACCAACGATTAAAGAAGTTGTTAAAGAGCTAAAAGAGGTTCATGATTTAGGTGTTGAAATTGCCATTGTTGTCGGCGGTGGTAACATTTGGCGCGGAATTACTGGTGAAGAAGTTGGTATGGAACGCGCTCAAGCAGACTACATGGGAATGTTAGCAACAGTTATGAATGCATTAGCACTTCAAGACGCTTTAGAAAACGTAGGAGTTCCAACGCGTGTACAAACTTCTATTGATATGCGTCAAATCGCTGAACCTTATATCCGTCGTAGAGCGGTCCGTCACTTAGAAAAAGAACGTGTTGTGATCTTTGCGGGTGGTACAGGGAACCCTTACTTCTCAACAGATACAGCCGCTGCTTTACGTGCTGCTGAAATCGAAGCAGATGCAATCTTAATGGCGAAAAACAACGTGGATGGCGTTTATAGTGCCGACCCACGTGTAGACGTTAATGCGAAGAAATATAATGAATTAACACACTTAGATGTTATCCAAAAAGGCTTAAAAGTAATGGATACGACTGCAAGCTCACTTTCTATGGATAATGATATTCCATTAGTTGTGTTTAATTTAAACGAACCAGGTAATATTAGACGCGTTGTATTAGGGGAGAACATTGGTACAACAGTTAGGGGGAAATAGGTAATGTCAACTAGCGAAATTTTAGCTCATACTAAAGAACGTATGAAAAAATCTGAAGAGGCGCTTCAACGTGAATTAGGCTCAATCCGTGCTGGACGTGCAAACGCAAGTCTTTTAGACCGTTTAGAAGTGGAATACTACGGAGCATTAACTCCAGTAAACCAATTAGCTTCAATTACAGTTCCAGAAGCACGTATGCTTTTAATTACACCTTATGACAAATCTTCATTAAACGACATTGAACGTGCGATTTTAATGAGCGATATCGGAATCACTCCAACAAGTGATGGTTCTGTTATTCGTTTAATTATTCCACAATTAACAGAAGAACGTCGTAAAGAATTAGCTAAACAAGTAGGTAAAGAAGCTGAGAGTGCAAAAGTAAGCGTACGTAATATTCGTCGTGATGCGATTGACCAAGCGAAAAAAGCTGAAAAAGCAAAAGAAATTACTGAAGATGAATTACACACACTTGAAAAAGACATCCAAAAAGTTACGGATGACAGTGTTAAAAACATCGACAAATTAGCAGCAAACAAAGAAAAAGAACTTTTAGAAGTTTAATTTGAATAGAAAAGGGGCTCTTGCCTCTTTTTTATTTATTAGGGAGGAACAAAATGACCCAAAAACAATGGAAAATGATTAGTACCATTATTTCAATAATAATTGTGGTTGTATTTGCTCTTTACAAGGCTTTTGGAGAGCAAAAGGCAACGAATAAGTCAAATACTCATTCTTCATCGAAAACGTCTCAAAATGCTTCTAATTCCTCATTTACGGGAACGAATTTTGATTACTTTGAGAGCATGAAAAAATATCCTTTTAAATATGTATACGGAGCAGACGGAGATACATTCCACCTCAGTTATGAAGGGAAAGAATTTAAAGTGCGTCTACTCATTGTAGATGCTCCCGAAACAGCAAAAGAGGGTAAAGAAGCTCAACCATTTGCGGATGAAGCGAAGAAACGTACTGAAGAACTATTAACAAACGCGAAGAAAATCGAAGGAAGTTTCGATGTCGGGGATCATGCGGATAAGTATAATCGTGCATTAATGTATGTGTATGTCGATGGCAAATTACTTCAAGATATTTTAATTGAAGAGGGGCTTGCCAGAGTTGGGTATGCCTACGAACCAAACACGAGCCTGTTAAAACAATTCCAAGAAATTGAAAAGAAAGCAAAAAAACGTAAGAAAAATATTTGGGAAAAAGACGGTTACGTGACTAACAAAGGCTTTGATACCAGCGTTTATAAGTAATCTGCCTAAACTATATATTGTGTTTTAAAATGAAAATGCATTTTCATAAGAACTATATATTGTATTTTGATTCAAAATGATGTATGATATCTTCTGTCAGAAAAAATAAAAAGGGGAGAAGTAATATGTCAAATCGCAATATTATTCTTTATTCAAAACCAAATTGCATGCAATGCAATTTTACAAAACAATTTTTCGAAAATAACAACGTGGAATTCACAGTAAAAGATGTTTTCGAGTCAGAAGAAGCTTTAGCAGAAGTGAAGGAATTAGGGTTCCAATCATTACCTGTTATCGTAGCTGATGGCGTAGAACCATTCTTCGGATTCCGTCCTGATCTTTTAGAAAAATTAGTGGGATAATTTTAACTATAAAAGAAATGTACACTTTTAGTAGGAAACTGCTAAAAGTGTTTTTTTATTTCAATTTTTAAAGCGCTTTTTCCACATTTCATGATATACTAGAGAAGACTTAAAAAGGAGGACGCATCAATGGGATTTAATGCCGTTATTTCAAAGAAATCCGTTAATAAATCGAAGAAGATTGCCGAACGTTTTGCGCAGTGGGTTAAACAAGATGAAGCACATCAGGTTTACTATATCGTGCCTGATCACATTAAGTTTACTGCCGAAATGAATATGATTCGACAAGTCGGAGAGTTATTAACGGTTCCCCCGTCTCGTAGCTACGCTTCAACAAGACTACAAGTATACAGTTTCAAACGTTTATTATGGTATTTACTAAGAAATGAAGCTATTACTGAGAAAACATCGATTTCAAAAGTCGGAATTACAATGCTTTTGAAATCAATTCTAGAGGAACATTCAGAGGAGCTTGTACTCTTTAAAAATGAAGCTCGTCATAAAGGTTTTCTTGAACAATTAAGCAAGGTCATGAATGAGTTTCAATCTGGAGGAATTGAAGTTGAGGATTTCTCTATCTTTTTTGAAGCGTCCACTCCTTCAGAAAACGAGCAACGATTAAAAGAATTTGGGATTATTTATCGTTACTATATAGAAGCACTAAAAGAAGATTTTGTTCATCAAGAAAAAAGCTATGCGCAATTATGCAGCGTAATTGCTACTAAGGATTTGTCCAATACCTTTATTGCAATCGATGAAATGGTGACATTAACGAAGGCTGAAATGGAAGTGATTGAAGCCTTAGTAGGAAGTGGGGCAACCGTTGAATTTCATGCAACATTAACGACATATGGAGTCCATACCGCTAAAAACGAAGCAGGGGATTCATTATTTACTTCAAACAGACTCCTCTTAAAAAGACTCTCAAGATGGGTGAATAGAGGAGAGGACTTAGCTCGCATCATCGAATGGGAAGAAAGTGATTCTCTTTTTGATGATGAATTTAAAGAGGTTGAAAAGTTCTGGCTTGAAACGAATGGTGGACTTCCAAAAGTGAAGAGAACGTCTAAAGAAAGGCTACCATTACAAAAGATTACGTTTACTAAATACACAGATGAAAGAGAAGAGTATCAAGAGACATTTGCCCAAATTAAGAGAATGGTCCAAGAGGGCAAAGTCCGTTATAAAGATATCCAAATTTTAGGACGTAATTTAGAAGGGAACCATCTATTCTTGGAATCTCTTTTGAAACAATATGATATTCCTGGTTTTATCGATTTATCCGACTCAATGGAGCATCATCCAATTATTCAAGTTCTGGATGCACTCTATAATATTTGGCAATACGATTGGCGTTATGCCGATATTATGAGTCTTCTTCGTAGCGAATATGTCTTGTGGCATAAAGACGATGAAACGCCTCTTAAGGACCAATTACAAGCCTTTAGACAGCAATTAGATGAAACGGAAACAGTTATTCTTGCTAATGGTTACGAAGGTTATCAATGGACCAATGGAAAACCTTGGGCCTATGTGGAAGATTCTATTGACGAAGATTCTACAGTTGAAGTGACAGATAAAAATACGCAAATTCTTTTAAAAGCGCAAGAACTTCGAGATGAATTAACAAGTGTATTACTACCTGCATTTAAGAAATTAGAACAAGCAGCCACAACGACTGAAGCAGTTACTGTACTGTATCAATTATTGACGACTCTAGGATTAGATCAATCGGTCATTTACTGGAGAGATGTTGCTGCTGAAGAAGGAGACGTCGAAACAGCAAGACGTCAAGAACAAGTGTGGTCTGAATTTATCCGTTTACTAGATGAATATATCTATATTTTCGGAGATAAATCCTTTGATTGGGAAACCTTTATGATGTTACTTCATACAGGATTTGAACAAACACACTATAATTTAGCCCCATCTACATTAGATGAATTAACCATTACAGGAATGGATTCTGTTCGTTATTCACCTAAGAAAATTACTTTTGCAGTCGGACTCACGCAAGGTGTAATGCCACGAAATATTGATGAGACAGGGTTATTAACGGACGATGAACGTGAGCTATTCTCAAATCAACTAGATAGTGGACGTTTCCTAGCGCCTACAACAGGACAACTGCAATCCGTTGAACCATTTGTGTTCTATCAGTTACTCATGAGCGCAACAGAGCATCTTTATCTATCTTGTGCTGTTTCAAAAGATGGTAAGGAACAACTCGTTTCGAATTTTGTTCAACGATTACTAAAACAGTTTGAAATTAAAGAAATCGATGGATCGTTTAACCGACAAAACCGTTTAGAACATGGGGATTTCGTCGTTCCGTTTGAACTCTTTACAACGCTTCTATTGAAGATGAGAGAGAACAAGTTCAAAGAAAAAGATGAGATTGATTTCTTATGGAAATTAATTCCACATTTACTAAAAGCAGACGCTGCATTCAGCGCTGACTATAATGCGTTACTGGCATCTGTATTCAGATTAAATGTAGCAAGTAAATTACCACTTTCTCTTGCGCAAGAGCTTTATGGAAATCAATTGAATTTATCAACGTCTCAAATTGAAACTTACTATAAGGATCCATTTAGTCATTTCTTACAATATGGATTAAGACTGAAAGAACGCCAAGAATTCGAGCTATCACCAGCCAATACAGGAGAATACTTCCATGAATTCTTCGATCAGTTTATTAAAGAATTAAATACACGTGGACTATCACTAAGAGAATTAACATTCGAACAAAAAATAGCCATTGAGCAAGAAATCTTCAATCGAATGAAAGATAATCCGAAATTTGCGATTTTAGGCTCTTCTAGACGTTTAAACTTCGTCCAAGGATTGTTACACCAAAATCTAATGCAAACGACAAATGCGCTTCAAAAACAAGCCTTAGCGCTAGAGACAAAACCTTGGATGACCGAAGTGGTATTCGGGACTTCTGGAAACTATCCAATTCATATCCCAATTGGAAAAAATCAATCCATTCATCTGCGTGGAAAGATTGACCGTATCGACTTGCTACAGTCAGATAACGGAATATATAACGGGATTATTGACTATAAATCTTCAGAGCAAAAATTCGAGATTGCAAAACTCATTGCCGGAGTTCAAATCCAACTATTAACGTATTTGAAAGTATCAGAAGAGATTATTCGTAGTGAAACAGGTACGGTTCCAACGCCGCTAGAAGCAAGCTATATCCATGTGCATAATCCAAAATTCAGCATTAAAGAAGTGCCAACAGAAGATAAATTGATGCAAGAATGGACTAAAGCCTTTAAACATCGTGGTTTAGTAAACTGTGATGAGA
>CAUVGI010000003.1:0-59864 GCA_963551375.1 uncultured Streptococcus sp. | reverse complement strand
GTTGCTTAATCCCTTCCTAAAATTCTTCATCAACACTATTTGACAAAGAGCCAAATAAAAAAAGAGCATTATCGAAATAAATCCGATAATACTCTTTATAATTTAGCGTTTCAGGAGGGATTCGAACCCCCGACCGTTCGCTTAGAAGGCGAATGCTCTATCCTGCTGAGCTACTGAAACAGTACTAAATTAGTATACCTAAAGACGAACATTCTGTCAATTGATTTTACAGCTTTATTACAACTCTTCTGTTTCTTTTTCTTTGTCATCTGTTTTCTTCTTTTTAGATAAAAACATGCAGATATAGATAACGAACATCACTACTGCCATGATTAGCACTCTTACTGCTAAGGCAAAATTATATAATGCTGCAATCGCACTTAAGGCAAAGAAAATAATGGTCATATTTCTAACCGTTTCAAGAATTGGGCGTTTCCTTCCCATTGGATTTGGTCTATTATCCATTGTTACTCCTTCTTCTCTTTCGTTTTATACATTAATAGTGCCGAAGCAATAGCGACGTTCAGCGACTCTGCTTTCCCAAACATTGGAATCGTCACTACAACATCTGCTAAATCAATCACGTCATCAGAGACGCCTTGCCCTTCATTACCAACGACGATGGCTACATCCGTTGCTCCTTGTAAGATAGTGTAATCTTTTGAATCACGGTGCAGTGCCGTTACTGCTACTTGCACACCTTTATCTTTAAGCGTTGGCAAGTAATCTTTCAAATCCGCTTGAAAAACCGGGATATGGAAATGGCTTCCTTGCATGGATCGAAGAACTTTATCGTTATATAAATCAACCGTTCCTGTTCCTAATACAACCGCATCAAATCCAGCAGCATCTGCCGTTCTCACAATCGTTCCTAAATTACCAGGATCTTGAACTGCATCTAACACAATGAAGCGACCGCTATAAGGCAATGACTCCTGTTTAACAATCTTCACAACTGCTAAAATCCCTTGAGTGGTTTCCGTCATTGATAACTTATGGAAGACATCTTGAGAAACAACTAGCACCTGTACATCAGTTTGAGCCAACAGATTTTGGTAGTCTTCAAGACGATTACTAGTAACCACAATCAATTCAATCGGAGCTTTTTCTTTAATCGCTTCTTCTATAAGATGCTCTCCTTCAAGAAGATACATCCCCGCTTTCTTACGACCTTTTGCAGTCTGAAGTTTGACAAGCTCTTTAATTTTTTCATTTTTAGGTGAACTAATGATATCCATACAACTACCCTTTTAATCCTTCTATTGTATTCATGAGTTTCTTGACTTCTACTTTTTGATTTTGATGAAATCCACATTTCATAGGTACGACATAAGTTTCCTCTTTATCAAGATATTGCAATGTTAATTTGGGATTTCCTAAAAGTTTCTTCTCCATGGAAACCTTTTGAATGCGTTCTGAAGGGATAACGATTGGTCTATTCGCTCTCCATACACCTTCTTTAGAAGTTTCAAAAAGAACGAAACCATTTTTAGCCCAATAGAGTACAAAGGTTTGCTCCGCTTTTTCCAAAGCCACTAAGCTATCAGCATCCGTCATTTCGAATCCAAAAAAACTAATTTGACTTTTTAAATCCTCGATGATTTCCATTCTTATTCCCCTTCTTTCGTTTCTGAGTTGGTTTCTTAGAACTTACTTCTTTCTTTTTCGGTTGTGTGACTGGTTTTAATTGTCCTGCATATAGTTCAAACTGAACTAGTTTATGTTTTCCTGCAACCTTCTTCAAGTCTCTTAGTTCGCGGTCATTCACTAGACTGAGCACTAACCCTTCTTTTCCCATACGTCCTGTACGTCCTGAACGGTGGGTATATTGCTCCGTAGAATCTGCAATATCATAATGAATGACAAGTGGTAAATCTTCAATATCGAGGCCACGCTGTGCGACATCGGTACTCAGTAAAAATGGAATCTGTCCCTTCTTAAATAAGTCGATTGCTTTCTTACGTTCCGTTTGATGAGCGTCACTTGATAAAAGTGCAACTGGAACTTGATGATACGCTAACTTTTCGCCAAGTAATGCTGCATTTGCAATCGAATTGACAAACACTAATGCCTGGTTTGCATTTTCGGAGAATGCTAGCTTGCGTAGCACTTCATCACGTTTTCTAGTTGGACATTCAATATATCCATGGGTTACGTTCGAATGAGCAGAGTTCCCCTCTGAAACTTCAACAAAAGTCGGAAGCATATTAATCCATTTATTAACTTCTTCTAAATTCTTATTCTTTGTTGCAGAGAAACAAAGCACTTGTCTTTCAGAAGGAAGTTTCTTTACAAGTTCTCTTGTGTTATTCAATTGTTCTGGATCGAGTAAATAATCGGCTTCATCTAATACAAGCATTTCTACTTGGTGAAGCTTTAATTTGCGAAGTTTTGAAAGCTCTAGTAATCGTCCTGGTGTTCCTACAACAATTTCTGGTTTATCTTTCAACTTCTCTACTTGTCGTTTTACGTTTGCCCCACCCGCTAAAACTTGCACACGAATTTCAGGTGTTTTCCATTCTCTAATCACTGCTCCAATTTGTTGAGCTAATTCTTGAGAGGGCGCCACAATCAAAGCTTGCAACGTTTTGTCCGCTTTAACTCTTTCTAAAATAGGAACGACATAGGCTAAAGTCTTCCCAGTCCCTGTTGGTGAGATAGCTACGATATCTGTTCCCTCTTTAATCAGTTCTTGTGTCTTTTCTTGTATCGGTGTTAATGTGTGGAAGCCATGTTGCTCCCAAATTGTTTTTGTATTCATAAGTGTCCTTTCCGATAACCATTTGTTCTTTTGAGTCCTATTCATTTTAACGAAGAAATGCCTATACTTCAAATAGTTTCAACGTTTGTATAAAAAAAGAGAACTGCTCTTACACAGTTCTCTGTACTAATTTCTATTAAAGTGCCATTTTCTTTTCTAAATATCGTTGCCCCTGTTCAAAAAGCAAACAGATAATCCAGTAAATAATGGCCACCAAAATATAAACCGTCATATAGTTTTGTTCACGTCCACCCACAATTTTCGCATTTTGGAAAATGTCAGGTAGTGAAATCATCGCAACAAGAGACGATCCCTTAATCATATCCAGTAACACATTACTTAATGGTGGAATGGCGATTCGGAATGCTTGTGGAACGATGACTTTTTGCAACGATTGTCGATAACTCATTCCAAGAGACATCGCTGCTTCCCATTGACCATTATCCACTGCGTCCATGGCCGAACGCAACACTTCAGAAATATACGCACTACTTGCGATACTAAAGCAAAGGAGCGCACAGACTAAAGCCGGTAACGTTATTTTTAAAAATGGTAACCCAAAATATAGTAAGAATAAAAATACTAAAGTTGGTGTTCCGCGCATAAAGGAAACATGAAATGTCGCAATCCATCTTAATAAACGGAATCTTGAACGTCTCATTAAAACAAGAACGAATCCTAAAATCGTTCCGAAAACAAAACTCGTTAATGCAACTCCTAATGTATATCCCAATCCACTAAGAATAAACCAAAAGTTATTGATTGCAATATTGATATCGAAAATTTTATTTAACATATTAGTCTACATCTGAAATATCGATTTTTTCTGTTTTGAAATCTTTAGGTTCTGTTACGTCTTGACCAGCGAAGAATTGTTCAGAGATTTTTTTCAAAGTTCCGTCTTTCTTCATCGCATCCATAGCTTCATTAAATTTGTCACGTAACACAGTGTTGTTTAGTGAAATTGAGAAACTTGCGCTATATGGGTTTGCATAAACGCCTTCGTTAATCTTAATGTCATATTTATCTTTAGCAAAAGCAACGGCGATTGATTGTAAGTAGTAATCGTTGATAATTACATCAGTACGACCGTTTACTAAATCAGACATATATACGTCATTTGTTACGTTGTCATATACGACTAATTCAGCACCAAGTTTTTTAGCAATCTTCATGTAGTTTGTACTTGCAGCACCTGCAGCTTTTTTACCTTTTACATCTTCCCAAGAATGAATTCCTGAATTGTCGCTTCCACGAACAACCATTGATGTAAATGAGTATTTATGAGGTGTAGTGTGTAAGTATGCGTCGAAGTTTTTCGCACCTTCTTCAATTGAGTAGTTTGCGATATCTGTCATACCACTGTCTAAAGCTGTTAACATTCCGTCAACACCCATTTCAGTAAATTCAACTTTAAGGTTTAAGCGTTTCGCAACTTCCTTCATAATTTCCACATCGTAACCCGTTAATTCGTTCTTATCATTATGGAATGATTGTGGATATAAAGTACCTGCAGTTGATACTTTAATGACACCTGATTCAACAATTTTGTCCCAGTTCGCTTGCGCTTCTGAAACTGATACAGTTGTTTCTTGTGTTTTAGTTGTGTTTGCTCCGCATGCTGCTAATAATGTAGCCACAGCAACGAAACCAGCTTTCATCCATTTTTTCATTGGTTTAACCACCTTATGTTTATTTTTTCAACATAGAGAACGATACCATACTCCCCATTAAAACACAATGAATAAAGCTTGAAAAACAAAATAAAAATGAAACAGATTTTACAACCTGTTTCATTCTAAATTTTTATATAGTTATTTACCTAGTTCTTCAAGAATATTTCGGGCTACTCTCTCGGAAATTCCGATAGTTTGTAACTCCTCAAGACTAGCTTGTTTCATTGCTGTTATCGTTTTAAAATGACGCAATAGTTTCTTTCTTGTTTGCGGACCGACACCATCAATCATTTCCAATTTCGAAGCAAATGTATTTTTACTTCGCACTTGTCTATGGAACGTAATCGCAAATCTGTGAACTTCCTCTTGCACACGTTGTATTAGTTGGAATGCTTGTCCTTTTCTATCTAAATCGATTTCCTTATAGTCTTCACCATAGAGTAATGTAGCGGTTTTGTGTTTTTCATTTTTCACCATTCCACAAACAGGAATCTCTAGACCTAATTCATCTTCTAAAACTTCAATAGCAGCTCTCATTTGGATTTTACCGCCATCCATTAAGATCAAATCTGGAAGTCTAGCTCCTTCTCTTAGTAATCTTGAATAGCGTCTACGAATGACTTCTTGTGTCGTCGCAAATTCGTGACTACCTACAACAGTCTTCACTTTAAACTTACGGTAATTCTTTCGGTCTGGTTTTCCATCCTTAAAGACCACCATCGCAGATACTGGATTGGTTCCTTGAATATTCGAATGGTCAAATGATTCAATCACTGATACTTTTTCTAACCCTAACGCTTCTGAAAGTTCTTCTAGGGCACCTTTTGTCTTCAACTGACTTTGCTCTTCTCTTCTGAACTTCTCATTTAATGAAATCTCACTATTTTGAGTAGCAAGGTCTAACATTCGTTTCTTAGAGCCACGTTTTGGTGTCATCACCTTCACACCGAGCGTTTCTGATAATAGTTCTTGGTCAATCGCTTCTGGAACCAAGATTTCTTTTGGAAGAATATGGTTTTGGTCTTCATAAAACTGAATGATAAATGATAGGACTTCATCTTCTATCTGATCATAAATCGGAAACATCGCTGCTTCACGTTTAATAATCGTCGACTGTCTGAGTAAGAAGACTTGAATAGAAATCCATCCACGATCCACAACATAAGAGAACACATCACGATTCGTAAAGTCCGCATTCATAATATTTTGTTTTTCGACAGTTGCTTCGATGTACTTAATTTGATCACGATAATCCATTGCTTTTTCAAAATCGAGTCTTTCTGAAGCTTCATTCATCTTCGAAGTCAAATCATCTTTAATCGTCTTCACATCTCCATTTAAGAATCGTTGGATTTTCTTGATTTGCGCATCATACTCTTCTTTTGAAACTTCATGATCACAACAACCAATACATTGCCCTAAATGATAATAAAAGCATGCTCTGGTTTCATTCTTCCCACATTTTCTAAGTGGATAGATTTTCTGGATGAGTTGCTGCGTTCCTGTTGCTGCAGTGACATTTGGATAAGGACCAAAATAAATCCCCCCATCCTTTTCTACCTTATGAGAAATCACTAGTTGTGGATCTTTCTCAGATGTAATTTTTAAGTAAGGATACATCGTTCCTTGTTTTAACTTAATATTGTAGTGCGGTTGATATTTCTTAATCAGGTTAATTTCAAGTAAGAGAGACTCTTTATTTGTCTTTGTCACAATATACTCAAAATGGTGAATCTCGCTCACTAATTTTTCCGTCTTGGTATCATGGGCGCCCCTAAAATAAGAGCGAACACGATTTTTTAGATTTTTGGCTTTCCCGATATAAATAATATCGTCATTAGCATTTCGCATTATGTAACAACCTGGTAAATCAGGAAGATTCTTTAGTTTACTTTCAATTAATTCACTTGCCATTCAATCTTCCTTTCTAAACATTATCGTTGCCATACAATTTTTTCGAATTCATCCTTTAATTCACGGTCCATTTCATCCTTATATACAGGATATAAGAATAATCGCACCTCTTTTTTACTCAATAGTTTTAGCGTTTTTAATAATTCTATCACTTTCAAGCGCACCAGATGGTCTGGAAAATGAAGCACTTGCCAAATATAGTCGTAATCGATGAGTTGAAACTCAATCATCTTATTTAAAATAACTTCATGCCATTTCGATAGCGCGAAGAATTGAGGAGGTAAAACCAAAGTCGAATGTTGCTTCATATAGTCATAGACTTCTGGTCGCACAATCCCTTTAATATAATCAATAGTTCCTTCAATAAACACTTTCGAAGTTGATTTCTCAATGTACTCTAATGCCGTTAGCGATAATGGATCTTTTTCTAACAGTTTATTGAACTGTGAAAATCGTAGTTTACGATTCGTTTTGCTTAAAACAAATAAAATGATGGCATCATCCCGATTGGATGATTTCAGCGAAGCCTCTATTATAGATTCAACTTTTGACTGCGACGACCATATAACTTTATCCACAAGTCCTTTTAAATAATGGAATTGATGAAACTCCTCAGATTCCACATCTGTGCAAGTGGATAGTTCTAATTCTAAACATTCTTTCATTCGGCATAATAATGCTACCGATTCTATAGTGAAACAGCGATTCTTTTTCGTTAAAAACGACAATGGATAAATGGATTCAACCAACCACTGGATAAAGTGTTCATCACTCGTTCCATGCAATACACATAGTTGATAATTGCGTTCAACCTCTGGAGTCATTTCATGGGCCATAATGACACGAAGTAGTTTTGGATGATACATACAACTTTTGGCAGCAATAGGTCGCATGCTGACTTGTTTCATCATCACATTCAGCAAATAAAAAGCATCTGCCTTCGTTCTGATTGGATAGAAAAATAAGTAATATAAGCGTCCATATCCACTAAGAGAAGGCTCCAATTTTTCTAAATAGTCTTTCCACTGACTTTCGTGAATAGAGTAGGATTTTGCAAATACAATATAGAAAGTATACGAACTATGTTTCTCGAAGTATTGAATCTTCCGCTGAGTGATTTCATTATCAAAGAATACTAGTAGCATTAACACTAATCTGAATTCTTCTTTTATTGTAGTCTCTTCAAGCAACACTGTTAATCGGTCGCACATAAAGTCCTTCATTTCGCTGGATAACTGGTTGACAAACTGCTTCCAATGGATAAGTAGAGGTTCTATCCAGTAAATAACAGGGATATCAAACTTTAGAATCCCTTCGCATACTTCAACATTTGGATTCAAAAGTTTTGTCATCGCATGATAGAATTGCGGTAATCGGTCTTGACTCTTCACTCGTTTTCCAAGTGCAAAGGCAAAGAACTCTCCCTTTCCATCCACGGCATCTTTCATGAATGAATACGGAATTTTTGGATACCTCTTTCTATTTCGAAGAAACTCTTCGTAGATGGACTGCTTACTCATTTCTATCCCCTCCTACGGCTAGAAACACAAAACACCTATCCTATAACGCTTCTTTATACACTTCCATTGCAACTTCTGGCGTCAAATCACCATGCTCAGATAATTTCACTTTCTTGTGACGTGTTAAGCCGTCCACTAAAGGTTGTAAGACTTCTTCACCTAGATTCACATCGCTAAAGCGAATTGGAGCTCCTAATGATTTAAAGAACTCTTCTGTTTTAGCAATCGCCTCATCAACAATCTCTTCATCACTTCCAGATAAATTCCATACACGTTTTCCGTATTGTACTAATTTATCAAATTTCTGCTGTTTTCTAACTTTCATCATTGCTGGTAAGACAATCGATAATGTACGACCATGGTCAATTCCGTGGTTCAATGTAATTTCATGTCCTAATGCATGTGAAGACCAGTCCGTTGGTACACCTAGGTTAATCGTTCCGTTTAACGCATTTGTTGCGCACCACATAAATGTTCCACGGTCATTGTAATCAATATGATCTGTGTCAATAACACGAGGTGCGATTTCAATTAGAGTTTGTAAAATACTTTCCGCATAACGGTCTTGAAGCAATGCTCCTACTGGATATGTTAAATAGTTTTCTATCACGTGGATAAATGTATCCAGTAATCCATTCACTAATTGACGAACTGGTAAAGTATAGGTCAATTCTGGCTCTAACACTGAGAATACAGGGAATGTTTTTGGTCCACGGAAACTTACTTTTGCTTTTTTCTCAACCAGTGTAATCACCGCACCTGCGTTCATTTCCGAACCCGTTGCAGGAAGTGTAAGAATCGTCCCAAAAGGAACAACTTCTTGGACAGGTAATCCTTTACCTACACCCCATCCAAATAAATCAACTGGATCTTCTGTAAAGAGACTTGCTGCAGAAACAAATTTAGTCCCGTCAATAACAGATCCTCCACCAATGGCTAATAAATAAGTGAAGTTTTCTGCACGAACTTTTTCAACAGCTTTCATTAATGTTTCAAATGTTGGATTGGCTTCAATTCCTGAAAACTCATCCCATTCACGATTTCCTAAAGCTTTAACAGCACGATCAAATGCTCCGTTTTTCTTAACAGAGCCGCCCCCGTAAAGGACTAATACTTTAGCGTCTTTAGGAATTTCATTATCAATATCTTCAATACGATTTCTTCCAAATAAAATCTTTGTTGGATTTTGGAATGTAAAATTTTGAATTTCATGTGTCATTTCAAATCACCTCGTTACTTCTTACTTTAATTGTACCAAAACTAATAGACCCTTTCTAAAATATCGGCTTTAAAAACAAAATAAACTGGACAATTGCCCAGTTTATGATTCTTAATTTATTATTTTTGATTCGATGTATTTTTTTAGGCGGTCAGCTGAGATTTCCTTTTCTAATTTAGAAACTTCAACAGGGCTTAATGTGACTTCACACGTTAAAACTCCGTCTGCATCATAAGAAGCGACAACTTCTCCAACATCTTCTCTAGATTCTCTTGTCACTTTTGGAAATAAGGCTGCTAATTCCTTTTCAACTTCAAGTGCACAGTGCTCTCTAAGTAAGCGAAACTGTTCTGCAATCACCGTTGGAATATAATAGCAGTCCACTAATGTCATTTCTTCATCTTTAGATTTTCGGTTTGACTTTTTCGCTTTTTTCATAAATGACCTCGTTTCTTTCTTCTTGTCTAGTATACAAAAATTCACCCGAGAAGGCAAAAACATTAAATTTATTCAAAGATTAGGAACCTATTTTCCAAATGAGCGATTTCATGGTAAAATAGCTATGAATTACACTTATAAGGAGATACTATGCTTACAATTAATATGCTAACTCGTGCAGACAGCGTTAAAGGCCAAGGAGTTATGTCTGCGACAGAGGAACAAATAAACCTTGTAACTGAAGGATTAAAAGGTTATAACGTTGTTGTGAATCAGCTTAAAATTGCTGACATTAACCATATCCATACCATTAATCCAGATTTTCTTTTTAAATCATTTTTAAACAATAAAAAGCAACCGACAATTGCGTCCGTTCACTTTTTACCAGAAACATTAGAAAAAAGTATTTCTCTTCCAAAACCAATTAAAGAGTTATTCTATAAATATGTTTTATCATTTTATAAACAAGCAGACTATTTAGTAACTGTAAACCCCCGTTTTATTGATGATTTAGAAAAGTATGGAGTCGACCGTTCTAAAGTAACGTACATTCCAAACTTCGTATCTCGCGAAACGTTCTATAAAATTACAGACCAATCCAAAGCAGACTTACGTAAGAAATTCGGATTAGATCCAGACAAATTTACCGTTGTCTCTGCTGGTCAGCTTCAAATGCGTAAAGGCGTTCTTGAGTTTATCGATCTAGCGACTAAAATGCCAGATATCCAATTTGTTTGGGCTGGTAACTTCGCTTTTAAAGGTATCTCTGAAGGTCGTAAAGAAATTATGGAACACATGGATGATCTTCCAGATAACGTTCACTTCCTTGGACTTGTGGAACGCGATCGTATGAATGAGTTCTTTAATATGGGTGATGTGATGCTTCAATTGTCATTCGAGGAGTTATTCCCGATGACGATTTTAGAATCGATGAACGCAAACATCCCACTACTCTTACGTGATTTACCAGAGTACAAACCAATTTTATTCGACTACTACTTAAAAGCAAATAGTCAACAAACGTTTAAAGACGAATTAACAAAACTAAAAGAAGACGCCGATTATTACGCTAAAGCCTGCGAAGGTTCAAAACGCGGCGAACAATTCTATTCAAAAGAAAGTATTCTAGAACAGTGGCAACAATTTTATGATAAAGTTGCAACAGAAAGAAACTTGTTATCATAAAAGGAGAAATAATGGCTACAGAAGAAATTAAACAAGGAAAACCACTTTCCCCTACGGCTCAAAAAGTCATGAACATTGCTTCAATTCTCGGAGCAATTGCGACAGTGGTCTTTATCGTTTGGGCTTGGCAAAAAGGGCTCTTCACGTCACAAGAGACGTTATCAGCCTATATGCTTCAAGCGGGAATTTGGGGCCCACCAATCTTTATCTTTTTACAAATCTTACAAACCGTTGTTCCAATCATTCCAGGAGCGCTCACAAGTATCGCTGGTGTTTATATTTACGGAAACTGGATTGGAAACATTTATAACTACATCGGTATTGTGATTGGATCCATCATTGCCTTCTATCTTGCAAGACAATACGGACAGCAATTCGTAAAATCAATGGTTAGCGAACATACGTATAATCGCTATATCAGTTGGTTAGATAAAGGACAATGGTTCGACTACTTCTTTGCATTCATGATGTTCTTCCCTGTTTCACCGGATGACTTCTTATGTATGCTCGCTGGTTTAACAAAGATGACTTATAAGAAATTCATTATTATCATCTTAGTCTTTAAACCATTTACACTGGCTGCCTACACAATCGGCCTACGATTTATTATCGACTGGGTCTGGGCATTCTTCCAATAAGCAAAAACAAACCCTTGAGAAATTTTCTCAAGGGTTATTTTTTATGTTAATCTTTCTTTTTAAAGACTTGAACAGTTGCAAGAACAATTCCACTAATAAATACGCTGAGTGTTAAAATAATACCCGCTAATAATAGAGGATTTTTGCTTAGGCTTCTTAACCAGTTCGCAAATGTTCCAAGATCACTATCTTCATCAAATGATAAGATTCCACCATTCGTTGAACCTTCTGTTGATGAAACTTCCTCTGTCGTTGTTTCTTCAACCACTTTTGTCACTTTAAACACATTTGACTTAATCTCTTTTGTTAAAGTTGGGAAAGTATGTTCCACAATGATTTCATCTCCAACAAGTTTATATGTTGGTTTTTCATCGCCGCGAGTTAAAACTTTGATATCTTTCTCTACTTTAATCTTTTGACCATCAATTTCATGAACCCCAGCTTTTAACACTGTTTCTTCATGATATTCAGTAAATCCTTTTTCTAAAAGAGCGTTCCCGAATTGTGCACGGTAAAATACACTTGTGTTATAGTCGCTCCAGCTACCAACACCCATTAATACTTCAATCAGACGACGGCCTTTTCCTTTTGCAGTAATCACATGGTTTAAAGCTGCATTTGGTGATGAACCTGTCTTAAATCCATCTACATCAAAATATCCTTGAGGCATCCCACTTGCAAGTTGATTCAATGTATAGAACGTTTCTTCTACAGGAGTTCCTTCCATTGTTGTAACAGCTGGTTCTCTTGTAATTTCTAAGAATTCTGGATAGTTCTTTAAGAAGTAATATGCTAATGTTGCTAAATCGCGAGCTGTTGTTTGGTTGTACTTATCTGGTACACCTTCAACAACATATAATCCACGAAACGCTGACACAACAGCCCCACTAGGATTATAGAATTTAGAATTTGTCATTCCTAATTCTTTCGCTTTATCATTCATCATCTTAATGTATTCTTCGTTTGATTTACTAATCGCGTGAGATAACATCACTGTCGCAACATTTGAGGAAGGATACATCATCAGATAAAGTAAATCGCGCACCGGATATTCAATCCCTGCTCTGATCTGGTTATTACTAATATCATCGATAGTAGAAATAGCTCTATCTTCTTCTGTTGCCGTAATTTTAGTATCTAATGTGAGCTTACCTGCTTTAATCGCATCATACACAAGATACGCTGTCATTAATTTAGTTGTACTCGCTGGATCCCATGGTTTATCAATATTATCACCATAAAGAATTTGCCCAGTCTCTGCATCCACTAAAATAGCCCCTTCAGGTTTGTAGTATTCACTTACATCATACCCATAACGAGCTGTAATCTCGAAAATATCTTCTTCAATCGGAAGGTCTTTCGACGTTGTTGTTGTCGTTGTTTGCTCTGTTGTCTCTGTTGCTACAGTTGTTTCTGGAGCCTCTGTTTGTTCAACAACAGTAGTTCCTTCTCCCGGTTCTTGTGTGGTTTCTTCAGCAGCAATAGGCGCTAAAGCAGAAAGTGCGAATGCACATGTCATTAATCCCAAAAGAAACTTAAATTTACGTTTTTCCATTCCTATCCTCCTTGCAATTCAATTTATTTTACAAAGAAATTCTTAAGATTTCAAATAGAAAGAAGCAAATTCGTAACATTTTTGTAATCTTTACGAAATTTGCTTCCAACTTTTTTCAACATTATTCATTAAATTGTTGAGACGTTCTACTCTTCTTTCTAATATCGAAAAAATTAAAACATTCTCATCATCCAACTCAATAGTACCTAATGCGATTCCCGCTTGTTGTAATTTTGCAGAAACACACTCTAAATACTCTGATACAGAACACTCTACAGAGCAAGCCTGCAATCCTTGCTGTACGATTCCTTTTAACAACTTTAATTTGGGAAGCTTACTAGCTAAAGTACTAGCATTATCTCTCCAATAAATTTGAGTTGCATAGGATTCTTTTTCAAGTGTTAATAGCATTAGTAACCAATAGTCGTCTTGCGCTTGTTCCAATAGGTCAGCGAACTCATCATTCCAGTCCACATCATCTTCTCGTAGTTCTTCAATCAATAAATCAGGATTATCAAAATAACTCTCTAAAAGTTGTCTGATACGTTCACTATGACCAGTAATGATATCGGCAATTTGATGATAAACTTCCTCATCAGAATCACTATCCACTTCCACAGATTCACTATAAAAAGTTTCTTCCATTTCAAAGTCATCTTTACGTTTATTTTTTCGATTAAATAACCACATAGGTCGCGCCTCACTTTGACTGAGTTCTTTTCCATAGTATATCAAACATATTCCGAAGAATAAATACGAAAAACAAAAAAGCAGAAAGATTTCTCCTTCTGCTCGTTAATAATTCTAAATTGAATCTCCGTTAAAAATTGAGTTTTTAACGATGACATAATCTACTTTGCGGATGGCTTCAATATCTTTACCACCTGCATAAGAGATTGATGATTGTAAGTCTTGTTGCATTTCGATAAGAGTATCTTCTAAAGAACCTTTATAAGGAACAACGATTTTCTTACCTTCAACGTTTTTACGTTCACCTTTTTGGAATTCTGACGCACTACCGAAATACTCTTTATAAAGCATTCCATTTACTTCAACAGTTTTACCTGGAGATTCTTCGTGACCAGCAAATAATGATCCGATCATGACCATAGTTGCACCAAAACGAATTGATTTAGCGATGTCTCCGTGAGTACGGATTCCCCCATCTGCAATCAATGGTTTACGTGCAGCTTTTGAGCACCAACGTAGTGCAGCAAGTTGCCATCCACCAGTACCAAAACCTGTCTTAATTTTAGTAATACATACTTTACCAGGTCCAATCCCTACTTTAGTAGCATCAGCCCCAGCATTTTCTAATTCACGAACGGCTTCTGGAGTACCTACGTTACCAGCAATAACAAATGCTTCCGGTAAATGTTTTTTAATGTGCTTAATCATGTCAATAACTGAATTTGAATGACCATGCGCAATATCAATTGTAATGTAATCAGGAACAAGTCCATTTTCTTTTAATTCTACAATAAAATCATATTCTTGAGGTTTTACACCTACACTAATTGATGAGATTAATCCACGTTCTTTCATTCGTTTAACAAATGGTAAACGGCTTGCTTCATCAAAGCGGTGCATAATATAAAAATATCCGTTTTCTGCTAAAAATTCAGCAACAGATTCATCAATAACGGTTTGCATGTTAGCAGGAACCACTGGTAATTTAAAGGTGTGTTTCCCTAATTTAACCGTAGTATCACACTCCGAACGACTATTTACAATACATTTATTTGGGATTAATTGAATATCCTCATAATCGAATGCATTTAATTCAAACATTTAACATCCTCCTAATTCGTTAATGCGTACTTATGTAGTATACATGAATTCACGTGAAAATGCATTAAATTCTTTTCAGAATCTTTCAAAAACTTCTTGAATGAAGGCAAACAAAAAAACCTAGGCGAACCTAGGCTATAAAAGTATTGATTAGTCTTTTCTGCTTCCGAATAGACGTAAGATATCTAAGAAGATATTGAAGAAGTCTAGGTATAATTCTAATGCACCTAGAATCGCAATCCCTTCAAGAGCTGATTGTCCTTCGTAGTAGTCATACATATTTTTTAATTTTTGAGTGTCATACATTGTTAACACAGTGAATACTACTAATGAGATACCAGACATAATCAATTCAACTAATGAACTATGGAAGAAGAACAAGTTAATCAAGCTAGCAATGATTAACCCTAATAAAGCTCCCATTGCTTGACGACCAAAACTTGTTAAGTCTTTCTTCGTTGTAAATCCAACGATTGATAAACCTGCGAATAACGCACAAGTAGAAATAAACGCTTGTACGATACTTCCTAACTCATAAACTTGTGTTACTATGAAGAATGTAAATCCTGTTAATGCTGCATATAAACAATATGAAACAATATAACGAATTGGTCTACCAAGTTCTTCATAATTTGGACGCATTACAAATACAAGTATTAATTGCGCAATAAAGATAACCCACATTCCGTATCCACGAGTCGTGACCATGAAATTGAAGAATGCACTATAAAGCGCTGGAACTGTACTGAATAGGTAAGCAACTAAAGCAGAAATTGCTAGTCCTCCAAACATCCAAGCATACACTTTCATGAAAAATTGATTGCGCCCAGCAATACTGGATTCAACACCATAATGATTATTTTCCATTATTTCGCCTCATTTCAAATTTTATTATAGATGAATTATAGCATATCTTTTACTAAACCGTAAATAAATTGTTCTGGTTCAAACGGTTGTAAATCGTCCATTTGCTCCCCTAATCCGATAAACTTCACTGGAATGTTTAATTCATGACGAATTGAGAGGATTACCCCACCTTTTGCAGTTCCGTCTAATTTCGTTAAGATGAGCCCTGTAATGTTAATCGTCTCACCGAATTGTTTCGCCTGAACAAGAGCATTTTGGCCAGTTGTTGCATCTAATACTAATAATGTTTCATCTGCACCTGTTTCAATTTCACGAGAGATAATACGATTCATCTTCTCTAACTCTTTCATCAAGTTCACTTTGTTTTGAAGACGACCCGCTGTATCGATTAATAAATAATCAAAGTTTTCTTCTTTAGCTTTCTTAATCGCATCGAATACAACAGATGATGGATCTCCACCTTCACGCCCTGATACAACAGGAACGCCTACTCGTTCTCCCCATACTTCTAATTGTTGGATGGCGCCAGCACGGAATGTATCTCCTGCTGCGAGTAATACTTTATTGCCTTCTTGTTTTAATCTCCAAGCGATTTTACCGATTGTAGTGGTTTTACCAACCCCATTCACGCCGACAAACATTAACACAGTAGGACGACCTTCTGCTTTCTTCAATGCAGATAAGTTGTCTTCCCCTTTTTCGTAAATATCGACCATCTTCTCAATGATGACTTCTTTTACTTGGCCTGAAGTCGTTGCATTTTGCAGACGAACTTCATCACGTAAGGCATCTGTAATGGCTAAAGTCATTTCAAAACCAACGTCTGAAGAAATAAATGTTTCTTCTAAATCTTCAAAGAAGTCTTCATCGATTTCTCTGAAGTCTGCTAGGAATTCGTTTAAACGATCTGAGAAACTACGACGCGTTTTCTCCATCCCTTTGTCATATTTCTCAATGACAATCGACTCTTTCGTCTCCTCATGTTTAATGACTTCATCTTCACCGGTAAAGGCACGTTTAATTCGATCAAATAATCCCATGTTTTCCCCTCACTTTACGCTTGTTTATTCATTTCTAAAATATGGTAAATGGCCTTGGCAACACCTGAATCTTCATTTGTTGCTGTAACATATTTTGCCACATCTTTGACTTCTTTAGAACCATTTCCCATCGCCACTGGATAACCGACAACAGTTAACATTGGTAAGTCGTTTTCCTCGTCACCACACGCTGCCATTTCATCTAATGAAATTCCTAGAATTTCTCCTAACATCTTTAATCCGTTTCCTTTTGAAACATGTTTAGGAACGACTTCTAATAAGAATGTTCTTGATTTCATACAGTTGAAGCGTTCGAAGAATTCTTTTGGTAATTTTGCAATTCCTTCATCCAAGATATCTTGAGCGATACAAAGAACAGCTTTATTAAAGATATGTCCTTCTTCAAAATCTTCTGGATTCTTTTGTTCAAATGTAATTGGGTGAGGTAATGTGTTATAAATTGACGGACGTCCTGCTGGAGGCGTTGGCTCGTAAGCTCTCACCGTATCAATCATCACTAATGGAAGACCAACTTTTGTGACTTCTTCATGGCAATACTTCATATCTTCAACAGTATGTCCTGTTTCATAGACGATTTCTCCATGTTTAGTTTTTTGAATCAAACCACCATTGAAGTTAATCGCGTAATCATCGTCCCCCATTAAGTCTAATTCTTCCAGTAAGTGAACAATACTTACAATTGGTCTACCAGTACAAAGAACCACTTTAATTCCATTTTCTTTGGCCAATTTAATGGCTTTTTTATTTTCTTCTGTTATTTTCTTTTCACCAGTTAATAATGTTCCATCTAAATCTAGTGCAATTAATTTAATCAACTATAAAACTCCTTTAAGCATTTCTGCTTTCATTATACGCTCATAGTACGTATCTAGTATATTATACCACAAAACAAGCCATTCGTATTAAAAAAATAAGAGGTAGCACACGTTTGCCACCTCTTATTTCCTATTTTGCTTCTTCTAATTCATCGAAGTCTTCAAACTTAACTGAAGCAAGTTTTGAGACCCCAGATTCTTGCATCGTAACACCATACAATACATCGGCTTCTTCCATCGTACCACGGCGGTGCGTAATTACGATGAATTGCGTACGGTTTGTAAATTCTTTTAGGTAACGACCATAACGCGCTACGTTTGCCTCATCCAGTGCTGCTTCAACCTCATCGAGTAAGCAGAACGGAACTGGCTTCACTTCTAAGATTGCAAATAGTAATGCAATCGCGGTAAAGGCACGTTCCCCACCAGAAAGTAAGCTGAGTGATTGAAGCTTCTTACCAGGCGGTTGAGCGATAATCTCAATTCCTGTTTCGAGTAGGTTCTCTGGATCAGTCAATTCAAGCGTGGCACGTCCACCACCAAATAAGCGTGGGAATGTGCGCTCAAATTGAGTACTTACGGCATCAAAAGTTGTCTTGAAGCGTGTAGTTACCTCTTCGTCCATTTCCGTAATCGTTTCTTCCAGCGTTTGTTTTGCTTCTAGTAAATCTTGTTGTTGCGCAGTTAAGAATGTGAAACGTTCTTGTACCGCTTCAAACTCTTCAATCGCTAACAAGTTTACCGCACCCATTTGTTCGATTTGTTGTTTTAAGCTACGAACGAGTTTCGATGCTTCTTCAATCGACATGTCTAGTGTTGTTTTAGCAATTGCTGCTTCAAACGTTAATTCGTATTCTTCGCTCAAGTACGTCAATTTTTGGTCAATCGAGATTTCAAAACGATTTGCTTTCGTTTCTAATCGTGTTTGATTTTTCAACTGGTCTTGTAATTGATGTTGCGCTTGAGTTCTAGCAGCTTCTGATTGTTTTACATGAATTTCAAGAGCAGAACGCTCATCACGTAGCTCTTTAATCATTGAATCTAATTCATCCACTTGGCCTTTTAATGCATCAAACTCTTCTTGAATCTTCGCATAAATCGCTTCGTCTTCCTCTTGGTTACGAGACTGTGCCGATTTCTTAGAATGTAATAATTCAATTTGATCTTCTAAGCGAGTTTTTTGAAGTTTCGTTTGATGAATTTCACGTTTTTCTTGGTTAAATTGCTCTTGTACACGAGCACGATTTGTTCCAAGTTCCTGCAATTCTTTTTGTTTTTCTTGAATTTGTTGAGTCTTATCTTCATTCGATAATTGAAGGTAATCCAATTCTTTCTTCAAGGATGCATTTGCTTTTTGAAGAGCCACCAATTTCTCATGGTTTTCAACATATTGCTCTTCCAATTGCTCGTATGCTTCAATAAGTTCATCCATTTCAAATTGGTTTGCTTGTTGAATACGTTCGTGCTTTTGAACCTCTTCAAGTGCAAATCTTGATTGGAACTCTAATTGGTTGAGGGTTTGTTCCAATTGAGTATGACTCGCATTTAATTCGCGAGACTCTTCTTCTAGCTTGTTCTTTTCGGCTGTCACTTTTTGGAACTGTGCTGATAATTTTTCGTATTCAGCTTTTGCTTCTTCAAATTGCTTTGTCACTGTTTCTAGTTGACTGTTACGACGAACGAGTGACTGTTGGCCAGAGTTCTTAGAAGCTCCCCCTGTCATCGAACCGCCCGCGTTTACAACATCCCCTTCAAGTGACACAATACGATAGCGGTAACCAAGTTGTTTTGCTAAAAGTTGTGCTACTTGTAAGTTTGTTGTCACAAGTGTAGTTCCAAGTAAGTTTTTAATAATCGAAGCATATTTTTTATCTGTTGAAACAAGTTCACTTGCGATACCAATAAATCCGTCGACTTTTTTCGCTTGGTTTAATACCGTATCTGGTACTTGTTTTTCTTTAATAATTGATAATGGTAAGAACGTTGCACGGCCTAAACGATTCGTCTTCAAATACGTAATCGCTTTGGCAGCAGCCTTCTCATCGGTTACAACGATATGTTGGCTCGTCGCTCCTAGCGCAATATCGATAGCTGTTGTTAATTGTTCATCTACACGGATCAGTTCCGCTACAGAATTGACAACACCCGGTAAATCCGTTTTGTGTTTAAGAACTTCACGAACCCCTTGATAGTAACCAGCGTAGTCTTCAGAAACTTGTTTTAAGCTTCGAACCGTCGCTTGTAATTGTTGAAGATGGCGTTCTTTTCCCATGCCTTCACTTGAAAGAGTTGCATGTTTCTCATTCACTTTTGCTAATTTTTCTCTTAGCTGCGAAAGTCGTTTTTCAGAAGCGGCTTCTTCTTTGGTGAGTTCTTCAATTTTCTCAACAAAATGATTTGCTTTTTCTTCTAAAGCACGATGTTCTTCATCAAAGGAATCAAAACGCTCCGTCATTTTTTCTTGAGCGTTTTGGTTTACTTCCATTGACTTCTCAAGGTTCTTCTCTTGGTTCATTAAACGTGAGATTTCTTGTAATTGCTCAATATAACGATTTTGAAGCTCTTTAACACTTTCCTCGTTACTTTGACTTAATTGGTCTAATTCTTCGACTAATTGGCTCCAAGCCTCTTCTACGTTCTTTAATTCAACCTTACGCTCGACTTGATTCTTTTCAAGAAAAGCTAATTTTTCTTCCACTTCTTCTAACTCACGAAGCGCAGCAGCTAATGCTTCTTGATTTTCCTCATCGCTTCGTTCCGCAAATTGACGACGTTGCTCAAAGACTTTACGTTGACCATCCAATTGTTCGACTTTTTGGATTAATTCCACGTATTCTTCTTGCTTAGCATCGAGTTCTTCATTACGAGCTTCAAGTTTTACTTGGTTTTCCTCGATATCTACTTGAAGACTTTCTAACAGCGCTTCTGTTTGCGCTAATTGCTCTTGCAATTGCTCTACTTCTTGAAGAGCTACTTTCCACTGAGCATTCAGCGTTTCGATTTCAACCGCTAAGAGGGCTGTTTCCACATCTTCTAACTGTTCTTTCTTCGAAACGTACGCAATCGCCTTTTCGCGTTGTTCTTCTAGTGGTGCTAATTGGCCTTCAATTTCATGAAGAATATCTTCCACACGATTCAAGTGATCTTGCGTTTGATTCAATTTACGTTGCGCTTGATTTTTGCGGTCTTTGTATTTTAATACTCCAGCCGCTTCTTCGATAATCATTCGACGTTCTTCGGGCTTTTCGTTAAAGATTTGCTCTACTTTCCCTTGCGAAATCAAAGCAAATGAGTCTTTCCCTAACCCTGAGTCCATCATTAAGTCTGTAATGTCTTTCAAACGAACTGGTTTCTTGTTAATTAAGAAATCACTCGCCCCATTACGATTCAAACGACGCGTTAACACGACTTGTGTTTGATCCGTTGCCAACACTTTGTCTTCGTTATTGATAAACAGATTAACTTCGGCAATATTCACTGGTTTTCTTGTTTGAGAACCCGCGAAAATAACGTCATCCATCCGTTTCCCACGTAAACTCTTAGCCGATTGTTCCCCAAGAACCCATTTAATCGCTTCAGAAAGATTGGACTTTCCACTACCATTAGGTCCTACAACCGCAGTCACGCCTTTATCGAATTCAATTGTTGTCTTATCGGCAAATGATTTAAATCCCGACATTTCAATTTTTTCTAATTGCATGCTTTAATCCTTTCTTTCTATGAAAGTGAACTCTGTGTCAGTTCTTCCATAGTCAATTTTGCGGCCATTTGTTCGGCTGCCTTTTTCGTCTTGCCACTCGCAGTTTTGTATTTCTTCCCATCCACAGTTACTTGAACGGTAAATACTTTATCGTGCGAAGGTCCTTCTTCTTTAATCAATTCATAACGAATATGAACTGTCCCATTTTGTTGCAAATACTCTTGTAACTCTGTTTTGAAATCAGTAATCAGTTCATAACGTCCATTTTTAATTTTAGGAACAATCACTTGGTCTAAGAAGCGTTGTACTTCTTCCATCCCTTTATCAAGGTAAAGAGCACCAATAAACGCCTCGAACACATCACATAAAACGGCTGGTTTTTCACGCCCACCGCTTAGTGTCTCTCCTTTTCCAAGTAATAAATACTCATTCAAAGAACATTCCTTTGCAAGCATTGATAAGCTATCTTCGCAAACGATTTGTGCCCTTAGTTTCGTTAATTGTCCTTCTTTAAAATGAGGAAATTGTCTAAAAAGCCAATCAGAAATATTGAGTTCTAAAACCGCATCTCCAAGAAACTCAATACGTTCGTTATAGATTCCCTTCATCTCTTTATGCTCATTGGCATACGAAGAGTGAGTCATCGCTTCGACGAGCAATGCCTCGTTTTTAAACGAAATATCGAACTTCTCTTTTAAAATTGCTGAGAGTGTTTGTATCTCTTTCATGATGACCTCCTGAAAAATTCCTTATCTTCAATATTATACGCGTTTTGCGGTTAGATTACAAATTTACGCCATAAAAAACGGCTTGAATTCAAAGCTTCAAGCCGTTTTCAAAATGTTATTTACGATATCCTTTTACGCAATATTGATTTTTCTCTTCGTCATAGTTTAATGACTCCACAAGAGTGCGCTGTTGCAGCTGATTCAACTCTTTCGTTTGAGTTACTTCTAACCATTCTTCATAGTAAGTCATTTGCGCTTTTACTTGTTCTTTTAAGAAAGCTTTTAATCGTTCCACATCTGCTTCATTCACTGCAGAAATTTGAATCGATGGATAAAGATTTGGCTGGAATTCGCCTTCGATTAAGTCTGTCTTATTATAGACTGTTACCATCGGAATTTCTTGCATTTCCAAGTCATTTACTAAGTCGATTACTGTCTTTTCATGTAGTGAAAATTGAGCATTTGACGCGTCCACCACATGAACTAATAAATCAACATCTGCACTTTCTTCAAGCGTCGATTCAAACGCATGAATCAATGTCGTTGGTAACTCTTGGATAAAACCTACGGTATCTGTTAAAGTTACTTCGAAATTCGGGAACAAGTCAACTTGTCTTGTTAATGGATCTAACGTTGCAAACAATTGATCCATTTGGTATGTCCCCGCATCTGTTAATTGATTTAAAATCGTAGACTTCCCAGCATTCGTGTACCCGATTAATCCAAGTTGGAATCCATTAGAACTCTTTCTTTTCTCCCGTGAACGCTCACGATGTTTCTTAATTTGTTCTAACTGTTCTTCGATATCTTGGATTTGCTTACGAATATAACGTCTATCAGTTTCCAAACGTGTTTCCCCTGGACCACGAGTACCAATTCCCCCACCTTGACGAGACAAGCCTTCACGTTGACCCGAAAGACGAGGTAGTAAGTAGTTTAATTGCGCGAGCTGAACTTGAAGCTTCCCTTCTTTAGAACGAGCACGCATTGCAAAAATATCTAAAATCAATTGTACACGGTCAATGATACGACAGTTAATCGATTCATTGAGATTTTTCACCATCGAACCTGTGAGCGATTGATAGAATACAACAAGGTCTACTTCTAGTTCATCGACAAGATGGCTGATTTCTTCCACTTTTCCTTTTCCAACAAGGGTACGTCCACTAATCGACTCACGTTTTTGAGTAACGGTAGCAACTACTTCACCCATCGCTGTATCGACTAATTGCGCCAGCTCTTGGTTAGCATATGCGAAATCCTCATCCGTTTGCGTCGTTTGTACGCTTACGATTAATACGCGTTCTCTTTGTTCCATTCTATCCCTCCTCTACAAAAGCTGATAGTTCTTCTACTAGTTCTTCTCTTTCTTTTGGATGCTCTAATAAATTCACCCAACGAATTTGTGGAAGACGATTTCTAAACCACGTTAATTGTCGTTTTGCGTATCGTCTTGAGTTTTGTTGAATGGTCGCAATAATAGCTTCACGCGACTGCTCCCCTTCAAAAAACGGAATCCATTCCTTATATCCAATTCCACTTATCGATTGGATATCTAAGCCTTTTGATTTTTCATATAAATCTCTTGCTTCTTCTTCAAGTCCCGACTCACACATCAGTTCTACACGCAAATTAATGCGCTCGTATAGAAGGGCACGATCTGTATTTAATCCAATAATAAACGCATCATAGTGCGGCGTCTTTTGAATTTCTAGGCTTGAAAACTTCTTACCGGTCGCATAAATCACTTCTAGCGCACGAATCACGCGTCTAGGATTATTCACCGAAATCTTGGCAGCGGCTTCTGGATCTACGGCATTCAATTCATTCCAAAGTACTTCTGAACCTATTTCTTCTAGCTCTTGTTCTTTTAATAAACGATAGTCCGGATTATTCGAACCCTCGCCACTATAATGAAATCCATATAATAGACCTTCAATATAGAGTCCTGTACCACCGACGATAATCGGTAGTTTCCCACGACTCGTAATGTCTGCAATAGCTGCTTCTGCCTTCTCTTTAAAGTCACTTGCAGTAAAAGATTCATCCCACTCACAAATATCGAGCAGATGGTGAGGAACGCCTTCTTTTTCTTCCTCAGTAACTTTTGCTGTCCCAATATCAAGCCCTTTATACACTTGAAGCGAGTCTCCATTAATGATTTCGCCATTGAAGTGTTTTGCTAGTTCAATACTGAGAGCTGTTTTTCCTACCGCGGTTGGTCCCACGATAATCATAATTTTTGGTAGCTTATCGCTCATAGTTCTCCTTTAATTGTAACGCCTTTTGCGGATAGTCCGTAAAAATGGCTTCAATCTGTAGTTCAAAGCAACGGTTAATGTCTTTATCTTCATTCACTGTCCATACACGTAAAGGCAACTGATTCGTATTCCATTCAAGCGTCCAATCGAGCAACTTCAAATCGGGATGATACGCTTCTTTTTCAAGCATGGCATCTCCTTTATTTGCCCACTCTTGTGACTCAAAAAGTAGTCCAATTTCTTGAGTTGGATTTAATTTTTTGAGCTCAACTAAAGTATATGGGTTAAAGCTAGAATAAACAATTGCAAATGGCCATGTCTCAGTACTTTGAAGGGCAAGACATTTCTCAACAAGCCCTTCATATTGAATAATATCTGTTTTTAACTCGATATTTAATTGACCGTTAAAACCTAACTCTTTTAATAAGTGAAGTACTTCGTCTAGCGTTGGAATCTTCTCGCCAGTAAATCTCTCATTAAACCAACTTCCTGCGTCCAACTCTTTAATTTCTGCTAGTGTTAAGGTTCTGATTTCTCCAGTTCCATTGGTTGTACGGTCAACCGTTTCATCATGAATCACGACTAATTGCCCATCCTTAGTTAAATGGACATCGAGTTCAATCCCGTCACTTCCGACACGCACTGCTTCCTTAAACGAAGCCAGTGTGTTTTCTGGATGAGTCCCTTTACTCCCTCTATGTGCAAAGATTTTTGTCATTTGCGTTCACCTTCTGCTCGTGTATCATTTTCTTGTTTAATTGCGTTTGAAATTTGTAATAATTCTTTTGCATTTTCAAGTGTTAAAGCGGTAATCGTCGTACCTGAAAGCATACGCGCGATTTCTTCTGTACGTTCCGCTTCGTCCATCACTTTCAGAATCGTATGCGTACGTTCGCCCTCTTCCACTTTTTCAATATGAATATGCGTATCCGCCATACTTGCTACTTGTGGTAAATGCGTAATACTCAACACTTGAGCATATTCTGAAATGTAGTGCATCTTCGAAGCAATCGCCTGCGCCACACGTCCGCTAACACCTGTATCCACTTCGTCAAAAATAATCGTTCCAACGAGTTGTTCTTTCGTGAAAATGGATTTCATCGCTAATGTAATACGCGACAACTCCCCTCCAGAGACAATCTTGCTAAGAGGCTTCAATGGTTCCCCTTTATTCGTTGAAATGTAAAACTCAACGATGTCAATCCCTGTTTCCAGTAAGGCTTCTGTTGTCTCAAATTGAATAGCAAATTGCGCATTCTCCATGTATAGTCCGTGCAATTCGCTCACAATATCGGCTTCTAAACGTTTAGCCACTTCCCGACGAATACTTGAAATCTTCTTTGCAATCGCAAAGGCTTCAAGAGTAGCTTGTTTCAACACTTTTTCTGTCTCAGCAATCAATGCTTCTTTATTTTCAATCTTATTCAAAGCGTCTCTGGCTTTATCTTGGAAGGCTAGAATTTCTTCTGCATCATCCCCATATTTACGTTTTAATTGATAGTAAACATCAAGACGTTCTTCGATAAAGGCCAGACGTTCTTCGTCAAATTCTGCATTTTCAATTTCATGACGAATTGCACTTGCGGCATCTTGTAATTGATAGTAAGCCTCACTCATTTGCGTAGAAAGTGTCTTAAAGCTTGTTGAAATCGATTCTAAACTTTCCACTTCACGAGTGGCTTCACCAATAGCATCCACACTTGAATACTCTTCTCCTTCAAGAGCAGCAAGAGCTGTTTGAAGTGCCGTTTGGATTTTTTGGAAATGAGTGAAGTATTCTTTTTCTTCACTTAATTGTTCTTCCTCACCCACATAAATATTGGCTTCTTCGATTTCTTGAAGCTGGAATTTCAACATATCTACGCGTTGTGCGTCTTCTTTTTCTGCCGTTTGCAAGGCTCTAAGCTCTTGTTTGGCAGCAACCACTTTAGCGTATGCTTCATCGTACTCGGCCATTAATGAACCCATTTGATGGTGTGCAAACTCATCTAATAGCCCTAAGTGTTTCTCTTCGTTTAATAAGAGGAAATGCTCATTTTGACCATGAATATCGATTAAATAAGGTCCGATTTGTTTAAGGAGCGCAACAGTCGCTAACTGTCCATTAATACGGCAGTTTGATTTCCCATTTTGCAATAATTCACGTTGAATCATTAATTCATCTTCAACAACTTCAACCCCGAATTCTTGCAGTTTTTCAACAACAGCTGGATCCTCAATTCGGAATACCCCTTGAATCAAGGACTTTTCTTCACCATAACGAATCATTTCGAGCGATGCACGTTCTCCAATTAATAGGCCCACCGCATCAATAATAATCGATTTACCAGCACCCGTTTCTCCGGTTAAAACCGTCATTCCTTTTTCAAACGTACACTGAACTTCTTCGATAATGGCAAAATTCTTAATATAAATCTCTTGAATCAAGTTCGTCACCCTTTACTTTTTTAATCGTTGCGCTTCTTTAACCGTCTCACGTGCGAGTTCTTCAAATGAATGAACCTCACTTGGTGCCGTATTTTTTAAATGCGCTAAAAATTCAATATTCCCACTTCCACCAGTGATTGGTGAATACGTAACTTTCTCAACAGTGAATCCGATTTTTTCACTAAAGCTTAAAATATCTTCTAATACATCTTCATGGACTTTTGGATCGCTAACAATTCCTTTTTTTCCGATGCGTTCACGACCTGCTTCGAATTGCGGTTTAATCAACACGAGCACGTCTCCGCCTTCTTTTAGAATTGGTTTTAATGGCGGTAAAATAAGTTTCAACGAGATAAACGATACGTCAATCGAAACCACATCTGGTTGCCCTTTTGTGAAATCATCTGGAGTTGCGAAACGGAAATTCATACGCTCCATAACAACGACACGTTCATCTTGGCGAAGTTTATAATCTAATTGGTTATACCCCACATCGAGTGCATAACTTTGTTTGGCCCCATTTTGTAAAGCCGCATCTGTAAAGCCACCAGTCGAAGCACCGATATCAAGTAAAATCTTTCCATCGACACTGACATCGAATTCTTTTAAGGCTTTTTCTAATTTCAACCCACCACGAGATACATATTTTAACGGTTCACCTTTAATCATCAATGAACTCGTCACAGGAATTTTCTCCCCTGGTTTATCGTATCGATTATGATTTACTGCATCCACAATCTGTCCAGCCATGACAAGACGTTTTGCTTTTTCTCTGGAATCTGTCAATCCTTGTTGGACGACTAGAATATCCACACGTTCTTTTTCCATTTGTTACTCCTATATTTCTAAATACGTTAAAAATTCAACGAGTAGCGCCTTTGTTTGTTGATTTGCTGGTGTGAACTCAACTTCCTCTAATGCACGCTTACAAGACTCAATTTCGCTTAGCAAAGCTTCTTTTGCGCCTTCTACTCCTAAGAGACTCGGATACGTATTTTTACTTAGTTCTGAATCCTTACCTGTTTCTTTCCCAGTTTGCTCACTTGTCCAGCACACATCTTGCAAGTCATTTTGAATTTGGAATGCTAGACCAAAGTGAGTCGCATACGTCACAAAAGCTTCTTTCATCTTCGCATCATCGATAAAGAGATTTCCAAGACGTACAGCCGCTAGTAATAACTCTCCTGTTTTCTCACGATGGATTTCCTTCATTTGTTTCAAAGTAATCGTTACATCTTCACTAGCAATATCTTTCATTTGACCTGAAATCATTCCGCTCATACCAGAAGCCGTCGATAAAATCTTCACGGCTTCCACTAATTGATGAGCTTGTAAGTTGGCATTTGCTGCCACTTCGTAGGCTAATGTCAGCAATGCATCCCCAGCTAAAATCGCAGTCGCTTCGTCAAACGCCTTATGCACAGTTGGACGGCCACGACGAAGGTCATCGTCATCCATACCTGGTAAGTCATCATGAATGAGTGAATACGTATGAATCATCTCTAAAGCACAAGCCAAGTCTAACGCTGCTTCATTTGACAAAGTCCCAGCTGAACCAACTGCAAGCGTTAAGAGCGGTCTAATGCGTTTCCCACCGGATTGAACGGCGTATAACATTGCTTCTTTCAACCTTGCGTCAGAAGCTCTTTTTTCAATCAGCTGCGTTAAGTGAAGTGCTACGTCTTGTTGAAGTTGTTGAATAACATCCTTCACCATACGACTATGCCTCTTTTCCTTCTGCATTCACTGTAATCATTGCACGAACAGTTTCTTCAGCTTTTGTCAATGTTTCATTACAAAATTGGCTTAATTCCATTCCTTCTTTGAATTTATCAAGCGCTTCGTCTAAAGGAACATTTCCGCTTTCTAATTGGCGCACGATTTGTTCTAAGGCACCCATTGCTTCTTCAAATTTCATTTCTTTTTTAGCCATTATAAACTCTCCTTATTTTTTGCTGTGACAGTAGCATTTACTAAACCATCACTAAGTCTGATTTCAATTGGTTGTTCTTCTTCAATTTGGTCGACCGATTTTACAATATCGCCGTCTTTAAACACGATACCGTAACCGCGCGTCATAATCTTGAGTGGACTAAGTAAATCTAATTTCTCCACTAATTGTTGGAATCTGATTTGCTTATCTTGCAGGTAATTTTGATTGCTATCGACTAATTGCTTATGCAACCATTCGAGTTTTTGCTTTTGTTGAATTAACAATTGTTCTGGCGACACTAATTGCAGGCGGTGCGTAAATTGCATCGACTGTTGTTTGGCCAAGTGAAGTCTTTGTTGCATGCCTTGCATCAGTTTTAATCGCAGTTGATCGACTTGCTGTGCATAGACTTCATACATCCGCTCTGGTTTTACAAAAATACCAGATTTCTCTAGTTTACTTAATAACTCCTTACGAGTATTCAACTGATTAAGCATCGTGTTTTGCAAGCGCCCTGTTAAGTTTGCAAGTGTTAAATGAATGTCATTTAGTACCGGCGTTGCAAGTTCTGCTGCGGCAGTTGGTGTAGCTGCACGTTGGTCAGCTGCAAAGTCTGTTAAAGTCGTATCTGTCTCATGCCCCACACTTGAAATGATTGGGAGGGAGAATGAAGCGACACGTCTTACAACAGGTTCTTCGTTAAAGGCCCATAAGTCTTCGATGGAACCTCCACCACGACCAATAATCACCACATCGGCATCCGACTGTTCTACTAAGTCCAAGTTTTTAAGAATGCTTGGAACGGCGTGAACTCCTTGTACCACGGTTGGATATAACACGAGTTGTGCGATTGGAAAACGTCGAGCAACTGTTGTTTGAATATCTCGAATAACAGCACCTGTATCACTCGTTAAAATCGCAATTTTCTTTGGAAATACAGGAATTGGTTTCTTTGGCCCAGCAAATACACCTTCTTCAGTTAACTTCTTCTTCAACTGCTCATAGGCTTGATAAAGAGCGCCGACACCATCTGGTTCCATGTGCTCGATAATCATTTGGTATTTCCCAGATTTCTCATAGACCGTAACACGCCCAATCACAAGAACCTTCATTCCTTCTTCTGGTTGGAATTGAATTTTCTTATAGGCTCCTTGGAACATTGTTGCTGCGATAATCGCATTTTCATCTTTCAAGTTGAAATACTTATGGACACTATTTTTATTAAAGTTCGAAATTTCTCCCGTCAAATAAACGCGGTCTAAGTGCGGATCACGGTCAAATTTAGTTTTAATATACTTCGTCAACGCGGTGACGGTTAAGTATTCTTGTTCCATGTCCTACTCCTTCTTACTTTTTGCATTTTTTACGGTTTGCGCTAGTAACATCGCAATCGTCATTGGGCCTACTCCGCCAGGCACTGGTGTAATCGCACTTGTGAGTGGTGCCACTTCTTCAAATAAGACGTCTCCACAAAGTTTTCCTTCCTCATTACGGTTAATGCCGACATCAATGACAACGGCTCCTTCTTTTACGAAGTCTTTTGTAACAAGACCGGCTTTCCCTACGGCACTAATCAAAATATCAGCTCGTTTAGCAACTTTGGCTAAATCTTTTGTACGGCTATGACAAACTGTAACTGTCGCACCGTGATTCAACCCTAACAATGCCATTGGACGGCCAACAATCGTACTTTGCCCGATAATCACCATCTCTTTACCAACAAGATCAATATTGTATTCTTTGAAGAATTCCATGATTCCTTGTGGTGTACATGGAACAATCGATTCATCCTTTTGTAGTAACTTTCCTAAGTTCACTGGATGGAACCCGTCCACATCTTTTTCAGGAACAATCGCTTCTAAGACTGCATCTGTATCGATGTGTTTTGGAAGAGGCAATTGCACCAAAATCCCATGTACGCTAGCATCGTGGTTGAGTGTATTCACGTATCCTAATAGTTCTTCTTGCGTCGTTTCTTCACTGAGGCGAATCACGTTTGAATGAATTCCTACTTCAGTTGCTGCACGTTCTTTATTACGTACGTACACTTGGCTAGCTGGGTCTTCTCCAACGAGAATGACCGTTAGCGAAGGTGTGACTCCACTCTTAGAAAGCTGTTGCACTTCCTCTTTTAGTTCTTCTCTTATTTTTCCAGCTAATGCTTTCCCATCTAGAATTTGCGTCATAGAAGTCTCCTTTTTTCAAAAATAATATGTAATGTTGATTAAAAATAAAATATGTATGTGGAATTAACAAATGTGTGAATTAACATATATGTTAATTTTGAGCGCGAAGAAGGTGGCAAAGAGTGTGATTGCACACATCCTGTAGTTGAACTCGGGCTCACAGGACTGACGTCCACTTCCTGATATGTCCGCACGACTCGTTCCGAGTCCCTTGCGGTATATCAGTCCAGTGTTTCAGTCCTGAGCGTTCGCCCTCGTATCCTGAAGTTGAGTTCGTCTTCGCAGAAATCGCGTCCACTTCCCAAACCATACGCACATCGTTTTTAACGATGCTTGCGTTGGTTTGGTCCAGTGGTCGATTTCTAACCGCGAAGACTCACATCCTGTTTTAAAAAAGAGTCTGAAACTGTTGCTTCAGACTCTTCGTGTAGTAGAATCTTACCCGTTTACTAAGTTTGATAAGATACCATTAATAAATTTCGCTGATTTTTCGTCACTGTATGTTTTTGCGATTTCAATTGCTTCGTTTAACGCTACAGTTTGTGGAACTTCTAATTCTGGAGAAGTCATTTCGAAGATAGCCACTCGCATGATGATTAAGTCTAAACGGACGATACGGTTTAGCTTCCATCCTTTTAAGTACTTTTCGATTAACGCGTCAATTTTTTCGACGTTATTTTGAACTCCTCGTACTAATGCTATGCTGTATGCAATTTCTGGAACTTCGTTAAGTAACTCTTCTTCCGTAATTGCTTCGATAGAATAAGGTGAATCTTCTGAGCATTCCAACGCAAGACTAAGCGCATCTACAATGTGCATTTCAGGCGACACATCTAGTTGGTATAAGGCTTGAATCGCCAATACTCGTAGTGCTCGTCTTTTTAATGGTTTACGACTCACTATTCATCCCCCAATTCAAATAATTCAGCATCTTCGTGATGCACTGGTAAAATTTCTTGAACGTGAACATTCACTTGTGAAATCACTAATTCACAGCTGAATAATAATTGTTCTTTAATTTTGTTTTGCAATAATAGAGCTGTTTTTGGAATTGAAACACCGTAATCTACATTTCCGTAAATATCAATTACGAATGATCCGTTTTCTTCAGTTAAATAAGCTCCTTTAGATAATTGTTTTCCACCAAAAATAGTGTTCAAGAATCCAGGAACTGGATAGAAGCCTTCCACTTGTGCAGCTACAATCCCAGCAATGCTTTCGATAACTTCAGGAGCAATCTCAATTGCACCTAGTTCTTGTTCTTTAGAATATGTTTTATTTTGTTCCATTTTGTAACCTCCCTGTTTGATAGAAAATTACTCATAAAAAGATTTTCCAATTCTCATTTAGTTTACCATGAAACAGCTATTCTCACAACTACCGTCTATTTTAGAGAATAATGAGTTCACGAGGTACTTTTTGAATCACTTCGCCACCAGTTTCAGTAATAATAATATCGTCTTCGATACGAACGCCACCGATACCTGGTAAGTATACTCCTGGTTCATTTGTAATCACGTTTCCTGGTACAAATGCTTGTGTTGCAATGCGAGAAACGTTTGGTGCTTCGTGGATTTCAAGACCGATACCATGTCCTGTTGAGTGAGTGAAGTATTCGCCATAACCACGGCTAGCAATATAGTCACGAGCAATCTTGTCTAATTCTACCCCTGTTTTACCAGGCCCTGCTGCTTCACTTACTTTTAATTGAGCTTGCAAGACAACATCGTGGATTTCTTTTAATTGGTCAATTGGTTCACCAACAGCAATTGTTCTAGTCATATCAGATACATAACCGTTGTAGTAGCAACCAAAGTCAAGAGTTACTAAGTCTCCAGTTTCGATGACTTTAGCACTTGCAACACCGTGTGGCATTGAAGAACGAACACCACTTGCGATAATCGTATCAAATGAAACCCCGCTTGCTCCAAGTCCACGCATATAGAAGTCTAATTCATTTGCTACTTGAATTTCAGTTACTCCTGGTTTAATGAAATCTAAAATGTGTAAGAATGCAGCATCTGAGATACGGCAAGCTTCGCGGATTGTTTGGATTTCTCCTTCATCTTTGACTTCACGAATTTTTTCTACGATATTTTGTGTTGGAATTAATGCTGTATCAAACGCATCTTCGAAGATTTCTAGTTGAGAAACTGAAACATGGTCTGCTTCAAATCCAACAAATTTTAAGTTGTTTTCACGAATAATTTTTTCAAACGCTGGAACCCAACCTGTCTTATGTTCAATCACATGGAATCCTTTTGCTTGTTGTTGTGCTTGTTGTGTATAACGAGCATCTGTTACAAAATAAGCATCTGCCAATGTAATTAATGCAAATCCTGTTGTTCCTGTAAAGTTTGCTAAATAACGCAAATTGTATGGGCTATAAACAATAAGTCCATCGATTTCTTGCTCTTTCATGGAATTTCTTACTTTTTCTAAACGTGTCATAAATTGTTCCCTCCAATGAAAATGGTAACTCTAGTATAACAAAAAAGAGCCTAACAAAAAAGTCAGGCTCCTTGGGATTTTCATCAAATTCTAATATTGGTTAAATCGCTCTAAACGTTGGCTTACAATTTCTTCTTTCGATTTCTGTGACCACTCATTCAATTGAACTTCTAATTGTTCTCTCATATCTAAAGCAATCTCTTCATTTGTCTTTTTCTTTTCTGGAATAATGCGGTCTACAATCTTTTGCGCCAACAAATCCTTACTTGTAAATTTCATAAGTTCAGCGGCTTGACTAGCCTTAGAACCATCTTTCCACAAGATAGAAGCAAATCCTTCTGGAGAAAGAATCGAATACATCGCATATTCCATCATCCAGACTTCATTGGCAACAGCAAGCGCTAATGCTCCACCACTTCCGCCTTCACCACAAAGGATGGCAATAATCGGAACTTTCAAGTGGCTCATAATACGAAGATTATCCGCAATGGCTTCACCGATACCACGTTCTTCTGCAGTGGCCCCGCAGAAAGCACCAGCTGTATTAATAAACGTCACAACAGGACGATTAAACTTCTCGGCTTGTTTCATTAAACGTGCACTCTTACGGTATCCTTCTGGATGGACTTGACCAAAGTTTGTCTTCAAGTTTTCTTGAAGCGTATGCCCCTTCTCCATCCCAATCACTGTAACAGGTTTGCCGTTTAATGTCGCAATTCCACCTACAAGGGCTTTATCATCGGCGTAGTAACGGTCACCGTGTAATTCAATAAAGTCGTCAAATACGGCGTTAATCCATTCTTTTGTGGTTGGACGTTTCACATCACGTGCCAACGCAACAATTTTCATTGGTTTCATGCATTCGACCCCTTTCCATGAAGGACAAGTAGACGATGAATCATCTTCTTCATTTCTTTACGGTGAACAACCGCATCGATAAATCCTTGTTCAAGAACTGTTTCCGCTTGTTGGAAATCATCTGGAAGTTTTTGGTTCATGGTTTGTTCCACAACACGTTTTCCAGCAAATCCAACGATAGCTTTTGGTTCTGCTAAAATAATGTCGCCTTGCATCGCAAAGCTTGCAGTGACGCCTCCTGTAGTTGGATCCGTCAATACTGTTAAATAGAATAATCCAGCTTGATGGTGTTCTTCCACAGCTCCTGAGATTTTCGCCATTTGCATCAGAGAAAAAATTCCTTCTTGCATTCTGGCACCACCTGAAGCGGTAAAAATCACAACTGGCAATTGGCGTTTAATTCCCTCTTGGAAAGCCTTCGTGATTTTCTCACCAACGACTTGTCCCATTGACCCCATCATGAAGAATGAGTTCATGACGCAGCAAATAAAGGATTCTTCCCCAATCGTTGCCACACCGACTGTTACAGCTTCATTTTCTTTGGCTACTTTTGAGGCTTTCTCCAATTTCGCTTCGTACCCTGGAAAGGCTACATCCACTTTTGGCTTTTCATCCTCAAAGAGTTCTTGGAAAGTATCTACCGTAATGGCTAATCGTTCAGCCGCATTAATTCTAAAATGAGCATCACAGTGCGGACAAACTTTTAAGGATCCTAAATCCTCTTTGTAGACAATCTTGTCACAAGAAGGACATTTCACCCATTTCCCATCCGGAACTGTAGGTAACTCAGACTGTTCAGATAAGTCTACTTTGGTACGATTAATAGTGATATACGACCGTTTTCTAAACAGACCCATCTAATCACTCCTTTACTAAATCATTCTATTTCTCTTTTGGTTGATTCCACTGTTTCAAAAATTCAATTTCAACAAACGCAGTTGTATAGTCCCCGCGTCTAAATGCTGGTGAATCTAATAAATCTTCAACGAATTCTTGGTTGGTATCCACGCCTTCTACTACGAGTTCAAAGAGCATACGTTTCATGCGAAGAATGGCTTCTTCACGTGTTTTACCATGTGCGATTAGTTTCGTTAACATTGAATCGTAGAATGGTGGGATTTGATATCCTGTATACAATGCGGATTCAATACGAACGCCCATACCGCCAACAGGTTGGTGTAAGAATGTTACTTTTCCTGGAGAAGGGCGGAAGCCTTCAAATGGATTTTCAGCGTTTAAACGACATTCAATCGCATGACCTTCGAAAGTAATATCCTCTTGCGTAAATGGTAACTCTTCTCCTGCAGCAATTTTAATTTGTTGTTGCACAAGATCCACATTCGTAATCATTTCCGTAATCGGATGTTCTACTTGAATACGCGTGTTCATTTCCATGAAATAGAAATGTTTTTCTTCATCCACAAGAAACTCAATCGTTCCTGCGTTTTGATAGCCGACTGCCTTAGCAGCACGTACAGCAGCCTCTCCCATTTCTCTTCTTAGTTGAGAAGATAGAGATGGACTTGGTGCTTCTTCAATAATCTTTTGATTTTTACGTTGAAGCGAACAGTCACGTTCTCCTAGGTGAACTACATTTCCGTGTTGATCGGCTAAAATTTGAAATTCAATATGTTTGGCTGGATAAATAATACGTTCCATGTACACATCGGCATTTCCGAAGGCTTGTAAGGCTTCTTGACGTGCTGTTACGAATTGATGTTCAAATTCTTCAACTGTTTCAACACGACGAATCCCTTTACCCCCACCACCGGCAACCGCCTTAATTAAAAGCGGGAACCCGATACGCTTGGCAAGTTCGATTCCTTCTTCAACCGTTTCAACTACATCATCACTACCAGGAATTACCGGTACGTTTGCCGCAATCATTTGCTTACGTGCTTCTGCTTTATCCCCCATTTGAGAAATCACTTCGCTTGAAGGCCCAATGAAAGTGATATTGCATTCCGCACACATTTTGGCAAACTTAGCATTTTCAGATAAGAATCCAAACCCTGGGTGAATCGCTTGTGCCCCTGTCGTAACGGCAGCGCTCAAAATATTTTCAACCTTTAAGTAAGAATCTTTTGAGGCAGCTGGTCCGATACAAACGGCATGGTCTGCTAATTGTACATGAAGAGCATCTTTATCCGCTTGGGAATAGACGGTCACCGATTCAATTCCTAACTCGCGACAAGCACGAATAATACGGCAAGCAATCTCTCCACGGTTTGCGATTAGTACTCTATTAAACATAGGCTTAACGTCCAATAATAAAGGTTAATTCAGCTTCTGCGACTTTCTTACCATCGACATAAGCAACGCCTTTACCGATTCCTGCATATTCTTTTAATTTCACGATATCCACTTGAAGTGTTAACACATCTCCTGGAGTTACTTTTTGACGGAATTTAACATTGTTTAATCCACCTAAGTAAGCTGTTTTTCCTTTGAAAGAATCAAGTTTTAATAATGGGATAGAACCAGCTTGTGCTAATGCTTCAACGATTAACACACCAGGCATTACAGGTTCACCAGGGAAATGTCCTTGGAAGAAGCTTTCGTTAAATGTCACGTTTTTACGTGCCACAACGTGCTCACCTGGTACTAATTCATCTACACGGTCAATAAATAAAATTGGGTAACGGTTAGGGATTAACTCAGCTACGTCAGTTACAGTCATAATGTTCATCTTAATTTCCTCCTAAAATTGGGTTTAGCGAATCGCAAATAGTTTTTGTCCGAAATCAACCATTTGGCCGTTTTCTACTAGGACTTCTACAACTTCACCATTGAAGTCGCTCTTAATTTCGTTCATGATTTTCATTGCTTCGACAATACATACAGTATCGTTTGAAGTGATTTGTTTACCCACTTGTACAAATGAATCTGCATCTGGTGAAGATTGTAAGTAAACCACCCCAACGATTGGGCTTGTAATGTATTTTGCATCTGCTGCAACTTGTGGAGCTTCTTGAGCTTCAGAAGAAGGAGCGGCATTTACTGGTGCAGCTTCTACTGGATTTGCCATGTTTGCAACTGGTGCAACGGCATTAGAAACGACTTGAGGATATTCCTCGCGTTTACTAAATTGCACTTCGAACTCTTCATTTGATAAATGAAACTCAGTCATGTTTGAATCATTGAACAAAGTCATTAGTTCTTTAATTTCTTCTACATTCATGTATTAATCCTTCCATTTCTTCACGCAGATTACGGCATTATGTCCGCCGAAACCTAACGAATTACTAATTGCTACGTCTACTTTAGTAGAAACTCCAACGTTTGGAGTTACGTTTAAGTCACACGCTTCGTCTTGCTCTGTTAAATTAATCGTTGGTGGTACGAAGTTTTCCTCAACTGCTTTAACGCAGGCGATCGCTTCGATCGCACCAGCAGCTCCTAATAAGTGTCCTGTCATTGATTTTGTACTTGAAACATGAACCTTATCAGCAGCTTCTTTTAACGCATAACGGATTGAAGTTGTTTCCGCTGAATCGTTTGCTGGAGTACCAGTTCCGTGAGCATTCACATAGTCCACTTCACTTGGAGCCACTCCTGCTTCTTCGATAGCTTGTAAGATTGCTTTACCAGCACCACTTCCGTCAGGATTTGGAGCTGTCATATGGTAAGCATCTCCTGTAGCACCGTATCCAACAACTTCTGCATAGATTTTAGCGCCACGTTTTTGTGCGTGTTCTAGGCTTTCAAGAACAAGAACTCCTGCTCCTTCACCCATTACGAATCCGCCACGTTTTTTATCAAATGGTAATGAAGCTGCATTTGGATCTTCACTGCTTGATAATGCTGTTAAAGCAGCAAATCCTGCAATTCCGATTTCACAAATTGAACCTTCAGCACCACCGGCTAAAATCACATCTGAGTACCCGTGTTTAATGTTACGGAACGCTTCACCAATAGCATGTGTTCCTGTTGCACAGGCAGTTACTAATGATGTACATACGCCGCGTGCGCCAATCTTCATTGAGATATTTCCTGCAACCATGTTTCCGATGGCCATAGGAACAAATAATGGAGCTACACGTGTTGGGCCTTTATCATGCATTTTGATGATTTGGCTTTCCATCACTGTTAAACCACCGATACCAGAACCAACCATGACACCAAAACGGTCGTAGTCTGTATTTTCTGGAGTAATACCGCTGTCTTCAACAGCTTGGATTGCTGCAGCAAGTCCGTATTGACAGAATAAATCCATACGTTTTGCTTCTTTACGATCCATGTATTTTGTAGCATCGAAGTCTTTTACTTCAGCAGCCACATGAACATCTAAGTCTTTTTTATCAAATTTTGTAATTGGAGCAATTCCGTTCTTACCTTCTTTAAGGCCTTCCCAGAAGCTACCTACATCATTTCCTAAAGGAGTGATTGCTCCCATTCCTGTAATTACTACTCGATTCATTGTTTTCCTCCTTTAAGAGATTACATGTATAATCCGCCGTTAACGTTTAATACTTGTCCTGTAACGTATTTTGCTTCCGCTAAGAACACACATGCTTCGGCAATATCTTCTACTGTACCGAAACGACGTACTGGGATTTGTTTTTCCCATTCATTACGAATCTTTTCAGGTAATGCTTGTGTCATATCTGTATCGATGTATCCAGGAGCAACAGCATTTACTGTAATTCCACGAGAACCGATTTCTTTAGCAACAGATTTTGTTAAACCAATGATTCCGGCTTTACTTGCAGCATAGTTTGCTTGACCTGCATTCCCTGTAACCCCAACGATACTTGTAATGTTAATAATGCTTCCTGATTTTTGTTTTACGAAAACTGGAGTCGCAAAACGAATCATATTGAAGTATCCTTTTAAGTTAATATTCATTACATCGTCAAAATCAGATTCACTCATACGCATTAATAAACCATCACGCGTAATTCCAGCGTTATTGACTAACACGTCGATGCATCCAAAACGCTCTTTTACTTCGTTAATAAAGTTTTCAGCTACGTCGAATTTCGAAACGTCTCCAACAAACGTCATTACTTCACCAGGATAAGCATCAAATTGAGCAAGTGTTTCTGCATCAATTTCACGAGTACCGTTTAAAACAACATTAGCGCCAAGTTTAGCGAATTCTAATGCGATTCCTAGACCGATACCACGACGGCTCCCTGTTACAACAACTGTTTTATCTTTAAATTTCATTTCGTTATCCTTTCAGTTTCTTTACTTTTTCAATGGTTTCATTCATTGCTTTAAGGCTATCTGTTTGGAATAATTGAACAGATGCACCTTTTGCTTTAGCAATTTGTTTCACCATTTGCGTCAATGTTTTTCCAGGACCTACTTCAATAAAGACATCTACGCCATCTTGAAGCATCCACTCTACATTTTGTTTCCATTTCACGGCATTTGTAATTTGATCACAGAGAACGTCTTTTGAAGGAACGCCTTCATGTGGTGTGCCTAGCGTATTGCTTAATACAGGGCATTTACTTTCGTGTAACTCTGCCACTTCCATCTCTGGAGCAAAACGAACTTTCGCTTCTTCCATTAATGGTGTATGGAAAGGTCCAGATACCACAAGTGGTACAGCTCTTTTCGCGCCAGCTTCTAAGCATTTTTCGCTTGCTGCGTCTACTGCTTCTGCATGACCACCAATGACTAATTGTCCTGGCGTGTTGTAGTTTGATGGAACTACAAGGGCTTCTGGAGTTGAGACTTCACAACAAATGTCTTCGATGACATTATCTTCAAGGCCTAAAACGGCTACCATTTTCCCTTCGCCTTCTACAACCGCTTCTTGCATATATTGACCGCGTTTTGCAACTAAGTTTAGAGCTTCCTTGAAGTCAAGGACTCCGGCTTCAACAAGCGCTGAATATTCACCTAGAGATAATCCAGCCGTCACATCAGGTGTGATACCTTCTTGTTCTAAGACGCTTGCTAATGCATGAGAAACCGTTAATAACAACGGTTGCGTATATTCTGTTTGATTGATACGTGAGGCAGGTTCTTCCAAAAGAATGTCAGTCACACTGTATGGCAGAACGCTACTTGCTTCTTCAAAGACAGCTTTTGCCACTTCGAAGTTGTCAGCAATTTCTAAGCCCATTTGTGCTTTCTGACTCCCCTGACCTGGAAATAAAAATGCGATTTTCATGAGTTTCCTCCTATTGCGCTGTAAAAAAATGGTGGAAGTATGCTAAATAAGCATATTTCACCATTCCTTTTTTCATTTAATTAAAAACGTGCAAGTTGTTTTTGGATGACTTCATGAGATTCTGCCATCAATTCTTGGATAATTTCAGAACAGCTTTGTTCTTTTGAAATTAAACCAGCGATTTGACCAGCCATCATTGATCCCATTTGAGTATCCCCTTCAACTACGATTCTACGTAGAGCTCCACGTCCAATATCTTCTAAGCGTTCGAAGTCTGGATTTTCTTTACCAGTTTCTTCTTTTTCAGCTTGTAAGTAGATTTTTGTTAATTTATTACGTAACACACGTACAGGATGTCCTGTAATTTGTCCTGTAATAACTGTGTCGATATCTTTAGCTTTTAATACAGAAGCTTTGAAGTTATCGTGCGCAGTACATTCAGTTGCAACAAGGAAACGAGTTCCAAGTTGAACTGCATCGGCACCAAGCATTAAAGCTGCTGCCATTCCGCGTCCGTCACCAATTCCTCCAGCACCAATAACTGGAATATTTACCGCATCAACAACTTGTGGTAAAAGTGCCATAGTAGTAGACTTACCAATATGTCCGCCTGCTTCCATACCTTCTACAACAACAGCGTCTGCGCCTTCTTTTTCCATTCTTTTCGCTAGAGCAACTGAAGCTACTACTGGAATTACTGTAATTCCTGCTTCTTTAAATTTCGCCATGTATTTGCCAGGATTACCAGCACCGGTACAAACCACTTTCACGCCAGCCTGACAAACGACATCCACAACTTCATCAACAAATGGACTTAATAGCATAATATTTACACCATATGGTTTGTCTGTTAAACGTTCCATCTCTTCGATGAATCCTTTAACGACATCGCCAGGAGCGTGTCCACATGCAACGATTCCTAAACCGCCGGCATTGGACACTGCACTTGCAAGCGCAGGATTTGCAACCCATGCCATCCCTCCTTGGATAATCGGATATTCAATTCCAATCATGTCGCAGATTCTTGATTTCATGTGTTACCATCCCTTTTTAAAATTATTTGTCAGCTAATTGAGCATCAACGTAGTTTACTAAGTCTTGAACTGTTTCTAGTCCTTCTTCAGTATCGATTTTCACATCGAATTCATCTTCGATATCGTTGATGATTTGGAATAAATCTAAGCTGTCTGCATCTAATTCGTCTTTAAGACGAGTTGTTAATTGTACTTCTTCTTCCTCTTTACCTAATTGATCTACGATAATTGCTTGAATTTTTTCAAATGTCATTGTGTTTTCCTCCAATAGTTTAAAATTATAATGTTATTGTGATACTTCCCCAGGCAAGGCCTCCGCCAAAACCTGATAAAAGTAATTTTGTATTTTCTCCAATTTTCAATGTTCCGTTTTCTACGAGTTCATTGAGTAAAATCGGAATACTTCCAGCCGAAGTGTTTCCAACGTGATCGATATTCATTGGGAATTTTTCGATCGGTTGTTTTAATTTCTTAGCCACTTGTTCGACTAAACGACGATTTGCTTGATGTAACAAGTACAAATCAATATCGTCGGCAGTATATCTAGCCTTTTGTAAAGTCTCTTGGATATTGACTGGAACAGTTTTGCTGACTAATTCATAAACGCCTCGACCATCCATTGTCATGGTTGAAAGTGTTTGATTTGTCATTCTTTTTCCAGCGACTAATGCCTCAGATTTCTGTCCATCATTTTGTAATGTTTCCGCCAATAAAAATGGCTCTTCATCTTTTTGTAAAAGAACAGCTCCAGCGCCATCTCCAAAGAGAATAGCCGTTGAGCGGTCTTCCCAATCGAGTGAACTGAGCATTGTTTCTGCTCCGATGACGATTCCGTATTTTCTTTGACCATGTTCCAACATTTTTAAACCTGTTGATAAGGCAAAGACAAATCCGCTACAAGCAGCACTGATATCAAATGCGAATGCATTCGTTGCTCCGATTGCTCCTTGTACCAGTGACGCGCAAGAAGGACTTGCTGCATCTGGTGTCATCGTTGCTACAATGATAAATTCAATGGATTCAGGAGAGATATTGCTCTTTTCAACTAAGCGTTTAGCGGCAATTGTCGCCAAATCACTAGTTGTCTGTTCTTTTGCCCAATAACGGGTTTTGATTCCTGTTCTCTTAACGATCCATTCATCAGAAGTATCTACTCGTTTCGCCCAGTCATCGTTTGTGATCACGGACGTTGGGAGATAGGAACTTGTCGCTATCACTTGAACCCCCACAATGTCTACTTCCCTTCTTGATTTGCTAGTACAGCCTCGTGTAAGAAATCATATAAATTATGAAGTCCTTTAACAAGAACTGCCATTTCTTCAGCATTCATTCCCTCGATAGTTTTTAAAACTAATTTCTCGTGGAATTTACGATGAAGACGATAAAGTAAGCGACCTTTCTTGGTCAGACCTAAAATTACAATTCTTCGATCGGTTTCACTCTTCAAACGAACAACATAGCCTTTTTTCACTAAAGCATTCACTGCAACTGTTAGCGTCCCAACAGTAACATTTAATTTATTAGCGACTTCTGTTGTCGTATGTTCGTTATACATTCCAATCGCTTCAATGGCATGCATCTCTTTAATGGATAAATCATTAAATTGGCTTTGCGCCAGCGAAGATTCTTCAATGTCGAGCATTTGATTAAAGACGTCCACCAAATACCCGTTTATGGTCTCTAGAGTTGGTTCCATAAAAGATTTCTCCTTTTTGTTTGAATATCAAATCATTTGATAATCAAAGTATACACGAGAGATAGTTTGAATGTCAAACCTTTTTTAAACATTTATTTTGAATTTCAAACTATTTTCAAAATTTAAAAAGCTTACATTCCTTTTAAATTAGGAATTATTGTTTGTAATTTTCATAAAAAGAACAATTTTTAAAAAGATTAAAACACATAAAAAAAGCTAGATAGACTGCTCTATCTAGCTTTCTCATTATTGTTTATAGACACATTTACCATTGACGTATGTCGCTTCTACGTTCGTGTTTAACAATTCCACTGCGTCACTTTCAAGAATATTCTTATCTAGAATTACGAAATCTGCTAACGAACCGACTTCTAGTGTGCCAATATCTAAACGACTGAGTGCTTTTGCTGCCCCACTCGTGTGTGCCTTTAATGCTTCACCAATCGAAATACGTTGTTCTGGCATTAAGCATGGCACTGGTAGCTGCTCTTTTGTTTGGCGGGCTACTGCGTTAAACATCGATTCAAACGGCGTCACATCTAGTACAACTGGCGTGTCTGTTCCAAATCCAAGCGTTGCACCCTCTTCTAAGAAAGATTTGAACGGGAACATATGACGCGAACGTTCTGCACCCACCTCTTCATCTAAAGTCTCGTATCCTACTAATAAATGACTTGGTTGCACTGAAACAATTAATGAAGGCTGAGCCGTTAATGGAAGGTCTGTTGGATCCATCACTTCCAAATGTTCAATCGTATTGAATTTATTCGGAGCGTCAAACGGAGTCTCTTCTTGCGCCTTTTTGAAGTTTTGAAGCGTTAACGCAATCGCCTTATCCCCAACCGTATGAATACGCATTGGCCATCCTTCTTTATTGGCAAGAAGTGTTAAGCGTTCCATCTTCTCTTCCGTTAAAAGCGGTCCACCGACGTCTCCTTCGAAGAACGGCATCGGATACGGCTCTTTTAAATACGCCGTATGCGAACTGGTCACTCCATCGTAAAATTGCTTCACGCCCCCCATTTGGAGCATGTCAGAGCGGTATGTCTTGTAGAGTTCACGGTTACGTTCCACTTCTTCACGCATCGCTGGAAAGAAGCTCACACGAACTGTGGCATCCTTTTCTACTTTCGAGTAGAGTTCGGGATACACGATATCATCAGGGCTTTCTCCCGTTAAGGCAACATCCCCTACAGCCGTCACACCCATTTTGTTTAAATAAGACATATAATCTTTTAACGCTTGCTCTTCGTCGTCTTTATATACAGACAAGACTTTTGATAAATAATAGATGGCTTTTGCTTCAAGGAACACCCCTGTAAGTTCGCCGTCTGCCACCACTGCTTCTCCGCCGATGTTTTGCGGAATCGCATCTGGCGTTAATTCAAGCACTTCTAGCGCTTTTGAATTGAGCCAAATCGTATGAGCATCCCCTGCGATTAAGCAGATAGGTACGTCTGTTGATGCTCTATCTAAATCTTCTTTTGTCGGTAAGACTTGTTGTCCGAAATCACTCGCATACCAACCAATTCCGATTTTCCAACCATTATATTCAGGAATCGAACTTGCTTGAAGAACTACCTCATCAATTGTTGGTCCACCAACTGCCTTCATTTTTCCTAAATGAATTAAGGCAGATAAGTATAAATGCACATGGGCATCAATAAAACCAGGTATGACTAGTTTTTCTCCTGCATCTAGGATTTCTCCTTCAACGGGCGTATTGTAATCGAATCTGCCCACAATGCGACCGTCCTCAATCTCTAAAATCCCACTAACTGCTGTCGTTGCATCTCCAATAAAGAGGTTTTTAGCTTTTAAATAGTAATGCATATTATAACTCCATCTTGAAGTCTAAGAAGGCTTCGTTATATTTTTGAATCCAGTCATTTCCTAGATATTCATAATGCTCTAATGAATTGATAATTTCTTCTGAAGGATAGTATGTTTCATCAGAAGTCACTTCAGGATCCATTAACTCTTTTGCTTTTTCGTTTGGTGTTGAGTAACCCACGTATTCGGCATTTCTAGCTGCATTTTCTGGTCGAAGCATGAAGTTGATAAACGCGTAAGCACCATCGATATTTACAGCTGTATGAGCAATTGCGAAATTATCTGTCCAAACCGCACTGCCGTCTTTTGGTAAGATATATTGGACGTTTGGATTTTCTTCTGCAACTGCCGCCGCGTCTCCAGAATACCCCATTCCGATTGGAGCTTCTTCAAGTTTCATCATTGTTTTGATTTCTTCATTAAGAACCGCACGAACATTTGGTTTTAACTCTTTAAGTTTTTGCTCGGCAGCTTTTAATTCATCTTCATTTTTTGAATTTAATGAATAGCCTAATGATTGAAGCGCCATCCCTAGTGCTTCACGGTTTCCATCTAAAACAAGCACTTTATTTTTGAAATCTTCTTTCCATAAATCATTCCATGTTTGAATGCTTTCTGGATCGATATATTTCGTATTGACCATAATTCCTACTGTTCCCCAGAAATACGGAATCGTATATTGATTTCCTTTATCCACTGGACTATTTAATAAGAACGGAGAAATATTTTCTAGTCCTTTAATCTTTGAATGGTCTAGCTTTTGAAGTAAATTTTGATTAACTAATTTGGTAATACTTGATTCACTTGGAAAGACGATATCATAACGCGTTCCGCCTTGTTTTAGCTTGGCTTCCATCGCATCATTTGAATCAAATGTTTCATAGACAACTTGAATGCCTGTTTCTGCTTCAAATTCCTTAATTAATTCTGGATCGATATAGTTCCCCCAGTTAAATAGGAACAATTGCTGTTGTTCTGATGAAGTTTCTACTTCCTCTGTAGATTCTTTTGCTTGAAGCATGTTCTTTACTCCAAATAAAATAGCAACCATTGCGAGAATTGCAACAATTAAAGAAACTAATTTTTTCATTTATAACCCCTTCTCATTAAAAAAACTGCTTTTAATACAGTATGGCACCTAGATTAAAAGCAGTTCTCATTCTTATTTAGATTTTACGTAGTTCTTACCGTTAGCGGCTGGTCCTTCCGATTTTCCAATGAATCCTACCAATACAATGATAGTAATCAAATATGGCGCAATCGTCAAGCCAACTGATGGAATATCTTTAATTACTGGGATGTAGTTTCCGATAACCCCTAAACTTTGAGCAAGTCCAAAGAGTAATGCTGATAGCATGACGCTCACTGAATTCCACTTACCAAAGATCATCGCAGCCATCGCAATGAACCCTTGACCAGCGATGGTTGTCGCTGAGAAGTTCAGTGTAATCGATTGAGCAACGATGGCTCCTCCGATACCAGCCAAGAACCCTGAGATTAATACTCCTGCAAAACGCATATGGTAAACGTTAATTCCTAATGTATCTGCTGCTTGAGGATGTTCCCCTACAGAACGTAATCGTAATCCAAATTTTGTCTTATTCAGGATAACCGAGCAAACAAATGCAAGTCCAACTGCTAAGAACGCTGGTACGAATGTATCTGTGAAGAAGATTTTCCCAATAATTGGAATCGAACTTAACACTGGAATCGTTGTTTTACCAAAGTAATTCGTAATGATTTCCGTTTGTCCGATTTCGTTATACATTAAGCGGCACAGGAACACCGTTAGGGCTGGTGCTAGTAAGTTTAACACCGTCCCAGAAATAATATGGTCGGCACGCAGGTATACTGTTGCGAATGCGTGAATGGATGAATACAACATTCCAGCAACCGCCGCTACAATAAGTGCAACCCATGGCGTCCATGAACCAAATTGTGAAGCAAACGCTAAGTTGAAGACGGCTGAGGCAAAGGCACCGATGACCATTGTTCCTTCAAGCCCGATATTTACAATCCCGCTTCGTTCTGAGAAGATGCCCCCTAAAGCTGTTAAAATCAGCGGTGTTGAGTAGATGAGCATGTTCCCGACAACTACTTGTAAAAGTGTTACTAAATCCATTTCTCATTACCCCTTTCTCTTCCCAAATTGAGGGAATTTATCAACAATAACTTCCATTAAGTAGTTCGCACCCACAAAGAAGATGATAAATGCGACTACAATCGACACGACTTCTGTTGGAATCTTCGCAAGGAGCGGCATTGAAATCCCACCGATACGAAGAATGGCAAATACTAATGCAGAGAATAGAATACCGATTGGATTATTCAATCCAAGAAGCGATACTGCCATTCCGTCCCATCCGATACTTGGAAGACTTTCTGAAGCAAATGCATTTTGGAAAGTTCCTAACCCTTCCATCACTCCGCCAAGACCTGCTAAGGCACCAGAGATGACCATTGCGAGAATAATCGTCTTCTTAGCGCTCATACCGGCATATTCAGCAGCGTGTTTGTTTAACCCTACTGTTTTCAATTCGAAACCAGTTGTTGTTTTATTCATAATTAACCACACAATGAAGACTGCCAAAATCGCAATGAAGATACCGCCATGCAATGTTGACTTTCCTGTTAATTGATACAAGAATTGCATTCTTAAGCTGGCTGCTTCTGGAATCGAAGCTGTGATTTCTGATTTCTCTGTTAAGATTTCACGAATCACGTAGTTTACAATATGAAGCGCTGTGTAGTTTAACATAATCGTTACGATGACTTCACTGGCATTAAAGTACGCTTTTAAGTAACCTGCAATCCCTGCCCAGATAGCACCGGCAAGCATCCCCATAAAAATACATAATGGTAAGAGAATAATTTTTGGTAAATCTGGAAGAACTAGTCCTGTCGCAACGGAAGCAAACCAACCGACTAACGCTTGTCCAGCAACCCCAATATTGAAGAAACCAGCGTAACTTGCAAACGCAAATCCAAGCGCTACAAGAATTAATGGTGTGGCTTGACGTAATGTTTCACCAATATAGAATGGTTTTCCAAGTGAGCCTTTAAGTAATGCGGAATATCCTTTTACAACATCAAATCCGAATACCCACATGATTAGAGCTCCGACTAATAATCCAAGCACAACTGAAAGGACTGGAATAAGAATCTTTTTGTATTTTGCACCTTTCATCTTATAACGCCTCCTGTTCCTTGACTCTTACTTGTTCTCTTGTCGAACCTGCCATTAATAATCCTAATTCTGTTTCATTTGTTTCTTTTGTATCTAACACGTCTACGATACGACCTTCATACATAACTGCGATACGGTCTGCAACGTTTAAAATTTCATCTAATTCAAAGCTCATTAGTAATACGGCTTTGCCTTTATTACGTTGATCAATTAAACGCTTATGAATATATTCAATCGCACCCACATCTAATCCACGTGTTGGTTGAGCCGCAATTAATAAACTTGGGTCACGGTCGATTTCACGAGCAATAATCGCTTTTTGTTGATTCCCACCAGATAGAGCTCCAGCGGAAACTGTTGGACTTGGTGTACGCACATCAAATTCTTCAATTAAACGTTCTGCTAAATCCACAAAAGCTTTCTTATTTAAAAATCCGTTTTTCGATAACGGCTCTTTATAGTAAGTTTGAAGTCCGATATTTTCATCGAGTCCCATTTGAAGAACAAGACCATGTTTATGACGGTCTTCTGGAATATGACCAAGGCCACCTTCAGTACGTTGTCTTGTTGGCACCTTCGTAATATCTTTTCCATCTAATTGGATTGAGCCACTTTCGATGGCACGCAAGCCAGACAACGCTTGAATAAGTTCTGACTGTCCGTTTCCGTCCACCCCAGCAATTCCTACAACTTCACCATGTCTTACCGTTAAATCTAAACCTTTCACTGCTTCAATACCACGGCTATCTTTCACAACAAGGTCTTTAATCACTAAAGCCTCTGTCGTTGGTTTAGCAGGTTCTTTTTGCGTCTTAAAGGATACAGAACGTCCTACCATCATATCTGCTAATTCTTGATCGGTAACATTACCAATCTCAACAGTTCCAATAACATTCCCACGACGGATAACCGTGCAACGATCCGCAACAGCTTGGATTTCTTTAATCTTATGGGTAATTAAGAAAATCGATTTCCCTTCTTTTGTTAATTGTTTCATGATTACAATCAGTTCATCGATTTCTTGAGGAGTTAATACCGCTGTTGGTTCATCAAAGATTAAAATATCCGCACCACGATATAAAGTTTTCAAGATTTCAACACGTTGTTCCATCCCAACAGTGATATCTTCAACTTTCGCATCAGGGTCTACAGCTAGATGATACTTCTTAGAAAGTTCCATAATTTCTTCTTTTACCGCATTTTTATCGATAAAACCGAACTTTGTTTGCTCCTTACCCAGGATAATGTTCTCCACTACACTGAATTTCTTCACAAGCATGAAGTGTTGGTGCACCATTCCAATTTTTAAGCGATTCGCTGTATTTGGCGAATCAATTTTTGTTGGAACACCATTTACTTTAATTTCTCCTTCCGTTGGTTCTAATAACCCTGAAAGGATATTCATTAATGTCGATTTCCCCGCTCCGTTTTCTCCAAGAAGCGCATGGATTTCGCCTTTTTTCAATGTTAAATCAATCTGATTATTGGCTACAAAATTACCAAACTTTTTTGTGATGCCTTTCATCTCAATCACAAATGTTTCTTCTACCAATCGTCTCACCCCGCACAATGTTCTATGTATAAAAAAGTAGGAGCGAAGAAATTCGTATTCTCTTCAACTCCTACTCCTCTCAATTTAAGTTCGTTTGTTAAAATTAAGGTTTCGCAGGAACTTCTTGTTTTCCTTCGATAATTGCTTTTTTGAATACAGCAATTTTTTCCTTAACTGAGTCTGATAATTGACCATCTGCTAAACCAACACCGTTATCAGATAATCCGTAAAGAACTTGTTCACCACCGTGGTAGTTCCCTTTAGAAGCATCTTCACTAAATTTGATAAGTGCTTGTTTTACACCTTTAAGTGTTGATGTCAATGTTACGTTACGAGAGTCGTTTACTTTACCTTCTGCTTGTTGGTCTTGGTCAACCCCGATTACCCAAATTTGGCGATCTGGATTTGCTTCAACGATTGATTTAGCCGCTGCGAATACTCCAAGTCCTGCACCACCTGCTGCTGCATAAATGATGTCAACATCTGAAGCGTACATTGCTTCTGCAAGAGATTTTGCTTTAGCACCATCTGAGAATGATTCAGCATATTGAATTTCAACAGTTGCTTTAGGGTTTACTGCTTGAACGCCAGCTTTGAAACCAGCTTCGAATTTGTCTAATGCTGGACCGTGCATACCACCGATGAAAGCTACTTTATTTGTTTTAGTTGTTAAACCAGCTGCAACCCCTGCAAGGAATGCTGCTTCTTGGTCTTTATAGTTGATTGAAGCAACGTTTGGTTGTTCAACTACGCTATCGATAATCGCAAAGTGTGCATCTGGATTTTGTTTTGCTGCTTCTTCAACAGCTTTTTGTAATTTAAATCCGATTGCGAAAATAATATTGTACTCATTTAAAACTGCAGTGTTAAGGTTTGTAGTATAATCAGATTCTGCTTTTGAAAGAATGTAATCAATACCATTTCCTTTAGTTTTACCACCGTTATTTTTACCCCATTCTTGAAGGCCTTCCCAAGCGCCTTGGTTGAATGATTTATCGTCAATACCACCAGTATCAGATACCATTACGGCTTTAAAGTTATCTGAAGAACCAGAGTTATTTTGAGAAGATGCTTGTGAGCTATCAGATTTTGATCCGCCACACGCTGCTAATACAGCAGTCGCACCAAGTGTCAATGCAAATAAAGCTAAATTCTTTTTAGTTTTCACGATAAAAAACCTCCAATAAATGATTTACTACAGTCATTCTATCATAAATAGAATGAAAATCAAGCTAAATCTTTTCATTGGAGGTAATTTTTATGAAAAACGTTCGGTTTTTACATTTCTATGCGTTAGTTTCACCCGGTTCGGTAGTGTCATTTTCATTGAAAACATGAACATTTACTTTTCTTCCTTTACTTCCATCAGCAGGTCCAACATAGCCACGCGCTTCTAATTCATCAATCATTCGCGCTGCACGGTTAAATCCGATACGGAATCGTCTTTGTAAATAAGATGTACTAATCGTTTCTTGTTCTTTTAATAATTCGATAACTTCGTAGAATAGTTCGTCTTCTGGTTCACTTCCACCAGCAGAAGTTGTATTTTCTGAAGGCATCATCGCTTCGTCATACTCTACTTCTTGCTGATTCTTCACGAAATCAACAATACGTTCGACTTCTTCATCTGTTAAGAATGCGCCTTGTACACGAATTGGTTTATTTTCACCCATTGGCATATACAGCATATCCCCGCGTCCAAGAAGTTTCTCAGCACCATTGGCATCGATAATCGTACGAGAGTCTGTACCACTTGATACCGCAAAGGCGATACGAGAAGGAACGTTGGCTTTAATAATCCCTGTAATAACGTCAACGGATGGACGTTGTGTTGCAAGAATCATATGAATACCCGCAGCACGAGCCATTTGCGCAAGACGAATAATCGCATCTTCCACTTCATTACTTGCCACCATCATTAAGTCCGCAAGTTCGTCTACGATCACGACGATATAAGGAAGTGTTGGGTTATTTTCGCCAGTTTCACGGTTATATTGTTCGACATGAGCGTTATATCCATCGATATTACGCATTCCCATTGAAGCGAACAATTCGTAACGTTTTTCCATCTCAGCCACAACCTTTTGTAAGGCTTGAGCGGCTTTACGAGGGTTGGTTACAACCGGAGTTAATAGATGCGGAATGCCATTATACACATTTAACTCTACCATCTTCGGATCGATCATCATTAATTTCACTTCATGTGGTTTTGTCTTCATTAAAATACTTGTGATAATGCCGTTAATACATACGGATTTACCAGAACCTGTTGAACCGGCAATTAACATATGCGGCATTTTCGTAATATCGCAAAGACGAACATTACCAGAGATATCTCTTCCTAATGGTACGTCTAAAGGTTTTGGTGATTGAAGAGCCGATTGAATTACATCGCTAAACGATACAAAACTTGTTTGGCTATTTGGAACTTCAATCCCTACATAAGGTTTTCCTGGAATTGGAGCTTCGATACGAATATCTTTGGCAGCAAGTGCTAGAGCAATATCATCACTCAAGTTCACAATCTTACTTACCTTCACACCAATCGCTGGTTGAATTTCGTATTTTGTAACAGCTGGCCCCATCATTGGGTTTGGCATTACTTTAGCATCCACCCCAAAACTTGCAAACGTACGCTCTAAAATATGCATATTCCGTTCTACAATCGTACGTTCATTCGATTGATCTGAATGTTGTACGGGATTTAATAAGGTCACTGGTGGTAATTGATAATCTTCGTCATCTTGTTCACCACTCATTGAAAGTTCCCCGATGTCTTCGCCATCATCTTCAAACTCAGACTCTTCTGGTTTTTGAACTGAAACAGGAGCAACAGGCGCTACTGGTTGCGGTGGCATTACTGGTGCCACTGGAGCAGGAGCTACTGGTTCCACTGGAGGAATCGGTTCAATAGGTTCTACCATTGGAGACGTTGCATATTCGTCCTCTGTTAATGTTTCATCTTCATATTCATCAAAGAACACATCTTTCATTCGGTCTAATAACGAATGCGGCTTTCTTGGTTCTTTTGGTTTTTCAGGTGTTTCTGTTTGTACTGGAGCAGGAGCCGGTGCTATAGGTGTTGCCACAACTTTCTCCTCAGCCTCTTGTTCTTCTTCCAAGCGACGTGCTTCGCGTTCGGCTTTACGCTCGGCTAACTTTTCAGAAGCATTCGCTGTTTGCGTACGTACAAAATCCATCACGTCGCTTAAATGCACATTGAAGATTAAGAGTCCGCTACATACTAATAATAGGAATACGATTAAATAAGTTCCCCATTGTGAAACAAGGAAATACGTACAAGAATAAAGAAGGGTTCCTAATACCCCACCACCGAGTCGTTGAGAAACGGTATTAGACGTAAAGTCCACCATAAAACGATTCATCATTTCTTGAAAAACAGGAGAACCTGAACTAGTAAAGCTACTATACGTCATCACTGACACGAATAAGAGAAGTGCCACGCTTGATGAAATGGCTGCAGCAGTCCATCTCCACATAATTTTAGGCATGCGGCCACGGAATAACATCCCGAATCCCGCAAGAACTCCGCACACTCCACCGAAGGCATATAAATCCCCGATAAAGAAACGAATTAGGTTAGCAAAGAATTTTCCTAAGAATCCTAATTGAAAAGTTGCTAATAAACTATAGACAATAATAAAAACGGCTACAGCTTCAATCGATAAAAACGGATTGGTATTCTTTGTATTTTTTCTTTGTGTTTTTTTCTTCGTTTGTTTAGCCACGTTCTTCTCCTTTCTCTTCTACTAATTGATTATTTTCATCGACTAAAATCAGTCCATGGAAAATTTGAACATCACATTCACACGCCACACAATAATCTTGTTCTTTCTCATCCCAAAAGGCAATGGCGCTTGTTCCTTTTGATCGTTTTTCTGGATAGTTAGAAGCAAGTCTTGCTTCATGCTGTTGGAAACTATTTTTCGCTTCTTCTAAAGAAGAAAATTCTTCAGTCAAAACAATCATTTTTTCCCAATCATCGAAAAACCACCATGGTTCATCTTGACCTGCTGTCTCAATTACTTTAAACATGTTTTCACCTCGTTTATTAGTATACCAAATTTTGCGAAATCATGGTAATCTTGTTTCATAGAGATGACAAAATAATTCTACTTTTTGGAGGTCTTTCTATGATTACAAGACAAATTCGCGTTTGGGGACGCGTTCAAGGCGTCGGATTCCGATTTTTCACGCAGCAACTCGCGATTCAATTAGATATTTGTGGCACGGTTCAAAATAAAATGGATGGCTCTGTTTTTGTCGTTGCACAAGGCGAGGAAAAAGCTATCACTCGTTTTATCGAAAGAGTCAAAGCTTCCGTATCCCCTTATGGACGTGTTGACCGGTATGAAGAAAGTGACGTCGTGGATGCACCTAAATTTACAAAGTTTCAAATTATATAAAGAACGTTGCTATTTCAACGAAACACGTGTACAATAAATCATGTTATTAAATGAAAAGGAAAGTGATTATGAAACTAACTAAAAAAGCTCAACTTCTATTAGTTGCAACAGTTCTTCCCCTACTACTTGCGGGATGTACCGTTCAATATAATGAAAACCATGAACCAATTGGGTGGCTCTATAATTATTTAGTAGTTCCAACACAATGGTTATTAAACCAAATTGCTTCCGTATTTAACGGAAACTACGCGATTGCAATTGTAATCGTATCAATACTTGTTCGTGTCGTTTTGATGCCAACACAATTCCATCAAATGAAAACAATGCTTGTCCAACAAGAAAAAATGGCAGTATTAAAACCATATATTGCTGAGATTACAGCTCGTGCCGAACAAGCTACAACTCCTCAAGAAAAACTTGCAATCCAACAAGAACAAATGGAGTTATACAAATTAAACAATGTCTCACTAATGGGCGGTATCGGATCAGGATGTTTACCAATCTTGATTACACTACCAATCTGGAGCGGATTGTATAACGCGATTCTGTTATCAAACGAAATTTCAAGTAGTAACTTCATGGGAATTAACCTTGGAGCACAATTCTTACCAATCGCTCTTGCGACAATGGTAGCTTACTATGTTCAATCAGTAGTCAGCCAAATGGGAATGGACGAAGAAACGAAAAAACAAAGTCGTTCAATGAACTACATTCTTCCAGCAATGATGTTCATGATGACTTTCCAATCACCAGCCGGGGTTGGTATTTACTTCTTCATCTCTGCCCTTATCCAAATTTTACAATCATGGATTCAAAACACATATATTCGTCCAAAAATTAAAGCTCAAATCGACGAAGAATTAAACCATGAAAACATTGTATTACCACAACGTACAACACCACGTAAAACAGCTCAAAAAGCAACTCAACAAGAAACGTTTGCACAACGTCAAAACAAAACTGGTGGCCGTAACGCTGGTAAACAAAACCGCAGATAATAACGTAAAATACCTTTGAGAAATTCTCAAAGGTATTTTTTTGATGCAATGTGTATCATGCATGATACGTATCACAGATGATACACTTTTTGTTTTCGAATGTTTTTGTATCAATTTTGATACAAATCATTTTTGATACATTTTAGTTTTTTCAATGTAGGGTGTAACAATTATGTTACGTAACAAAAATGTTACACTCGCAAAAAAAGACATAGCGATTCGTTTTCGCTATGTCTTTTCTAATGATTGTTATTCTTGCATCATCCCTGCTTGGAGTTGATACATCTTATAATAAAGCCCTTCTTTTTCTAGAAGTTCTGTATGCGTTCCGCTTTCTACGATTTCTCCTTTATCGAGTACAAAGATTTGGTTAACATCTTGAATGGTCGATAATCTATGCGCAATCGCTAAGGTCGTTCTTCCGTTCCTCATTTTCTTCAGAGACGTTTGAATGACTTCCTCGGTTTGCGAATCGATATTCGCAGTCGCTTCATCCAGAATTAGGATTTTAGGATTGGCCGCAATCGTTCTGGCAAAGGCGATTAATTGACGCTCTCCGCTCGAAAACGTTGAACCCTTTTCAGAAACTTTATTCTCATATCCTTGTGGCAATTGCTCGATAAAATGATGAGCATCTACGAATTCGCTCGCCTGCTTCACTTCTTCGTCTGTGATATCTTGGTACATGCGAATATTAGAAGCTACTGTTCCATGGAACAAGAATGGATCTTGGAGCACGAGTCCGATTTTATCGCGAAGGACTTCTTTTGAATACTGTTGAATCGGAATATCATCAATCAAGATTTCCCCTTCTTTAAAATCATAAAATCGTAAGAAGAGATTCATAATAGACGATTTCCCTGAACCAGTCGAACCAACAAAGGCGACGGTCTCTCCTGGATTCACGACAAAGTTAATATTCTTTAATACTTTGCGTTTCCCGTCATAAGAGGAAGTGACGTTTCTAAACTCAATCTTCCCGTCTTTAATCTCAGTAACCTTCCCAAGTTGTTCAGGTTCGTAATCGGTATTATCAATGACTTCAAACACACGTGTCGCTGCAATCATCGACGTTTGAATAATCGAGAAGTTTTGCGTCACATCGATTAATGGATTAAATAACTGATTTGAGAATTGAATAAAGGCGTACATCACCCCTGCTGTCACTCCCGCTACTTCCCAAGTAAGGCCAAAATATAAAATAATGACCGCATAGGCAACGAGCTTAAGTAGCGACATCGCAGGACGAAGGAACAGACTGTTTACATTAATCGAACGATTCGAGAATTGCACATGCTCCTCGTTAATTTGTTCGAATTCATTTCTTAAACGTTCTTCCTGGTTAAATGCCTGAACCATTTTCATTCCGTCAATACTCTCTGCCAGTTTCACGTTAATCTCACTGAGTTTCTCACGCGTCTTACGAATCACGCTATGAGAGAGACGGTTATAAATTTTAACGGACGCAAACATCACCGGAATAAAGAGAATCATTAAAATCGTCAAACCTACATTCATACTAAACATCGCAGATAAGGTCGCCACGACGATAAATAAAGTACTTAAAAACGTCGAGAAAATTGAGCTAAACATATCGCTTACCGCCTGTGTATCGTTGGTTAAACGAGAAACGATGGATCCAGCTGGTGTTGTATCGAAGTACGTCATATTGAGTTTTTGCATATTCGAAAAGGCCTCTTGACGCAAATCACGAACAACACTATTGGATACATAACTAAAGGCATAGGTTCCAATATACGTTAAAAGAACACGTAGTAAGAACAATGAGTAGTAAACGATGAGAAGCCAGTACCCCTCATTCCATACGCCATTATCAATATACGTATCGATATAATAACGAGCTATCAGTGGAATCACTGTTGCGGTAATACTCGATAAGAGGATAAATAAAATCGCAATCGTACTCGACTTCTTATACCGCCATAAATAGGCGATGAGTCTATTAAAGGTCTTCATGTTCAACTGCGTCTCCCCCTTCCTCAAGTGTCGCTTCAAGCTGTTGACGGTCATAAGTCTTGGCATACCAACCACCAAGCGCCATTAATTCGTCATGCGTTCCTTTTTCAACAATGCGTCCATCTTGAAGCACGATGATAAGGTCCGCATGCACAATCGCTGATAAACGGTGAGCTGTAATCATCGTTGTCTTGTCGCTACGTTCACGTTTCAAATTTTCTAAAATTAAATGTTCTGTCTTGGCATCGACAGCCGACAATGAATCATCTAGCATTAGAATTTCAGGATTCACAACAAGCGCGCGTGCCATCGATAGACGTTGTTTTTGACCGCCTGATAAAAGCACACCCTTCTCGCCAATTAACGTATCGAACCCTTCAGGCATTGCCATAATATCGTCATACAGTCCGCAGATTTTAGTAGCTTCTACGACGGCTTCGTCAGGAAGCATTGGATTTCCAAAACGGATATTGTCTTTAATCGACATCGCAAATAAAATCTGTTCTTGCGGCACATATCCCATAAGCGCACGCAAGTCCTTCATGCGATAATCTTGAATCGAACGCCCATTCATCAAAATCTCTTCTCTTCCCGCATCATATTGACGAAGGAATAATTTTAAGAGCGTTGATTTCCCTGAACCTGTCGGGCCAACAATCCCAAGCGTTTGCCCTTGATGAAGGTGGAATGTTACGTCTTCTAATGTTGGCACATCTTCGTATTGGAAGGTATGAATATCAACATCAATCTCACGCGCTTCTGTAATCGGAAGTGCGTTAGGAGCTTCTTTGACTTCGCTCGTCTCGTCTAATAACGTTTCAATACGTCGATACGAGATACTTGCCCGTTGACAAATATTGAGGAGCCAACCAATGGCTTGAAGCGGCCACACCAGCATATCTAAATACGTCATAAAGGTAATCATTTCTCCAACGGTAAATTCGCCTTGTTGGATTAAATAGCCACCATACCCAAGGCTAATTAAGTAGCTGAGCCCCACGAAAATCAAAACGATAGGATCGAATAAATTATTATATTTCGCTGCATGATTATTCTTCTTCCATGCATCTTGGTTTGTTTTCCAAAACGAGTCCGTTTCTTTTTCACCATAGCCAAACGATTTCGTCACTTTAATCCCAGAAACACTCTCGTTCACATGGTTATTGAGTAGCGAGAAAGCTTCTTGCGATTCTTTGAAACTTTGATGCTCGGCACGAACGACGAAATTTGTCGCGATTGCTAGTAGCGGCAATGGAATAATCGCAACGAGCGTCACACGCCAATCGAGCACAAAGAACATCGTCGCTAGCGTCACGAGCGCTGTAATCGAAGCATCGACAGCCGACATCACGCCTCCACCAGCCGTCGTAACAATAGCGCTCACGTCATTTGTTGCATGGGCCATCAAGTCTCCTGAACGGTACTTTTGATAGAAGCTTGGTGACATCTTTGTAAAATGTTCAAAAAGCTGCGTTCGTAATCTCTGACCAAGAGAGTTCGCCGTTCCAAAGATAAACAGTCTCCATACAAAACGAAGGCCATACATGGCTACTGCTGAAAGGAGTAACAGCAATAAGTTCCATAGTAAAGACGATGTTGTTAAAGTCTTCAGGTCAATAGAATCGACAACTTCTCCAATCACTCTTGGTGGAATCAGATTCAATACACTGACAAGCGATAGCGCCAGAATTCCAATGACGTATCGTTTCCACTCTAATTTAAAAAACCACGACAATTTCTTTAGTAAATACATTTCTCTCTCCTTTCACACGTCTATCTATTGTACTATAGTCGTCTTTCTATTTCATATGAAAAGTTTTAAAAAAAGACAACCTTTGTCAAGGTTGCCTTATGTTCTATTTACTTTTTTGTGTTTGCGGATAAATCCATAAGAAGACAACAAGTGCGATCACTGCAAGTGTTGTTACAAAGATGACGCTGATTTGTCCTGCTGTTACTAAGTTTGAATCAAACGAGCTAAAAATACGCGCGATAACAGCTGTTGAAATCGCACCAGTGAACTGTTGCAATGTATTCACGATACTATTTCCATCTGCTTGAATCTCTGAATTTAATTGCGCTAATGAATAGGTTACATTGCTTCCCATTACAAATCCAATCCCTGTCATAAAGATGACGTTTAGCGCTAAGAGCGGATAAATCGTTAACCCTGGGAAGAAGATGCTGATGGATACTCCTCCCACAACCGCAAATACTAATCCTGTTAAAATCGGCTTCAATGGACCTGATTTATCATACCAACGACCGGACACAACAGATAATACGGCAACCATCGCAGCCCCTGGGAACATGAAGAGCCCAGCCACTGTTGCTGATTCTCCCCAAGCTAATTGGATGTAGTTTGGATAAATGAACGATAATCCTAACACAACTGCTTGGAATGCTAGCACGATATAAAGTGTCGCATTAAAGCGAACAAGCTTGAATGGTTTAAACGATAAGAGCGCATTTTTTCGATTAAAGTAGTAAAATGCCGCAAATGCCACAACCACTACTCCAAGGTAGATGACGGATAAATGTTCAATCGCCATCAGTAAGCTTGCAAGACCAATCCCTAACGTTACAAACGCCATAAAGTTGAACGGTTGTTTCTTCGGTGACTCTTCCGCTTGAATCGCCCAAAGCCCCATCACTAACGAGAAAATTAGGAATGGAATCAATGCGTAGAAAATCGCACGCCATCCAAACATACTTGAGACCACACCACCAAATGTTGGTCCGATTGGTGGAGCAAGAGCGGTCGTCATCCCTCCGATTCCAATGACTGTTCCATGTTGGTGCAGCGGCACTTTTGTCAATACGATATGGAACATTAATGGAAGTGCAATCCCTGTTCCAATCCCCTGCATAAAGCGTCCGAGTAATAAAATCGCTAAGTTTGGTGAAATACAGTCAATTAAGACCCCACCGATAAATAAAAGATTCGCTGCCAAGAAGAGTTGGCGAATCGTGTAGTTTCGTGTTAAATACGCCGTAATTGGCACGACAATGGCAATAGCCAGTAAGTATCCTGTTGTTACCCATT
>CAUVGI010000002.1:0-64131 GCA_963551375.1 uncultured Streptococcus sp. | reverse complement strand
TTTTGACTTCACTTTAACAAATCTAATAGTATGTATAAAAAGCTGAGATGAGTTTGGTACTGCACTCATAAAATGAGACACAAGAAAACACTCCTGTTGAATTCTGGTGGCTCTTTGTCAAATAGTGTTGATGAAGAATTTTAGGAAGTGATTAAGTAACTAATTGTTGCTTAATTCCTTTTTGTTTTGGGTTTAGGCGCTTTTAATATAATGGATGTTGGCCTTTTTGTATACACTAAAATAGGGTTGGTGGAAAATTTCCATCAACCCTAAAAATTATAGAACCAAATAAAGTTTATTCTCACATTTGTTTTTCTCTAATCATACCCACTCGATTTTCGTCAATATAGCAAAAATGATGCTTACGATAGAGCTTATCTGCAGGAACTTTAGCTAGTAAAGTGATAAAACTACTCTCATGTGTGTTTTCATCAAACCACTGATCAATCATTTCCATTATTTTATTTGCAATACCGCGTCTTTGGAACTTTTTATCTACCATAATATCGGATACGACAAAAGTGACACCACCATCGCCAACAATTCTTCCTAGACCAATGAGTTCATCATCTTCATAAACAGAAACTAAGAAAAGAGTTCCTTCAAGTGCCTTTTTCACTTCAGAATGAGGTTTAGTGCTATTCATTCCAGCGTTTACTCTTAATTGATTATAGGCTTCAACGCTGGGAATTTTATGAGTAAATTCCATAAAAAGATTCCTCCAATAACTTTTTATTCTTTATTTGTGCAATCACAACTCTTCATAATCGGGATGGTCTTTGATATAGATTGCTGCGTAAATGGCATCTACCAATACGGCTGGGAAAGCGAAGGCCATTAATGCGCCAGAGAAAAAGCCGAAAATTATTTGTATGTAGTCTGTAATCACGGCGATGACCAATAGAATAAAGCCCAGGACTTTAGCAATATTGAAAAGAAGTTCTTTCTTCTTACTATTCTCCTCATACGTTTCCCATCGATTGATCTTCCAAATTTTCCCTTGATTTTGAGGAAGGTAATACCATGCGTAAATGATGGTCATTACTATAAATAGAAGTACTATTGGAATGACATAAAATAGCGTCAACTTGGACTCGTAGAGCTTTAACGCGCTGAAGGGTGTTTTATCATCGGTAACCATCAGTAGGAAGATAAAGGTAAAGGTGAGTGTGACGGTCCAAACGACTAAAGCCACTAGAATATAAGTTAGAGACTTAAAGCGATTGATTAAAGGCGTAAAAAGTCCAAAGAGAAGGCTAGCGATATTAATAATTGTCGCACTTAAGAATAGGACCTTAATAATTCCTATAGGATCATCGTGCCCAGCAACAAAATATAGAAACGCAGTAAATGGAAGCATAAGCCAAGGGAAGAATTTAATGTAACCTAGGCTCACCTCATTCGTGATTAATGGACCATGGTACCGGTCGACAGCTTGATTGCTTCTTTGTTTTTTTGATTTCTTTTGTTTTCCAGAACCAGGAGCTGGCTCTGGAGATTCTTTCTTTTTCAGTAAAAACTTTAGCATTCTTTTTCCTTTCAATAGCTTGGATAAATGTATTTTTACTATACCACAAAGCGGGGGACGCAGATAGGTTTTGGCTACTTTCAAACAATTGATACAAAAAAAGAAGACCCAATGGATCTTCTTCGTATTGAAAGATAGTTTTATTGTTGAGCGCTAGGAAATTTACACTAACTTTCTTAAGCGGTCGATGCGCTCGTGGATTGTTTCTACATTTAAATTCCCCTGTTGATATTCGCAAAGGAACTCCTTCGATAATCGGTTTATAATTAAAAAATAATCTAATTTCCTCAAAATATAAATCTTTTAGCAATGCTTGTCAAGAACACCAATTTATTGCAGGAGAATCTGATAAACGTTATAATCATATTGAAGAATGTTCATTGAGGGCAGAAAGGTTCCTGCCGCACCTCAAAGAGAGGTACCTGAGATGACGAGCTTACTGAACGTCCAATGAATATAAGTAAAGGCAACTCATTCGAGTTGCCTTGTTTTTTTGTTTATTTACGATTTAACCTAGATGAAAATTCTCTCGGAATTCGGGATTGCCTTCCCATTCTTCTTTAGTGAAGTCACCAGTTAGAGTATGTTCTTCTGAAAATACGAGAACACGTTGGATAACCTCTTGAATTTGTTCGTAATGGTGAGAGGAAATAATCATCGTTTTTCCTGCTGCTTTTAACTCTTGTAGTAATTCCGCGATGAGGCGTTGGTATTTCGGTGAGAGGCCGTTAAATGGCTCATCAAACAATAATACGCTTGGATTCATCGTGAGCACACTAGCTATCGCCACGATTTTCTTTTCCCCGCCAGAAAGGTGATAGGGAATACGTTCTCTTAGGTGTTCTATTTCTAAAAGCTCTAGTGTATCATTCACCCGCTTGTTGATTTCTTCTTCGGGTAATCCGAGTTGACGTGGACCGAAGGCAAGTTCTTCAGCAACCGTCGTATTGAATAATTGGATATCGCTATTTTGGAAAATCAAACCGACCTGTTGGTATAAATGACCGGCATTACTTGGGTCTTTTAAGAAGTCTGCATCCACCGTCCAATCGTTAAAATGATATTGTCCAGAAGAGAGCGGAAGTAGCCCAACCAAGATTTTAAAGAGAGTGGATTTCCCGGCTCCATTCGGTCCCATCAAAGCCACCGTTTCACCTTTCTCGATATGAAGGTTGATGTCGTGGATTCCAATGTCTTCGCTATAGTGATAATTTCCATCGTGAATTGTAATCATAAGCGTTCCTTTCTAGCGTAGCATGGTTGTTGCGGCAACCAGCACGATTAATTCGAGTAATAATAACACGTCCTCTTTCTTCCAGCGGAAAGTGGCTTTTTGTTTAACGTCCATTCCGTAGCCTCGGAGCGTCATAGCCTCGTAGACTTCTTTCGTATGGTTTTTCGATGATAAATACAAGAGTCCAAGAATCGATCCAAATAACCCGAGATTTACCTTTTGGCCAATGGTTCGCAACTGCACACATTCGATTTGTTGCTGTAGGTGTTTTCCAAGAATATACGTGTATTTCATCGCGAGTTCGATTGTTTGAATCATCGTTTTTGGAAAATGCAACTGGCGAAGCGCCTCAACGAGTTGGACGCTTGTCGTTGTGGCTAAAAAGAGCGACAAGTTTAAGACAAGAATTCCTGTACGACCAAGGAAGATGCCGCTGTTCTGGAAGCCTCTTAGAAGAATACTTGGTAAGAGGACAATCGCTGTAAAAATGAGTACGCGCGTGAGAACCTTCCACAGACGGAGGAGCGCTTCTCCTGGAAGAAAGGCGATATGCGCTAATAGGAAAATCGCCAAAATCCATAGTTGGATGGTGGAGTGGCTGAGTGTAATCAGAATGGCTAAGCACACAAAGTAAACGAGCCGCATCCAAGACGAAGATTTCGCCTTAAATGCGGGTGTCGTTTGTTTCATTTTGCCAAGTAGACGGCGCAATGAGTTGATATTCATTTGTAAATATTGATGGCTTTTCGAAGAGGCAGCGAGTGCTTCGTCTTGTTGTAGCCAGTCAGGTAGTTTACGCATGAGATGCTTTTGCTCCATTCATTGTTCGAATCATTTTTCCTAAAATATAGAAAACTAATAATGCAGTGATGGCTGATAAAATATAACCAACTGCGATGTTTGTTCCTGGGATAGTGTAGTCACTGAAAAGGGCTTCGAATGAAAATCCATTTTCGATTCCTGCTGGAACATTAGGCATCATTTCAGCAAGCTCATCGGCTGACCATTCTCCAAAGGCTGTTCCTTCTGCTAATAATCCTAGTGGACTTAATACGACTAAGGCGAGTAAGACATAGCGGATTTTCTTTACGAAATAAGTCGTATTCACAGAAGTAGGTGTGTACAATTCTTGTGGTGCCACTTGTTTCACGAAACGATAAATAACATAAGTGAAGAAGACTTCAACAGCACCGGCAATCGTTAAGTGAGTCACCATCATGGCAGGAATCGTAACCGCTAATCCATAAGGGTTATACAGTGGTTCGCCTCCTTGAGTGGCAATGATTGGTTGAATTCCGAGTTCAATGGCTGTTAAGAAAGCAGCCACATTAATTCCTACGTAAGAACCAACGAGAACTCCGGCTGTTTCGTGGTTTTGTTTACGGAAGAAATGATAAACAGCGTATCCGACAAATGGCATTGCGATCGCCATGTTGAAGATATTGGCTCCAAGTGCAAGAATTCCTCCGTCTCCAAATAGAAGAGCTTGTAAGAGGAGGGCGACGGTCAGTGCCAGACTCGCGGCATATGGTCCAATTAAGATTGAAAGTAACACGCCACCGACAGCGTGAGCAGTAGTACCGCCAGGGATTGGCACATTAAACATCATTAATAAGAAAGAAAGAGAAGCCGCAATCCCAAGCATTGGTGCTAATTCTTTATTTTCCTTTAATTGTGCTTTGACTTTCGTAATCGATAGCCCAACAACAGGCGCTGCCGCAACCGCTAAAACAGCACAAGATGCAGGACTTAAGTAATTATCTGGTATATGCATAACAAATTCTCCGTTCATCTTTTTCTAAGCTGTTAACAGAATATCACAACCAAAAAAATGAGGTCGTTGCAAAATAAGTTTAACAAATGTTACTAATCGATGTTGAGTCACTTTCTTAGTATTCCTATAGTTTGAGTCGTATACTATAGATAGAATTGTAAAGGAGGATTTGCAAATGGAATTTATTAAAGAAGAAAAAGCGTTTAGACATTATAATGCAGCTGGAGAAATGGATGCAGAAATTACGTATATCCCAAAAGGAGAAGGTGTGATTGATGCAAACCATACATTTGTGGATCCAAGCCTACGCGGACAAGGGGTTGCACGTCAATTAGTGGATAAATTAGCAGACTTTGCAAGAGATGAAAACTTAAAGATTCATGCAACGTGTCCTTATATCGTTTCTTTATTCGAAAAAAGTACTGAATACGACGATGTGAAAATATAAAAAAAGTATTAATTCACATAAATATTTTTTTAAATTCACAACTTTTTCATAAATGACCAATATAATTTAACCATACCCAATAAAACACCTAAGGTTTACTTCTCCCAAGTAAAAAAATGAACTCCCAACATTTTTTTATTAGTAAACCCTCCTAACCTTTTCCCGCTGTTCCCAAACAGCGGGTTTTTTTGTTTTGGAAAAAGGGCTATTTATGATAGTATGTACAAAGACCAATAGAAAAGGAGACGCTCATGAATCAAAATCACTATTATACAAATCAACCGAATAGTAAGAGCCAAGAGAAACATTTTAGTTATGTTTTAAAGGGATTCACATTCCAATTTGCTAGTGATAATGGAGTGTTCTCGAAAAACACGATTGACTTTGGAAGCCAATTGCTGATTGAATCGTATGAGGTGCCAACCCATCTTGCAAAAGGAAAACTCCTAGATGTTGGATGCGGTTATGGTCCAATGGGATTGTCCTATGCAAAGGCAAATCCCCAGATGTCTGTGGAGATGGTCGATGTCAATGAACGTGCCATGGACTTAGCAAAACGGAATGCCAAAATGAATGGAATTCAGAATGTGACGATTCACGAAAGCAATACGTATGACAATGTCCACGCGAAGGATTATTCAGTGATTATTAGTAATCCACCGATTCGTGCCGGAAAAGACGTCGTGCATCGCATTTTAGCCGAGGCTTATGACCATCTAGTAGAAGAAGGGCAACTCGTCATCGTGATTCAGAAAAAACAAGGGGCTCCGAGTGCGCAAAAGAAAATGCAAGAGGTTTTTGGGAATGTCGAACGCATTGCACTCGATAAAGGGTATTGGATCCTTGTAAGCACAAAGGAAAAAGGGGAATAGAAAATGGAAAAGATTGAAGAAAGAAGAAATCAAAAAACACCAAAGAAGCCAAAGAAGAAATTTAACTGGCGCATCTTCCTAGCAACAATTTTATTTATTATTGCAGGGGTCTTATTTGCGGCTGGTCCGATTCGTACGTTCTTACTTTCTCGCTTGCAAAGTCAACAAATTGAAGCTGCTTCAAATATTACTTTAGCCGAAGTGAAAGCCAACGAGGCGGAGGAAGCAGAGTTCGATTTCTCGAAAGTAGAAGCGATTGATTTAGATAAAGTATTAAAAGCAAATTTCGATAAAGGGAAGTTCTTAACACTTGGACAAATTGCGATTCCGAGCGTGAAGTTAAACTTACCAATCTATAAAGGTTTAGCCAACGAAGTGTTATTATCTGGTGCCGGAACGATGAAACCTACTCAAAAGATGGGTGAAGGAAACTACGCTCTTGCCAGCCATAACTACTTTGGCGACATGACATTGTTATTCTCACCACTTGTGAACCTTAAAGTCGGAGAGAAAATTTATACGACTGACTTAGAGTATGTTTATGAATATGAAACAACTTCTGTCGAATTGATCGAACCAACACGAGTAGAAGTGATCAACGACCAACCTGGTGTGACAGAGATTACACTCATTACTTGTGATGACTATAATGCGTCAAACCGTTATTGTATCAAAGGAAAATTTGTATCGAAAACTCCAGTTGGAGAAGTCAGTGATAGTGTGAAGCAAGCCTTCAACTTAAACTTTAATACGATTAAATAACAGAAAATCCCAATCACTAACACAGTGATTGGGATTTTTAGTTAGAATTGATAAGGTTCTACGTGAATATCGATAAATGAAATGGCGAATTCATCGTAAAGTTCTTTTTCAATATATTCAGTGATTTGATGACTCTTATACACTGATAGGTCTTTATCCATACAAACGGTTAAGTCGATATACACATTTGATCCGTATCGACGCGCTTTGATTTCACAAATATCTTTCACTTCAGGATGTCGCAAGATAACAGGAATGTATTTATCTAATTCCGTTTGGTCGAAACCATCTGTCAGTTGAAACGCACTTTCGACAAACACTTCAACGGCTGTGCGAACGATTAGGAGACCGACCACGAAGGCCATGATATTATCGAGCCAGTGTAGCCCGAGGGATGCGAATAATACCGCTAAAGCCGTCAAGAAACTGGTCATCGCATCGCTTAAGTTATCTTTGGCTGTTGCCTTAAGCCCCAGTGATTGAATGCGTGCGGCTAAGTTCTTATTGTAGAAATAGACGCCAATCATAATCACCCCTGAGAAGAATCCAACGATAGAAGAAATAAGAGATGGAGCTTCCATTACGGGATTAAGAAATGCTTGGAAGGCGTTTCTGACGACTTCAATCCCAATGAAAAGCATGATAAATGAAGTCGCAAGGCTGGCAATCGTTTCAAATTTCCAGTGACCGTAGGGGTGGTTTTCATCACTTGGCTTTTGCGATACGCGTAATCCTACAAGTACAAGAACGGATGAAATCACGTCTGTGAAGTTGTTCCATCCATCGGCAAAGAGTGCTTCTGAGTTGAAGAGTTTGCCGACGACGAGTTTTATTGTAGATAAAAAGATATAGGTGCCGATACTTAAAATGGCGCCGCGTTCAGCTTGTTTAAGACGCTCTGTTGCAGATAATGGCAAAGGTGTCATCTCCTAAAAATAAATTCGTTTATTATAGTAATGCTTTTGAAAAGGGGGTGCAACAGATAAAGTATACCTAAAACTCGGTGGATAGGGGCTGAAATCAATTCTGTAGGATCCTTACGGATCATTTTTATCATTACCATAATAGGATACCGATTCGAGCCTTCGTCTCTCATCTTCCAATTTTCAAAGTAGGAGTAATGAGCAAGCTCAAACTCCTACTAATTCATCTTGGATATTATTCCCTATTATGGTGATGATAAAATCCGTAAGGTCCAAGAATTGATTTACTACGTATTCGCCTTCGTGAAATGGAGAGGTGCAGAGAGTTCATGTGTGCTCCTCACCTTTTATATAGGTTATATCTTTGAGAGAAAAGGGTGCAGGGAGGAAGGGAAGTTTGGGGTAGACTCTCCTATATTTTTTGTCAGAAACAATAGACGGCGTTTGGTGGATTTGTTATAATCTTCTTATTGAATGAGAAAGAGAGTGGTATTATGGCAACAGCATTGATCGTATATGCTAGTTTAACAGGAAATACAGAAGAGATTGCAGATATTTTAGCAGAAGCATTAGAAGAGCGTGGCGTAGAAGTGGATATGAAAGAATGTACTTCAGCGCAAGCAAGTGAATTCCATAATTATGATATTAATGTTGTCGCAACTTATACTTACGGAACAGATGGCGACCTACCTGATGAAATCGTCGACTTCTATGAAGAATTAGAGGAAGAGGATTTAACAGGAAAAGTATACGGCGCGCTAGGTTCAGGAGATACTTTCTATGATAAGTTCTGCCAATCAGTATTAGATTTTGATGCGCAATTTGCAAAAACAGGTGCCAAAAAAGGTGCTGAAAATGTCTTAGTAGACTTAAACGCTGAAGCAGAAGATATCGAACATATCCAAGCTTTCGCGCAAAGCCTAGTTGACGCTTTAGCATAATGATAAATGTTAGCTACCTTAGACCATTCGTTTAGGGTAGCTTTTTTATTGGAGGAAAAGAATGTATTATACCGTACAACAAACCGCAGAGAATCTGGAAATCGACTTAGGATATCTCATGCATTTAATCCAAACAAAACAAGTGAAGACGGTGGAGGTGGATGGCGAGTTACTGTTAAACAGTGCGCAATTCGACTTCTTCTTAAAACAACGCGAGCGTCTTTTGGAGGAGTATCAAAAATATTTAGATGAACCAATTCCTGAAGACATCGATATAAAGGATGAAGACTAGGATGCATAGCGAGAGCTCAAAGGACATCAAAACTAAAAAATACCGCTTACGATTTCTCAGTTTTGTGGAGATTATGATAATCACTTAGTGATAATAAAGCGAATTCCCTTCCGTTCAAGAAAAGAGTAGGGATAAAAGAAATTGTAAATTTAAGTATTCTATGAAAATGAAAATACACACTGAAAAAACAATTTTTTTTTGAAAAAAGTAGTTGACATTGAAGACAAATGAGTTCATAATGAACACATCACTAGAAAAGGAGTTAAGAACATGGCACACTTAAGTATCGTATTAGAATTAAATACGCGTTGGCAAAGCCACTAGATACAGGTTGTTCTTAACGTACTTTTGTACATATAGATACAACCTTCATTGACGTGAACTTGTATCTATGTGGATTTCAATTATAAAGCAAACTCGACCACGTAGATCTATAGACTAGAGCTGACGTGGTCTTTCTATTTGTATGAGAGACTCGTAGTAACATACGTAGTCTCTTTTTTAATTGAGTTTGCGAACAACTATTTAATTTTTGGAGGAATTCATCATGAAAAAGAACAAAAGCATTTATTTATTCGGAGCATTATTAGTATTAGTAGTGATTGGAGCATTATTCTTCAATCAATCAGGAGATAAAAATAAAGAAACAAACGCAACTAAAACAGCATCTACGCAAACAGAAACTGTTAAAGTAGGGGTATTACAATTACTTAGCCACCCAGCCTTAGATGCGATTTATAAAGGGTTACAAGACGAATTGAAGAACGAAGGATATGAAGTTGGTAAAAACTTAGAAATCGACCTTCAAAACGCGCAAGGTGACCAAAGTAACTTAGCAAGCATGTCTGAAAAATTAGTTTCAGGTGGAAACAACATTTTAGTAGGGATTACAACTCCTGCCACATTAGCGTTAGCGAACAATACAAAAGAAACACCAATTATCATGGGTGGGATTACTTATCCAGTTGAAGCTGGTTTAATCGCAAGTGAATCAAAACCAGGAAACAACATTACTGGTGTTAGTGACCGTACACCAATCAAACAACAATTAGAAATTATGAAACAAGTTCTTCCGAACATGAAGAAAGTCGGTATCCTTTACACTTCAAGCGAAGATAACTCTGTAAAACAAGCCGAAGAAGCTGAAAAATACGCAAAAGAATTAGGTTTAGAAGTTAAAGTATCGACGATTGCAAACACAAACGATATTCAACAAGTCACTGAAAGCTTAGCAAGCCAAGTAGATGCCATCTTCGTTCCAATCGATAACACAATTGCAAGTGCAATGGCAACAGTGGTTCAAGTAACAGATGCAGTTAAAGTGCCAGTATTCCCTTCAGCTGATACAATGGTTGCTGACGGTGGAGTATTAGGTGTAGGTGTTGACCAATACCAAATCGGTGTAGAAACAGCTAAAGTAGTTGTAAAAGTTCTAAAAGGTGCTAACCCAGCCGATACACCAATCACATTAGCAAACAAAGGTGTTGTTTATGTCAACGAAGAAAAAGCGAAAAAATTAGGCATTACAATTCCAGAAAGTATCTTAAAAGATGCACAAAAAGTAACACCAACAAATAAATAAGATAGTTTAGAAACGTTGATATGATAACAACTCTAAGAGGTGATGATTCATACACAATATGACTTAAACGTCATATTGATCGTTTCAGAGGAGGATTTTTTTCGAAATGGATTTAGTAATTTCTTCGATTTCTCAAGGGATATTATGGGGCGTATTATCTCTCGGGTTATTCATTAGTTTTCGAATTTTAAATATTGCAGATATGACGACTGAGGGGAGTTTTCCTCTCGGGGCTGCAACTTGTGTGATTTTGATTCAACAAGGGGTGAACCCATTCTTAGCAACGCTTGTGGCGATGATTGCAGGAGCGCTTGCTGGTGGAGTCACAGCGTTCCTTATGACCGTTTGTAAAATTCCAAGTTTATTAGCAGGGATTTTAACAATGACGTCTCTTTTATCCATCAACTTACGTGTGATGGGGAAAGCGAATATTACACTTCTTGGACAAGATACGATTTTTAGTGTCTTTTCAAAACTAGGCTTACCAAAGTATTTTGACATTATCATTATGGGTCTTGTCGTGATTGGGATTTTAATTTTCCTCATGTATTGCTTCTTCAAAACAGAATTTGGACAAGCACTGATTGCGACAGGGGACAACGAAAAGATGGCACGCGCGCTTGGAATTAACACGCGTAAAATGACCGTGTTTGGCTTGATGCTCTCAAACGCACTCATCGCCTTAGCCGGTGCAATTTTAGCGCAAAACAATGGATACGCAGACGTAAACTCAGGTCTTGGAACCATCGTTATCGCGCTTGCTGCGATTATTATTGGTGAAGTGATCTTTGCAGACGAATCATTCGTTGGACGTCTTGTATGCATCCTTTACGGATCAATTATTTATCGTTTATTATTGATGCTTGTGTTGTTACTCAATGTCTTCCAAGCAAATGACTTCAAGCTCATCTCAGCAGCACTGATTGCATTCTGTTTAACAGTGCCACAATTAAAGAGCTGGATTCAGCAAAAAAGTACACGTCATAGAAAGGGGGAAAACTAAATGAGTATTGAAATTCAACACTTATCCAAAACATTTTTCCCTGGCACTTCACGTGAACATAAGGCACTAAAAAACGTCAGCTTATCGATTCAAGAAGGTGACTTCATTACGATTGTCGGCGGAAATGGTGCTGGGAAATCAACTTTCCAAAACGCGATTGCCGGTAACTTTGCTTTAGACGAAGGAACAATCTCGTTTGGTGGCCATCAAATCGAACAGACTGCAGACTTTGAACGTGCGGCCTACATTAGCCGTGTTTTCCAAGACCCAATGCAAGGAACGGCTCCTCGTATGACAGTGGCTGAAAACTTAGCGTTAGCGAACAGACGTGGTCAAAAACGTAGCTTGTTTAAAACATCTTCTAAAGAAGAATTGCAACAATTCGAGGCCTTACTAGCCCCCCTAGGACTTGGCTTAGAAGACCGTCTTCATACAGAAATCGGACTATTATCAGGAGGGCAACGTCAAGCCATTTCACTCCTCATGGCAACGATGAACGCTCCACAACTATTACTGTTAGACGAACATACAGCAGCGCTTGACCCGAAAACACAGCGCAAGATTATGAAGAAAACACAAGAAACCATCGAAGAAAAGAACTTAACCGCGCTTATGATTACACACAATCTATCTGACGCGATTCATTTTGGAAACCGACTCATTGTCATGCATCGTGGTGAAATCGTCCGCGATTTTGCAAAAGAGGAAAAAGCAGCATTAACAGAGGAAGAACTATTCCGATTAATGAATGCCCTTGACGAAGCAGACTTACAAGGTGAATAAAATAACGGAAGAAGTGAAAGAATTTTCATTTCTTCCTTTTTTTATGGACAGACTTTGTTATAATGAAAGAGAATAAATCGTAAAGGATGAGTGTAAGTGGAATTTTGGAGTCAGTTGAACCCTAGAAGATATCGCAAATCAGGGTATATTGCTGTTGGTGCCTTGATTGGTGTTCTGGCAGGAAGCGCGGTTAGTTTATTTAGATATATGATTGGTTTTATTTTAGAACAAATAGTGACCGTCTATTCGTTTTTAAGAGAACAACCGCAATGGATTCCGGTATGGATTCTCTTTAGCCTTGTAATGGGGGTTATTTTGGGACAAATTGTAAAAAGCGACCCCGATATTAAAGGAAGTGGGATTCCGCAAGTAGAATTACAACTTCAAGGGAAGATGGATATGAACTGGTGGTCTGTCTGCTGGAAGAAATTCGTCGGTGGAGCGATTTCCATTGGCTCAGGGCTCTTGCTTGGACGAGAAGGTCCTTCGATTCAATTAGGAGCATCGGTTGGTCAAGGGGTGGCAGAGACCTTTAAGGCAAACCGTGTTCAGAAAAATGTATTTATTTCTAGTGGAGCAGGTGCCGGACTAGCGGCGGCGTTTAACGCACCGATTGCAGGACTTATGTTTGTACTGGAAGAAGTCCATCATACTTTTAGTCCCCTTGTAGCTGTGACGACTCTAACAGCAGCGATTGTGGCCAACTTCATTTCATTAAATGTATTTGGAGTTCATCCATCATTAAACCTTGGGAATGATCAACGCTTCCCGATGGAATATTATGGGTACGTTGTTTTACTCGGCATCATCCTAGCGATTTTCGGACTAGCGTATCATCGTCTCACATTAGCCTTGCCAAAGATTTACAAAACTCTCTTTCCGAAAGTGGCAACGTATAATTACTGCTTGATTGCCTTCATGCTGATTATTCCACTTGGTATGTGGAATCCGCATGTGTTAGGTGGTGGGGGCGAGTTAGTATTAGCCCTCGTTAAAGAAAATCACACCGTTCAATTTTTATTGGGACTTTTCGTCATTCGTTTTGTTTATTCAATGATTTCATACGGAACAGGACTTCCTGGAGGAATCTTCTTGCCAATCCTTTCTCTTGGGGCGCTTCTTGGATTAGCCTATGCAGAATTCTTAATTGATTTCTTAGGGGTGGACCCAAGTGTACGAGTGAGTTTCGTATTCTTTGCGATGGCGGGATACTTTGCAGCGATTGGGAAAGCCCCTCTAACAGCCTTACTACTTGTAACGGAAATGGTCGGTGGATTGAACCAATTAATGCCGCTTGGAATTTGTACATTAGTGGCTTATATCGTGGCTGACTTCTTGAAGATGGATCCAATCTATGAAGTATTAGCAGAACGTTTAGATAAAGAACATTCAACGGATACAAAAGGAGAGCGAACAACTTTCGAAGTGCCTGTGATGGTGGATAGTCCACTAGTTGAAAAAGCGATTCGCGATATTCAGTGGCCGCAAGAAATTATCATTGCGACCATTCGACGTGGCGCCAAAGAGATTATTGCTCGTGGGGATACGGTTATCCGTAGTGGCGACATTTTAATTGTGGTCTGTGATGAAGGAATAGTCGGCAAGATGACAGAAGAGATGACGCATCTTGTGACAGCTCCCTAGAGTTATTTTGCAATAAATGGTATACTGTGAAAATAAGAGGTGATACAGATGAGCGAACAAGGAAATGAATTACAAAGAAGTTTTAATCGATATTTAAGAAGAAACCAAGCATGGGTGTTTATCATCCTTACTGGTATTATTCTATTTGTGTCCGTATTCGTTTATCGTAGTTTCGCGAAATCGACGAAGACACCACTAGAAAATTACAAAGATCAGATTACACAAATGCAAGAACAAATCGATGCGCAAGAAACACGCATCCAGCAATTGGAAGAGCAAATCAAAAAATTGCAAGAAGAATCAAATAACTAAAAAAGAAAACCACCTTGGACGGATAAATCGTTCAAGGTGATTTTTTGTAAAGAATGAAATGTATCATTTTTGATACGTATCAAAAATGATACATCTGTACTTTTTGGAAAATATTTTGAAATTGAGTTTGTAGAATGCTCGCTCGTTCTGGATGAAGCGAGTGACCTTCTAAATAAAGCGAATATGGTACTTCGATTTGAACGGCTTCAATTCTTTCTTGTTTTCCAAGGGTCGCAATAATATTGCCGCCAGAAAATGGAGTATCTACTTGAGTGGTTAATCCTTCTTCATGAAAGAGAAGTTGGAGTTGTTTCAAGGTGTCTTGATTTAAAGTTTGTTTCTTGCGCGTTCCTAAAATAATGTCGATTGTGTTAAAAAGCTTGTCATCATAACTATGTAAATCGACCAACAACACTCTTTCATGCTGTTCTAACTTTTCGTTCAATAGATTTTCTAAATGAAGGTAGTAGGGCGTGTAATACTGCTCCAACCAATCGGCTTGTTTTTGCTTCGAAGGATAGTTGTTAAATAAGTGATGGCCAACTTCATCAATTCTGGGAATGATGGGCTGTGTTGTTTTTCCTGCACGTGGTTTAAAACGATTCACGTCCACAATATAGCGAGAAACGGTAGCTACTAGAGTCGTCTCGGAAAGTGGGGCCACAAGTTCCTCTAGTGCCCAGTCCGTATGCTCGCGCTTGGCTGCTAGATTACAAAGCGGAGCAATGTCTTGTGGGATATCCGTTCCACTATGAGGAATAGAAATCACAAGAGGAGAATTCGACTGTTTATAAATGACTTTCACCAGGGCACCTTCTTTCGTTTTTCAATATTCCTAGTATAGCAAACGAACCAGAGATTGTGTATAATGGATACTATCGAAAAGGAGTGACTTTTATGGCTGAAATTAAATTAGTACCAAGAAGTGAAGTAGATCCTTCTATTACATGGGATATGACTTTACTTTATCCAAGCGACGAAGCATTTTATGCAGAGTTGGACAAATTAAAGAAAGAAATGAAAGCTTTCAAAGAAAAATACGAAAACCAATTAGGTGACTTAGAAGTATTGGATGAAGCGATTCGCAAGTATGAAGCGATTGAATTAGCAGTATACCGCGCTTCTCATTATGCAGAATTACCAATGACAGTTGACCGCTTGAATCCAAAAGTAGTGGAAAACGCCACAGCATTCGAAGCAGTCAGCGTATCATATGCTGAAAACATGAGCTTTGTGATGACAGAATTGATTTCATTAGACGAAGCCTTCTTAAACCAATTCGTAGCAGAGAAGAGACCAGACTTAGCATACTTTGTTGAAAAAGTGATTCGTCAAAAGAAACATACGCTCTCTAAAGATGCAGAACAAGTGCTATCAAACTTAAGCAGCTTACCAAGTTTCTATCAATTATATGAAGTAACAAAACACGAAGATATGCAATTCGAGTCATTTGAAGCAAATGGCAAGACGCTTGAAAACAGCTTCGTTTTATACGAAAACTTACACGAAATGGATCCTGATAAAGAAGTACGTCGTGCTGCGGCTAAGAGCTTCTATAAAACATTAAACGCATATAAAAATACAGTTGCCAATGAATACATTTCTCAATTGAAGAAAGAAAAAATGATGGCAACAATGCGTGGTTATGACAGTGTCATTGACTATTTATTAGACGAACAAGATGGGGACCGTGAATTATACGACCGTCAAATTCGTATGCTCATGACAGACCTAGCGCCTCATATGCAACGCTACATTAAATTATTAGCGAAAGAACATGGCATTTCTGATATGCAATTCATGGATGCAAAAATCAACTTGGACCCAGAATTCGAAGTGGATATGACGATTGAAGAATCTCGTGAGTACTTGAAGAAAGCTTTAGGTATTCTTGGTGAAGACTACAAAGCAATGATTGATGAAAGTTATGACAAACGCTGGACAGACTTCCCACAAAACATCGGTAAGAGCACTGGTGGATTCTGTGCAACAGTTCCTAATGTTGCCGGATTTATCCTATTATCATGGACAGGTAAAATGAACGAAGTATTCGTGTTAGCGCACGAATTAGGACATGCATACCACTTCATGTCAACAGGGAAACATCAATCGATTTTAAATAATGAATGTTCATTATACTTCGTTGAAGCTCCTTCAACATGTAATGAAGTCATCGTTTCAAACTACTTACTTAAAACAAGTACAGACGCTCGTTTCAAACGTTGGGTTATCAGTAATATGATTAGCCGTACGTATTTCCACAACATGGTTACTCACTACATGGAAGCTGTGTACCAAGATCGTATTTACAAGATGATTGATAACAACGAAATGTTAAATGCGGATGTATTATCAAATGTGAAAAAAGAAGTGATGCAAGAATTCTTTGGAGACAGCCTTGTGGTCAATGAAGGTGCTGAGTTAACATGGATGCGTCAACCGCACTACTACATGGGATTATATCCATATACGTATTCAGCTGGTCTTACAATCGGGACTGCGATTGCGAACCAAATCGAAGAGAACCCTGAACACGCTAAAGTATGGTTAGATACTTTATCTAAAGGCGGAAGCATGTCTGCCAAAGACTTAGCAATTCATGCAGGTTGCGATGTTTCAACAGATGAACCATTGAAACAAGCGATTGCTTACGTTGGACATTTAGTAGACCAATTAGAAAGCTTAACAGCAGAATTAAAAGCATAATCATAGTAAACAAAAACGCGCTACAACCGTAGCGCGTTTTTTCTATTTAATAGGAACAAAGATAAAAACGATAGGACTAACTCAACATAGAGCTAGTTCTTTTTCAAAATGTTCAAATAACTTCATGTGCTTTTCTTTGTTCGATATTTTTACCAAAGAATTTCGCACTGAGCGCCTACCGTATCTTGGAATGATTCGACAGGAGCTTGATTGGTTACGATGTAATCAATCGCGTTGTAATTCGATAGTTTAAAGTAATGACTCGTATTGAATTTCGAGTGGTCTGCAAGCAGGATAGCCATATCGGAATTCGCAATCATCTGTTGTTTAAAGAGGGCCTGGCTATGATTGGCCTCGTAAGCAGCAAAACGGTCGAGACCACGACAGCTCATAAAACAAATATCTGCATGGAAGTTATTGATAAAACTCGTTGCAAAATCTCCCAAAGCCGAGTTTGTTCCATAGCCGATATGTCCTCCGCAAAAGAACAAGGTGATATTTTCATAATTGTTCAACCTACGTGCTATTTCAATCCCATTTGTGATGACACGTAAATTTTTAAGAGTTCCTAAGTGAGGTGCGAGCGCGGCACAAGTAGATGAACTATCGATAAAAATCGATTGGTTATCTGTTAAGAAAGTGGAGGCCGTTTCTGCAATTTGTTGTTTTCCCTGAGTTTCTTCATGGCTTCTGCTGTCGTAAGCGTATTCAATATTGTTTGTAGTAACAAGTCGAACTTCGCCATGAGATCGTATAATCTTTCCTTCTTTTTCCAGTTTAATCAGGTCACGCCTCAGTGTAGAGGTGGAGCAGTACATCAATGCTTCCAATTGGAAGGTGGAGATGATTTTCCTTTTCGTGAGAATGTCCATAATACGAGACATTCGCTCGAAGCATACCATAATAAAACCCCCTAGTTGAACGATTTTGAACATTTATGAACAAATTATAGCACAAATCCTGAAGGATGTTCAATAGCGCTTCCACATATTGTATCCGCTTTCTTTAATTGCTAAGATAGAAATCAGAAAGGGATGATACTATGACTTTTGATGAACAAGTAGTACGCGAACAAATTTGTGACGTGTGTCATAAAATGTGGCAACTAGGATGGGTTGCTGCCAATGACGGAAACGTTTCAGTTCGCATTGATGAGGATACCATCATCGCAACACCAACAGGTATCAGTAAGAGTTTTATCACTCCTGAAAAACTCGTTAAGTTAAATATGAAAGGAGAAGTGATTGAAGCCAACGAAGGTTTCCGTCCTTCAAGCGAAATTAAAATGCATATTCGCTGCTATGAAGAACGCGACGATGTGAAAGCTGTTGTTCACGCTCATCCACCAATTGCAACTGGATTCACATTAGCACATATTCCATTAGATACTTATTCACTAATTGAAAGTGCGATTGTTATCGGTTCAATTCCAATTACACCATTCGGAGTTCCTTCAACAATGGAAGTTCCAGATGCGATTACACCATACTTACAAGAACACGACGTGATGTTACTTGAAAACCATGGTGCATTAACAGTGGGTAGTGATGTAATTACAGCATACTACAGAATGGAAACATTAGAACTCGTGGCTAAATCAACATTCCACGGAAGAATGTTATTACTAACAAAAGGCATTGAAGAAAAAGAAATCTCAAGAGAAAAATTAGAACAAATGTTCAAGATGCGCGAAAACTACAAAGTAACAGGACGCCACCCAGGATACAAGAAATACAATCCAGACGGAACTGTTCGTGAAGTGTAGAAAAATAGGAGGAATAAAAATGATTCAACATCCACGTATTGGGATTCGCCCAACTATTGACGGTCGTCGCCAAGGAGTTCGCGAATCGTTAGAAGTTCAAACAATGAATATGGCGAAGAGTGTAGCTGCTTTAATCGAGTCTACATTGAAATACCCTGATGGACAACCAGTTGAATGTGTGATCTCACCATCAACAATTGGTCGTGTACCAGAAGCAGCAGCGTCTCACGAATTGTTCAAGAAATCAAACGTGTGTGCAACAATCACTGTAACACCATGCTGGTGCTATGGTAGTGAAACAATGGATATGTCTCCTGATATTCCACATGCTATTTGGGGATTCAACGGAACTGAAAGACCAGGGGCTGTATACTTAGCAGCAGTTCTTGCTTCTCACGCTCAAAAAGGAATTCCAGCATTCGGAATTTACGGTAAAGACGTAAAAGAAGCAACAGATACAGAAATTCCTGAAGACGTTAAAGAAAAAATCTTACGTTACGCAAGAGCAGCTCTTGCTACAGGTTTAATGAGAGATACAGCTTACTTATCAATGGGTAGTGTATCAATGGGTATCGGTGGTTCTATCGTAGATCCTAACTTCTTCCAAGAATACTTAGGAATGCGTAATGAATCAGTAGATATGACTGAATTCACTCGCCGTATCGATCGTGGTATTTACGATCACGAAGAATTCGAACGTGCGCTTAAATGGGTGAAAGAAAACGTTAAAGAAGGATTCGATCACAACCGTGAAGACCTTGTTTTAAGCCGTGAAGAAAAAGATAAACAATGGGAATTCGTGATTAAGATGTTCTTAATTGGACGTGACTTAATGATTGGTAACCCAAGACTTGCTGAACTAGGCTTCGAAGAAGAAGCAGTTGGTCACTACGCTCTTGTTGGTGGATTCCAAGGTCAACGTCAATGGACAGACCACTTCCCTAACGGAGACTTCATGGAAACATTCCTAAATACTCAATTTGACTGGAACGGAATTCGCAGACCATACATCTTCGCAACTGAAAATGATGCGTTAAACGGTGTATCAATGCTATTCAACTACTTATTAACAAACACTCCACAAATCTTTGCGGATGTTCGTACTTACTGGAGTCCAGAAGCTGTTGAACGTGTTACAGGACATAAACTTGAAGGTCATGCTGAAAATGGATTCTTACACTTAATTAACTCAGGTTCTTGTACATTAGACGGTACTGGTCAAGCTACAAGAAACGGTGAACCAGTGATTAAACCATTCTGGGAATTAGAACAAAGTGAAGTAGATGCAATGCTTGCAAATACTGACTTCCCAGCAGCTAACCGTGAATACTTCCGTGGCGGCGGTTACTCAACTCGATTCTTATCTAAAGGAAATATGCCTGTGACAATGGTTCGCTTGAACTTATTGAAAGGCGTTGGACCAGTATTACAAATTGCTGAAGGATACACACTTGAATTACCTGAAGATGTACACCATACATTGGATAACCGTACAGATCCAGGTTGGCCAACAACTTGGTTTGCTCCTCGCTTAACAGGTAAAGGCGCATTCAAGTCAGTATACGATGTAATGAATAACTGGGGTGCAAACCACGGTGCTATCACTTATGGACATATCGGTGCTGACCTTATCACTCTTGCTTCAATGTTACGCATCCCTGTAAATATGCATAACGTTGCTGAAGAAGATATCTTCAGACCTAAGAACTGGTCATTATTCGGAACAGAAGATTTAGAATCAGCTGACTACCGTGCATGCCAACTATTAGGACCTATCCATAAGTAAGAGAAAGGAGAGACTAAAATGACAAAAACAATTATTTTAGCCTGTGTCGGTGGATTAACAACAAGTATGCTCGTTGAACGCATTCAAGAAGTAATTTACCGTGATAAATTAGATTACTCATTCTACTCAGTAGGGATTACTGGGATTGATACTCTAAAAAATATTGATGTCTTATTATTAGGACCTCAACTAGCTTATTTAGAAGAGAAAGCTAAATCTTCACTTCATGTTCCAGTTGCTGTGATTTCAGACGATGACTTTGAAAACATGCGCGGAGAAGAAGTTCTAAAACAAGCGATTGAATTATTAGGTTAAGCCAATGAGCGAAACAAAAAAAGCAGATACGCAACGATTGATGCAACTCATTGTCAAAAGCAGCAAAGTAACAACTTTAGCAATGCAATCCGTTAAGAGTGCTCTTGCAGGTGATATTTCATCTGCAAGAGGCCTCCTTGATGAAGCGAGAGTTAAAGGAGTTGAAGCGCATAATGTTCAAACAGAAATGATTCAGCAAGAAATTAGAGGAGAGGGTGCTAGTCCAACACTTCTTTCCGTTCATGCGCAAGATCATTTTATGAACAGCCACTTGCTGCTAGAAGTTGTAAACATCGTTGTAAATCAACAAGAACAAATAGAAACGCTAAAAGAGCGTATTACAAAACTGGAACAGGTAGGTGAAATGCATGAGTAATCCAGTTATTCTTGAAATGAAGGGAATTGTGAAATCGTTTGGACCTGTAAAAGCCTTAAAAGGTGTAGACTTTGACCTAAGAACAGGTGAAGTACACGCGCTAATGGGTGAAAACGGGGCTGGTAAATCCACTTTGATGAAAGTATTGACAGGTATTTACGGCGCGAATGAAGGAACGATTCACTATAACGGAAAACAAGTAGAATATTCTAAGCCAAAAGAGGCTATGGACGATGGGATTGTAATCGTGCACCAAGAGTTGAATATGATGAACCACTTAACAGTGGCTCAAAACATCTTCATCGGTCGTGAAGAAATTAATCAAGGTCTCTTCATCAACGATAATGCCGGAAATAAAAAGGCAAAAGAATTATTCAAATTGTTGAAACTGGATATTAATCCACAAGAAAAAGTGGGAAACTTAACAGTTGGTAAACAACAAATGGTTGAAATTGCCAAAGCATTGTCAATGGATGCTAAGATTATTGTTTTCGACGAACCAACAGCAGCGTTAACAGAATCAGAAATTAATGAATTATTCGCAATTATTGATGACTTACGTGCTAAAGGTGTAGGAATTATCTATATTTCTCACCGTATGGACGAAATTGCCCGTATTACGGACCGTGTAACGGTTATGAGGGACGGGGAATATGTTGGAACTGTAAATACAAAAGAAACTACAAAGGACGAGATCATCGCAATGATGGTTGGTCGTACTATTTACGAAGATCCGAAAGCGGTTTCTGCAGTACCAGAAGGAGCACCTGTTGTATTAGAAGTGGAACACTTAAACTCAGGAAGCCACGTAAAAGATGTTAGCTTTGTGCTTCATAAAGGTGAAATCTTAGGTTTCTCTGGATTAATGGGAGCGGGCCGAACAGAAGTAGCTCGTTTACTATTCGGAGCGGATAAGAAAGATAGCGGAACCATTAAAATTAATGGTAAAGAGGTTGATATTAAAAATCCTCAAGATGCTATTAGAGAAGGTATTGGTTATCTTTCAGAAGACCGTAAACGTTATGGATGTATCGTTGATATGACCATTGCCAATAACACAGTAATGACAAACCTTGATAAGTACATTAAGGGTGGTTTAATCGATGACGGTGAAATTATCAAAGTCAGTGATGAATTCGTTAAACAATTAAGAACGAAAACACCATCATCGAAACAACTAGTTCGGAACTTATCAGGTGGTAACCAACAAAAAGTTGTTATTGCGAAATGGCTAGAACAAAATAGCAATATTCTAATTTTTGACGAACCAACTCGAGGAATTGACGTTGGTGCGAAAAGTGAAATCTACTCATTAATGAATGAACTAGTAGCTCAAGGAAAATCAATCATTATGATTTCTTCAGAGCTTACAGAAATTTTACGTATGAGCGATCGTATTGTTGTCATGTGTGAAGGACGTAAAACAGGGGAACTTGATATCAGTCAAGCAACTCAAGAACGTATCCTCGCTTTAGCAACGGATCGATAATCGAAGAGAGGTATTGATATGGAAGAGAAAAAGTCCCTATGGACGAAACTGGTACAATCAGTTGGATTACAAAAATTAATTGCATTAATCGCGTTGATCGTGATTTTCACATTCTTTGCAGTCTCAAGTGAATCGTTCCGTTCGTTTGATACAGCGGTCAGCATTTTAGACGCATCTTATTACATTGGTTTCTTAGCAATTGGGGTAACATTCGTTATTATCACCGGCGGTATTGACTTATCAATCGGTACAGTAATGATGTGTTCTGCCATCGTTGGTGGAGTGCTCCATACAAAAATGGGTTGGCCATTATGGCTAGCATTGTTGGCAATATTAGTGATTGGGGGTGTATTTGGATTATTCAACGGAATTTTAATTGCGAAATTTGGATTACCACCATTCATCGCAACACTTGGTACAATGATGATTTCACGTGGTTTAAGCTCAATCGTATCAAACGTACAAAGTGTAACGTTCCCATTACGTGGAACTGGTGAAGGCTGGTACAAAGACTTATTCAGAACGCAAGATAATTTTCCAACCGGGTTGATCGTCTTGATTGTCGTAGCGATTATTGCAGCCATTGTTTTAAATAAAACAAAAATTGGTCGTTACATCTTTGCCATCGGTTCAAATAAAGAAGCTACTAGACTTTCAGGTGTAAACGTTATCAAATGGGAAGGTATGGCTTATGTCATCAGTGGACTTCTAGCAGGTTTAGCTGGTATCGCATATGCTGCAACTTATTCAACTATCCTTCCTGGTACAGGGAACGGTATGGAACTTGATGCCATCGCCGGAGTAGTTGTCGGTGGTACTTCACTTGCCGGTGGGGTTGGTTCAGTTGTTGGTACAATCATCGGGGTATTCATCATGTCTGTCTTGAAGATTGGTTTACCATACATCGACTTACAACCACACTATCAATTATTCATCACAGGTTTCGTTGTAATCGTTGCCGTTTACTCTGATATCTTAATCCGCATGAATAAGAAAAAATAGTTTGATATTGACACAATGAGTTGGGAAGACACCTTCAAAGAAAGGGTCAAAAAGGACATATAAAGGAGAATAAATCATGAAAAAATCGTTCAAATATGCTATTGCAACTCTAGCTTGTGCTTCTGCTTTATTAGCAGGATGTACTTCAAATAAATCAAATGCTGACGGTGGAAATAATAAAGCTCAAGCAAGCGGAGACTTCAAAGTAGAAGTAATCGCTAAAGGGTTCCAACATGACTTCTGGAAAGCTGTAAACAAAGGGGCTGAAAAAGCAGCTCAAGAATTAGGTGCTAAAATTACTTTCGTAGGACCTCAAAATGAAACAGCAATCGCAGAACAATTGGAACAATTAAACAATGCGATCAACAAAAATCCAAAAGCAATCGCTTTAGCTGCATTAGATACTGAAGCAGAATTAGATGCGATTAAACAAGCACAATCTAAAAACATTCCTATTATCGGATTTGACTCAGGGGTTCCAGGAGCACCAGAAGGAGCTATCAAAGCTACTGCATCAACAGACAACCATGCTGCTGGTGGTAACGCTGCTGAACACTTATTCAAATTACTTGAAAGCAAAGTCGGCGACAAGAAAGTTCGTATCGGGGTTGTTTCTCAAGAAGTTAACTCACTTTCAATCACTCAAAGAACAAAAGGTTTCATTGATAAAATGGTTGAATTGTTAAACAAAAAAGGCATTAAAACTGCTGTAACTGGACATGACAAATTCAAAAACGATGTAGCTGAAGCTGATGCTAAAGTTGTTATTGAAGTTCGTGTTCCAGCTCAAGTAGACGATGCTGCAGGTAAAACTGAAGCTTCTACAGTTCTTGAAAAAGAAGACACTATCGCAATCTATGGTTCTAACGAATTCGCTGCAAAAGCAATTATCAACGCTAACGGCGGTTTCAAAGAATCTAAACTTGGCGCAGACAAAATCTTAGCTGTTGGTTTCGACTCAGGTGCATTACAACAAGATGCTATCCGTAAAGGAATCTTCGTTGGTTCTGTAACTCAAGACCCAGTTCAAATTGGTTACCAAGCTGTTAAATTAGCAATCGCTGCAGCTAAAGGTGAAACAGTTAAAGACGTGGATACTGGTTCTAAATGGTATGACGCTAAGAACATCGATAGCGAAGAAATCAAAGCTTTACTATACGAATAAAAAATAGGGATTAGTAATGGAGGAGAAAACATGAGCTTGATTAAATTATTAGCCATTGATTTAGGCGCAAGTTCAGGACGTGTTATGCAGGCGATTTATGACGGGCACTCCCTCCAATTATCAGAGGTTCATCGGTTCAAAAACGAACCGGTGAATCTTAATGATGGTTTGTATTGGAATTTGTTGCACTTGTTTGGAGAAATTAAGCAAGGAATCAAGAAGGCTTCCAAAGATTCGATTCCGATTCGTTCCATCTCTGTTGATACATGGGGAGTAGACTATGCCTATCTAGATCAAAATGGAGATTTGCTCTATCAACCACATTGTTACAGAGATAACCGAATGGGTCGATACGAGGAGTCATTTTATAACGCTATCTCGAAGAAAGAATTATTCCAAAAAACAGGTGTGCAGCCTGCAACCATTAATACGGTCTTACAAATTTATTCAGATTTGCAAGAAAAACCACAATTAAGAAATATCGTTCAACGCGTGTTGTTTATTCCAGATTTAATCAACTACTTACTTTCAGGTGTACTCTCAAATGAATACACGATTGCAAGTACAAGTGGGTTATTGGATATCTTCACACAAGACTTCTCAGAAGAAGTGTTTGAACGCTTAGACATTCCGCGTAAATGGTTCACAACGCCAACGAAGAATGGTGCGGTTTTAAGACAATTATCACCACGCATCACTCAACAGTTGAAAGTGGATCCATTTGACGTGATTGCAGGGGCTGGACATGATACAGCTGCTGCGGTACTTGCGATTCCATATGAACATGAAAAAGGCACTGTCTTTATTTCATGTGGTACTTGGTCGCTTGTCGGAACAGAATCTGACGAGCCTGTTGTAACGGATGAAGCATTTGCCTCAGGACTTACAAATGAAGGATGTTTTGATGGTAAATATCGTCTCTTACAAAACACAACAGGAATGTGGATTATTCAAGAATTACAACGCGATTGGCGCTTGCAAGGGGAAGAAGTTGGCTTTGGCGAAATGGTCACATTAGCTGAAGAAGTAACGGACAACCAAACTTGGATTCATCCAAATGACCCAGTTTTCGCTTCTCCTGGAGAAATGGAAACAAAAATTAAAGAATGGTGTAAAGTGAGTGGACAAAAAGTTCCGCAAACGAAAGGTCAAATCGTTCGTGTCGTTCTAGAAAGTTTAGCTTTAACTTATCTAGAAACAATTACTCAATTAGAACAATTGACAAAACACGAAATGACCACTGTTCAAATGGTCGGCGGAGGCATTCAAAACAAATTGCTTTGCCAGTTAACAGCAGACTTTACAGGACGTACAGTTATTACAGGACCGGTAGAAGCGAGTGCACTTGGAAATATCTTGTCACAAATGCTAACGCTTGGAGTGATTTCAAGTCGCAAAGAAGCACAAGACATTATCAAGGCTTCAGAACCTGTAACGCGTTATGAAAGTCGTGCGATTGCAAATTTAGAAGAAATTCGCTTGAAATTCAATAAAGTGAAGAGAGGAATTCAGTAATGTTAAAACAAATTCCTAAAATTTTAAGCCCAGAACTTGTGAAATATTTAATGGAGATGGGACATGGAGATGAATTGGTACTTGCGGACGCAAACTTCCCAGCTCATCGTATCGGCCAACGAGTGATTCGTATGGACGGACATGGTGTTCCAGTAGCTTTAGAAGCAATTCTACAAGTATTGCCATTAGATACTTACAGTTCATATCAAGCAGGATTAATGCAAGTCGTTCCGGGAGATCCAACTGTTCCGGTGATTTGGGACGAATATAAACGTCTCTTAGAAGAAAGTCACCCAGGAGCAGCGATTAAAGAGTTCGAACGATTTGAGTTTTACGAACAAGCTAAAGACGCTTATCTAGTGATTCAAACAGGAGAAAGTGCCTTGTACGGAAACATCATCTTGAAAAAAGGTGTTTTATAAACTTACTTACTAGTTAGGAGAGAAAAATTATGTCAACATTTTATGTACCAGCTATTAACTTAATCGGAAGAGGAGTCGTTAAAGAAATTGGACCTTACGTAAAAGATCTAGGATATCATAAAGCTCTTTTAGTAACGGATAAATTTATCGAATCAAGTGATATTCTTCCTAAAGTCACAGAACCTTTAAAAGAAGCAGGTGTAGACTTCGTTATTTACTCTGATGTAGAACCAAACCCAACTTGTAAAAATGTTAACGATGGGGTTGCTGCATTAAAAGAAAATAACTGTGACTTCATTATCAGCTTAGGTGGTGGATCACCTCAAGACTGTGCAAGCTGTATTTCAGTAATTGCAACAAACGGTGGTAAACCTCAAGACTACGAAGGATTACACAAATCTGATAAAAAAGGTTTACCAGTTGTTGCTATCAACACAACTGCTGGTACTTCAGCTGAAATTACAATCAACTACGTAATTACAGACGAAGAAAGAAAAGTTAAAATGGTAATGGTTGATAAAAACAGCCTAGCTTTAATCTCTGTAAACGACCCTGAATTAATGGTATCTAAACCAGCAGCATTAACTGCAGCAACAGGTATGGATGCTTTAACTCACGCGGTTGAAGCTTTAGTAACTCCAGGTGCTTACGGCGTTACTAAGAAATTATCAATTGGTGCAATTGAATTAATTAAAGAATACTTACCACGTGCGGTTAAAGATGGTCATGACATCGAAGCTCGTGAAGGTATGGTGAATGCAATCTTTTTAGGCGGTATGTCATTCAACAACGCTGGACTAGGATACGTTCACTCAATGGCTCACCAATTAGGTGCTGTTTACAAACTTCCACACGGTGTATGCTGTGCTATGTTATTACCAGTAATCGAACGCGAAAATGCAAAACGTGTTCCAGCTGCATTCCGTGATGTTGCAAAAGCTTTAGGTTTACAAACTGAAGGTAAATCTGATGAAGAATGTGCAGCATACGCAATCAAAGAAATCGAAACTCTTTCTGAAATAGTAGGTATTCCTAAGAAATTAACTGAATTAGGAATTGAAGAAAAAGACTTCGACTTCGAATATCTATCTAAGAATGCGTTAATCGATGCTTGTGCACCAGGTAACCCATTCATGCCAACATTAGAAGAAACAATTGCTTTCTACAAAGAATTGTTCTAATCGGTAAAACAAAAATATTCGTATAGCTTTTAAACGTGGAGTATTGTCACCCCCCAGTGAAACGTCAATGCTCCACGTTTTATTTTCACGGAAATTTATGAAAACGCATTAATTTGTGCTTGCTATTTAATGAAACCTGGTCTAGTATTAAGATATTAAGTATTTAGGAGGAACTGGAATGATAGGGTTAATTCTTACTGGGCATGGACAATTTGCTGTTGGAGTGGGACAAGCGTTAGAGATGATTGCTGGAAAACAAGCGGCATATCGCGTGGTACCATTTTTAGAAAGTGATCCAATGGATGCTCTTGAAAATAATTTAAGAAACGCAATGGCTGAATTGCAAGAAGAAACAGAAGGGATTGTTGTATTTGCGGACCTTTTAGGAGGAAGTCCATTTAAGGCTGCCATGTTAGCTTCTGTTGATTTTGAAAATGTGGAAGTTGTTGTGGGAACGAACTTACCAATGCTGATTGAAATTGCAATGTTACGTGAATTTGCTGCAAGTGCGCAAGACGTGGTAACACAAAGCTTATTAGCTGGTAAAGAAGCCATCCAACAAGTAAGCTTACCAACGATTCAACATAATGATATTGATGAATTTGATGACGAGGATGGGATTTAATGACTGCCAATATTATTTTAGTAAGTTCCCTTACATTTATCGTATTCGTCGTTGTAATTTTAGGGATTTATTATTTCTTCTCAAGAAAAAATATGAAACGTCAACAACAGTATTTTGAAAAATTACATGAAGCCCTGCAAGTTGGAAAACGTGTTGTCTGTGCGAATGGATTATATGGTACTGTAAAGAAAGTTGATGAAGAAAAAGTGGATGTTGAGATTGCAAAAGGTGTCGTGATTACGGTGTCTCGTTTTGCGATTTCTGAAGTCTTATAAGCGGTGACTGTATGCAATCGATTTTTGGAGAGTTTTATACAGGAGCTGACGGTAAGGATTATTTCTATCTGCCATTTTTAAAGACGGTTTATCATATTCCGACAGATGACTTAGTGACTTTTAATGCCTTTAGACATCGCTTTGTGATTGCATTTGCTTTGGGAGCTATTTTCTATAGTTTCTTTCCGAGTGATGTGTTGCTATGCGTATTTGTAGGAGCGTTATTCTACGCGCTTGCGACAGTGGCGTATCTGAAAAGTATTTTGCCAAAGTATGTGGTGCAAAAGGGAGTTCAAGAAGGAGACTTGAACCGAGCGAAGCAAAATGAACAACAAGGGTCACTAGCTAAAACATTATTTGTTAGTTTAGCAGGAGTTCTGATTATCGCTGGAAGTTTCTTTGTCTCAGGAGAGATGGTCAATCGAATGATTATCATTGCGTTTGGTGTCATCGTGACTATCAGTGGAACTAGTTCTATTATCGTAAAATCAAAATAAAGTGAAATGGAAGCTTAGATTCTAAGCTTCTTTTTTATGGGAAAAATTTAGAGGGGGGGAACTTTGTTAATTGTGAAGAATTTCAAATATATTTGTAGAGATTAGTGAGAGTTGTCTGACATCAAAGTGGTGGAAAAAGCATTTATATATAATGTTTTACAAATTAACGATACAAAAATGTAATAAAAACTCAAAAATGAAGAATTTATTAAAAAAGTTTTAATAAAACGCTTCCAAAATTCCAGATAATTCGGTATAATAAATTTAGCTTTTTATGAAAGGAGAGCTAGTAATGCCAAATATTTTATTAACACGAATTGACAATCGTATGATTCACGGTCAAGTTGCAACTCAATGGTCATCTTACTTAGGTGCCAACCTACTGCTTGTTGCAAACGATAAAGTAGCTGCGGATCCGATGCGTCAAGGGTTAATGGATATGGCTGCTCCAGCTGGTGCACAAACTCGTTATTTCACTATTGAAAAAACGATTAATGTCATCGGTAAAGCAGCAGACCGTCAGTTGATTTTCATCATCTGTGAAAATCCTCAAGACGTAGTGAAATTAGTAGAGGGAGGAGTGCCAATCAAGAAGGTTAACATTGGGAACATGCACATGGCGGAAGGAAAACGCCAAGTAGCAGGTGTTGTTGCGGTTGATGATGCAGATGTTGCTGCATTTAGAAGACTGCAGGAGTTAGGTGTCGAACTTGAAATTCAGAAAGTTCCAACTGAAGGAAAAGAAGACGTTTCGAAATTATTCCAATAATTTTTATTTATAAAAGGGGTCAATGAATATGCAAGCAAGTTTTATTCAAATCTTATTAGTATTCCTTGTAACTTTTGTTGCTGCGATTGACCAATTCAGCTTTTTAGAATCACTATACCAACCTATCGTAATGGGTCCAGTGATCGGAGCTATTTTGGGCGACGTACAAACAGGGTTAGTTGTTGGGGGTACTTACCAATTAATGACAATCGGTAACATGCCAGTCGGTGGGGCTCAACCACCTAATGCCGTAATCGGCGGAATTATGGCGACAGTATTAGCTATCAGCCTTAAATTAGAACCAGCTGCTGCAGTAGGTGCTGCTGTTCCATTTGCGCTTTTAGGTCAATATGGCGTTACTTTAATCTTTGCTTTAATGTCACCAATGATGGCTGTGGCTGATAAGTATGCACACGATGCAAATCCAAAAGGAATTGCTCGCTTGAACTACTTAGCAATGGCTGCATTAGGAGCTATCTTTGGTCTTGTAGTTGTATTATTCTTCGTCGGTGGACAAGCTATCGGGGATACTTTAACAAAATCTATTCCTGAATGGTTCATGTCAGGTTTAGGTGCTGCCGGTGGTATGATGCGCTTCGTAGGGTTCGCAATCTTACTAAAAGTAATGGTTTCTAAAGAACTATGGGGCTTCTACTTCTTAGGTTTTGCTTTAGCAAACATTGTTTCTGCAAGTGAAAGCTTAGCTGGATCTGCATTAGTATTATTAGCGTTCATTGGTTTTGCAATTGCATACTGGGATTTCCAAATCCAAACAAAATTCAAAACAGCGGGTGCTAGCATTGTGAACGATGGAGGTGAAGAAGATGGCATATAATATTCCAGATTCTTATAAAAACCAAACGCCTGCTCCACGCTTAGATAAAGCAACTTTAAACAAAATGGCATGGCGTTCAATTTTCTTACAATCTTCTTTCAACTATGAACGTATGCAAGCAGGTGGCTGGTTATACGGTATTTTACCAGGGTTGGAAAAAATCCATACAGACAAAGATGACTTAGCTGCATCAATGTCTCATAACTTAGAGTTCTTCAATACTCACCCATTCTTAGTAACATTCGTAATGGGGATTGTATTATCACTTGAACAAAACAAAGCAGATATTCCAACAATCCGTGCGGTACGTGTTGCTGCAATGGGACCATTGGGTGGTATCGGTGACGCTTTATTCTGGTTCACATTAGTTCCAATCGTAGCCGGTATTTCTTCAGACTTTGCATTAAAAGGAAGCATCGCTGGACCATTACTATTCTTAGCGGTATTTAATATCTTCCAATTTGCAATTCGTTACTGGTTAATGCATTGGTCTTATAACTTAGGAACAGATGCAATCGGTATCTTTACTGCAAATGCCAAAGAATTCACTCGTGCTGCTTCAATCCTAGGGGTATTCGTTGTTGGGGCTTTAACTAGCCTTTACGGTGGTACTAAATTAGGAATTCAAATCGCAAACGGTGAAAAACCAATTGTTATCCAAGCAATCTTAGATGGTGTATTACCAAAATTAATTCCATTAGGAATTACTTTAGGACTTTACTACTTATTAGCGCGTAAAAAATGGACGCCATTACGTTGTATCGTTCTTCTATTAGTTGTCGGAATCGGTTTTGCATTCTTAGGAAACGTACTAGGAGTTAAATTCTGGGGTTAATCCTTGAACAATAAAAATAAGCTAGGCATTATGCCTAGCTTATTTTTTATGCTTTTTAAAAGTCTTTTTTAGTAAGGGCTTTAATACGATCAGCAAGGAATACGGCAACAACTAATTTTCCTAAGTCAGGAAGAATGAATGGATATAAACCGAAGCCAAGAATTTGTTGAAGATCTAAGTTCTTTCCTTGTAATCCTATTAATACAAAGGTCATAAACGGAATTCCGATGACGTAGAAAATGACTTCACCGACAAGAGCGGCAATCACCCATCCGAAGATATTGTTGATACTGTTTCCGATAAATGAAATCACCGGAGCTGCAACCATAAATCCAATAACAAAACCAAATGATGGAGAAATAAATAATGCAGTTCCTCCTCCTAATAAGAAAAGTAATAGGAAGTGAACAAATTGAGCAGCAAAAGCGCCAATTGGTGGCAATAGTAATGATGCCAAAATCACTGTGGCTGTTTGAGCTGAGAATGGTACTGGACCAATCGGAATTTTTAAGTAGCTAGATACATAGCAGAGTGCTCCTAGAAGTGCTGCGAGCACAATTGTTTTAATCGATATTTTTTTCATGAGTTTAACTCCTAATCTTTTAGTTTTCTGGACGAATGCTTACTTCGCCATAAGATAATGAATGGATGGCACCGTCATCGGTTTGGACGATAAGATGCCCATTATTGTCCACGTTTTTTGCAGTTGCAGGATATGTTTTCATACCGCTAATGACATTGATTTTCTTGCCGACAATGATGGAATGGTCTTTGTATTCTTCCATGAAATCTCGCTTGCCAGCGTTGATATCTTCATAACATTGATTCCATTCTTTAAGGAAACGAGCGACGAATTCATTGCGGCTGAAACCATCTGGAATCTCTTGCGGAGAAAAGAGGGAACCGATAATGGATTTTAAATCCTCTGGAATAATAGCATCATCGATATGCAAGTTAATTCCCATTCCGACAATCAGTGCATCGACCTTCTGAGCTTCAATATTCGTCACGGCTTCTGTTAAGATACCGGCAATCTTTTTATCGTGAAAATAGAGGTCGTTCACCCATTTAATCCCAATTTTTTCATGGATAAAGGATTCCACCGCTCGCGTTGCGGCAACCGCCGTAGCACAAGTGATCAGCGAAATACTGTCCAAATCGCCTTCCGGGAAAATACAGATACTCATATAAAGTCCAGATTTTGGTGGAGAGAGGAATGTTCTTCCTAGTCGTCCACGACCTGCCGTTTGCTCTTCTGCAATAAAGAAGGTAGGGACTCTCGAGCCTGATGCGCCGTATGTTTTAGCCAAATCATTGGTTGAAGTAGTTGTTTCAAAAACTTGAATATCCCAATCTTGAAGAGCCTCTCCCAAATGAGAGCGAATGCCTTCAAGGGTTAACAAATCCGTCTGTCTGGATAATTGATACCCAACTTTTGTACTTGAGGTGATTTCGTAGCCATCTTTTTTTAATTGCTGGATGGCTTTCCACACAGCCGTACGAGAAAGGTTCAGTTGCTCTGCGATATCTTGTCCTGAAAGAGGTTTGTCCACTGTACTATATAAAAGACGTAAAACGTCCTGTTTAGTGCTCATAATATCCTCCTTTCATCAGTATTCATGTTTTTAAGTGTAACAGATTTGAAATGATTGTCAACTATTGAATTTTTAAAGGTTAACAATAGATGCAAACGATTAAAAGATAGCGGATTCTACTGTGAACATGGTATAATAATTGAGAACATTTAGTGAAAGGAATTTGAGTATGAAAAAATTAGTCATTAACGGCGGTAAACCACTTAAAGGGGAAGTAACCATTAGTGGAGCTAAAAACAGTACAGTAGCTTTAATTCCGGCTGCTATTATCGCGAATGAACCAGTCGTATTAGAGGGTGTCCCTGAGATTCAGGACGTAGATGCCTTAATTGAAATTTTGAATGATTTTAACGTAAAAACAGAATTCGTTGATGGAACGTTAACCATCGACCCAAGAGAAATGAAATCTATCCCAATGCCAAAAGGGAAAATCCAAAGCATGCGTGCGTCTTATTATTTTATGGGAGCAACTCTTGCTAAATTCGGTGAAGGGGTTGTTGGACTTCCAGGTGGCTGCTTCTTAGGCCCTCGTCCAATTGACCAACATTTAAAAGGTTTCAAAGCGCTTGGTGCTGATGTGAGAGACCATGATGGTGCTATCTACTTATCTACTGGCGAAGAAGGCCTTGTGGGTACGAAAATTTATATGGACGTTGTATCTGTAGGTGCGACAATTAATGTATTGCTAGCATCCGTTCGTGCAAAAGGAAAAACCATTATCGAAAATGCAGCGCGCGAGCCTGAAATTATCGATGTAGTAAACTTATTAAATAAAATGGGTGCCAATATTAAAGGTGCAGGAACAAGCATCATTCGTGTGGAAGGTGTGGAAAGCTTACATGGATGTACGCATACCATTATTCCAGACCGTATTGAAGCAGGAACGTATTTATCAATTGCGGCAGCAGTTGGTGAGGGAGTTCGTGTGAAAAACGTGATTTTCGAACACTTAGAAAGCCTGATTGCGAAAATGAACGAAATGGGCGTGAAGATGGAAGTTGGCGAAGACGATATTTATGTTTTTCCGACAAATGAGTTAAAAGCTGTAAACATCAAAACAATGCCTTATCCAGGTTTTGCGACAGACTTGCAACAAACCATCACACCGCTCTTTAGTAAAGCAACAGGAACAGCCATGGTTGTCGATACAATTTATCCAAAACGTGTCGGTCACGTGCCAGAATTAAATCGCATGGGCGCTCGTGGAAAAGTCATCGAAGATATCATTACATTTGAAGGGCCAACACCATTAGTGGGTGCTGAAGTTGCCGCTAGCGATTTACGTGCAGGAGCTGGACTGGTTGTTGCAGGATTAATGGCTGAAGGAACAACGAAGATTTCAAATATCGGACATATTCTACGTGGTTATTCAAATATCGTTGAAAAACTACAAGCATTAGGTGCCGATATTACGATGATTGAAGAGTAAGAAGGGGCATTATGTCAGAACAAGTGGAAACTGTAACGCTTCAAAGCTTACAAGAAAAAACGTTAAAAGAGATGTATGGCTTTGCCAAACATTATAAAATTCCTTATTACGGTCAAATGAATAAAAAGGAATTGGCGCTTGCGATTCTTCGTGCTCAAGAGGAAGCTACTGGATTTTTCCAAGTGGAAGGTGTCTTAGATATTAATCGTGCAGAAGGATTTGGATTCCTAAGACCGATTAACTATTCAAGCAGTCAGGAAGATATTTATATTTCTTCTTCGCAAATTCGTCGTTTCGACCTTCGAAATGGAGACCTTGTGAGTGGGACAGCACGTCCGCCGCGTCAAGGTGAGAAGTTTAATGGGTTGATGCAAGTTGGGTTCGTGAACGGAAAGGATCCTGAAGAAGCCAAAGAGCGTGATCATTTCCCAGGACTTACACCATTGTATCCTGAAAAACAAATGGTGCTAGAAACCACACGTGGTCGTATCGCTTCTCGTATGTTGGATTTAATTTGTCCGATTGGTTTTGGGCAACGTGGACTTATCGTAGCTCCGCCAAAAGCAGGGAAGACAAGTTTACTTAAAGAAATCGCTAATGGAATCACAACAAATTATCCAGAAGCCGAATTGATTATTTTACTCATCGATGAACGACCTGAAGAGGTAACGGACATCGAGAGAACGGTAGACGCGGAAGTGGTGTATTCTACATTTGACCAGCTTCCAGAAAACCACATTAAGATTAGTGAACTAGTATTGGAACGTGCGCTACGTCTTGTAGAAGATGGACGTGACGTGATTATCTTGATGGATAGCCTCACGCGTCTTGCCCGTGCGTATAACTTAACGATTCCACCTTCAGGAAGAACATTGAGTGGTGGGATTGACCCTGCTGCCTTGTATCGTCCAAAGAAATTTTTTGGGTCTGCCAGAAATATTGAAGAGGGCGGAAGCTTAACGATTCTTGCCACAGCGTTAGTGGAAACAGGTAGCCGCATGGATGATGTGATTTATGAAGAGTTCAAAGGAACGGGAAATTCAGAAATTCATCTTTCAAGAGAACTTGCGGAAAGACGAGTATTTCCTGCGATTGATGTGAAACGTTCAGGTACTCGTAAAGAAGACATGCTCCTTTCACAAGAAACGTTAGAAGCCATTTGGAAAGTGCGTCATGCTATTAAAGGAGACGGGCTTGAAACGAGTGAGCAACTTGTGAAGCAATTAAGAGAAACGAAATCGAATGCTGATTTCATTCGTCGACTTAGTTTATTAGATTAGAACTTAAATCCCTAAGAGTTTTCTTAGGGATTTTTATTTTTTCAAAAGGTTACAAAAGAAGATGAAAGGAGATTTCAAATAGATTGCTCCTTGTGGTAAAATGGAAAGAGGAGTGATTTTACGTGAAAAAGAAAAAAGTAATCAAAACAAATGCAGTTCGAATGGTCGAACAAGCAAAAGTTCCATATGCCATTCATGAATATGATGTGGATACAGCACACCTTGATGCGATTCATGCAGCACAGGGGATGGGGATTCCCGTTGAGGAAGTCTACAAAACCATCGTATTAACAGGCGATAAGACTGGACATTTAGTCGCTTGTATTGCGGCTCACCGAGAATTAGATTTAAAGACGATTGCGAAAGTTTCAGGAAATAAACGCGTAGAATTATTATCATTAGATAAACTGGAACCATTAACAGGATATGTACGCGGTGGATGTTCACCGATTGGAATGAAGAAGAAATTTCCAACCTTCATCGAGCATCATGCGATGAAGCAAAAAACGATTCGTATCTCTGCGGGAAAACGTGGTCTCCAATTAGAGATTGCACCACAGGATTTACAACAGTTAACACAAGCAACAGTATTCGAAAATCATCCGGATGAGGTGGAAGCATGAGTGAAGTAACGATTCTTCACATCAATGATATGCACTCGAATTTTCATTCCATAAAGACACAAACGCGCTTTATGAAGGAGCGGAGAGCCCAGCTTGAAAAAGAAGGGCAGAAGGTATTTGGAATCGATTTAGGAGACCTCATTGACCGTGTTCATCCACTGGTCGAAGCAGAGGACGGAAAGATTGCTGCAAGAGTGTTGAACGAAGAGCAAATCGATTTAGCGACTCTTGGAAATAACGAAGGGACGGCATACACACCGCTTGAATTAGAGGCGGCGTATGAAGGTCGCAAGTTCGAAGTCATTATTTCGAATGTCAAATGGGCGTCTACTGGAGAAGTGCCTCCTTTTGCAAAAGAAGTTCACTTCGAAACAGTGGACGATTGCAGTATCGCCTTCATTGGACTAACGGCATCGTATCCAGAAAGCTACGGCCCAAATGGGTATTTGATTGAAGAACCGATGGATGCGTTGAAGCGTCTTGTACCAACGCTTGCAGCAGGAGGTCATCAGATTATCTTGCTATCACATTTAGGAATTGAAATGGACCATCTGATTGCCGAAACTTATCCAGAAATTCAAGTGATTCTTGGGGCACATACGCATCATCTCTTTGAAGAAGGAAAATGGGTGAACCAAACTCTTCTAACAGGTGGATTTAAGTATGGTGCTTATATTGGTGAGCTTCATTTGAAGACAGAAGGCAGTCGCTTGATTCCTCTTTCTGATAAAATGATTGCAGTCGAGGATTTAAAAGAGGATTCGACTATTGATGAAGGAGAAGCGCTTCGCCAAGAAGGGATTGCGCTCTTGAAAGCAGAAGTGGTACTCCCACATATTCCTGCATATTCTGTGAAGGAACTAGCTCTTCTCTCATTAGAAGCGATGACGAGACAAACTGGAGTTTCGGTAGCATTTTCTTATACCGGCCTCTTTGTAGTACCGTTTAAAGAAGGACCGCTCACAAAGTTTGACTTACATGAATGCATGCCACATCCGATTCATTTGAATAAGAGTCGCTTTAGAGTTTCAGATTTCAAACAACTATTGCAAATTTTTGAAGAACAGCAGCCTGAATTACTAGAAAAAGCTATTCGTGGATATGGTTTTCGTGGTAAACTGTTTGGAGAGATCCTTTATACAGGATTTCAGCTCGCTAGTGGCGAAATCGTTATGGATGGAAGAGAGTTGGCAGACGATGAGTTTATTACATTTGTTTGCCCTGACCATATGCGATTCGTTCCATTTTTCCCGATCATTGAAGAAAAAGGGGACAACGAAATTATTTATCCAGATTTATTAAGAACGATTATTGAAAAAGAATTAGTATTCAAAGAAAGGAAGAATCATGACTGAACAGAAAGCAGAAACACTTTCACAGGAATTAAGTCAAGTCTTAGAAGAGATTGTGACAACGCCTGAAGAAGAAGTGAAGCGTGCGGTAATGGTTGGCGATACAACCGTGATGATTGATGATGTGCATTATGAAATCGTCGAAGACTACCGTGACGGATTTAATATTGAAGCGTTAAACGAGCGCTATAATGATATTTTTGAGCGCTATGATTACATCGTTGGCGACTGGGGCCATGAGAAATTACGTTTGAAAGGTTTCTTCAAACATTCGCATAAATTGGCGACTCCGGACCGCGATATCGATTATTTACAAGAATATTTATTAGAATATTGTAATTTTGGATGCCAATATTTCGTATTGGAAAGAGACCCAGAGGCGCAACATAAGCCAGTTGTGGAAGAAGAAAAACCACAGCAACGTCCAAGACGTGAACGCAATAATCAACGCAAACGTCAAAACAATCAACGCAGAGAACATGTATTTAGTCCGGCGGATTTAGATAGTCCAGTCCGTTCAAATAACAAGCGTAAGTTTAAAGAGAAGTCTCAAAACCGTCAGAAGAAACGCAATAATGAGACAAATCAAAAGACGAAAAAAGATCAATCGTTTAACTTAAAAGAATTTATTCCAAAAGAAACGATGAAAGAAAAAGAATATGAAGGCAATAACTTCAAACCAAAACAAAAGAAATCTTCGCAACATTTCTCAATGAAAGAAGTCGAGAAACCAACAAGTAGCAAAGTGAAGAAGAGCCCTATGAAATCCACTCAGAAGAAAGGATTCCATATTCGAGAAAACCAACAAAGAGGTAACTAAATGTATAAAGCATATTTTATTGATTTAGATGGAACAATGTATCGCGGAAAAGACCGTATTCCAACGGCCGAAGCATTTATTAAGAGATTGCAAGAAGCCCAAATTCCATTCCTATTTGTAACAAACAACGCTACAAAAACACCTGCACAAGTAGCTGAAAACTTACGTGTGAACTATGGCACTGAAGTTTCTGCAGACGAAGTGTATACAAGCGGTGTGGCTGCGGTGGATTACTTGAAGTCTCATTTCAACGTGAACCGTGTCATGGTCATCGGGGAAGAAGCGATTAAAAATCAAGTCGAAGCAGCTGGATACACGCTTGTTTCTGAAGAACCAGAAGTCGTGTTGCAGTCCCTTGACCGTAATGTGACTTATAAAGACTTAGAAACAGCAACGCTCGCGATTCGCAGCGGTGCGACATATATCGTAACGAATATCGATTCAAACTTACCAAGCGAAAAAGGCCCAATTCCAGGGTCAGGTGCCATCACTGGTTTCTTAAAAGTGGCGACACAAGTAGAGCCGATTATTATCGGTAAACCAAGTAGCGTGATTATGGAGTCTGCATTGGATTATTTAAATGCTAAATTCCCAGACCGTCATTTTACAAAAGAAGATATCGCAATGGTGGGAGATAATTACCAAACGGATATTCAAGCCGGCATTCAATATGGCATGGATACACTGATGGTATTAACAGGATTTTCGACACGCGAAGACTTAGAAAAAGTGGAAGAACAACCAACGCACTTGGTAGAGGATTTAAGTGAATGGACTATTTAACAAGAACTTACCGTGTGCCTAAGTGGATTACTTCCATCGCGCTATTCCTCTTCTTTTTAAGTTTAGGAATTACGTTTGTGATTTTCTTTGAGCCGATGTATCACTGGTCGATTAGTTGGTTTGGAGTGGAAAAACTCACTGGTTACAGTGCAGATACGCTTAAGATGAACTACCATGAACTCATCGGGTATTTAACGAATCCGTTGAACGATACATTAAAGATGACTGATTTTCCAAGTTCAGAGCAAGGATTGTTCCATTTCTTCGAAGTGAAACGCCTCTTCTTCGTAAACTTTGCGGTATTACTCGCTTCAGGGCTTATTAGTTTCTTTGGGGTGAGGTATTTACGACAAAGAAGACAAACATGGCAATTACGCAGACCTATCAGATGGCTTGTTTTAATTCCAGTTGTCGTTTGCTTTGCGATTGCGGCATTCTTCGACACGCTCTTTGTGAAGTTCCATCAAGTGTTCTTTAACAATGATGCGTGGATGTTCGATCCGAAAAACGACCCGATTATTTTAGCATTGCCAGAGGAATTCTTTATGCTATGTTTTGCCGTTGTATTCACCTTTTTATTGGTGGGGCTTTTAGGGACAAACGTTGCGATTAAGCGATTAAAAGAAATTTAAAACAGTAAGAAACGAGAAGCTTCTTTCGAAAAGGAAGAGTTCTCGTTTTTTTGTACCCAAAAAATTCGCATATGAGCGGAATTTCACACAAAAAAATGGTATGATATAAGAGATGAACATTTAAAGGATTGAGGAGTGGAATAATGAAATTATCAATTGTCATCCCGTTTTATAACGAGGAAAATATGATTCAAAAAATGTATGATGCCTTAGTAGCAGAAGTCAATAAAATTACTAAAGCGGAATTTGAAATTATTTTTATTAATGATGGTAGTAAAGACCGTACTTTTGAAAAAATGCTTGCAATCGCAGATAGCGATTCTCGCGTAAAATATATTAGTTTCAGCAGAAACTTTGGGAAAGAAGCTGGAACAATTGCTGGACTTGAATACGCAACAGGGGAAGCTGTGATTTTAATGGATGGGGACTTACAACATCCACCTGCACTTCTTCCACAAATGATTGAAGCGTATGAAGAAGGATATGACGTTGTGAGTGCTCGTCGTACACGTACTGGTGAAAAACCACACCGTACATTCTTAGCAAAACATTTCTATCGTCTTGCCAATAAAATGATGGATATCGAATTGATGGATGGGGTCTCTGAATTCCGTCTATTCAGCCGTAAAGCGGTTCGTGCCATTCTTTCATTACAAGAATACAACCGATTCTCTAAAGGGATTTTCTCTTGGATTGGTTTTAAAGAAAAAGTTATCGAATATGAAAACCAAGTTCGTACAGTTGGTGAAACAAAGTACTCATTGAAGTTCTCATTAAACTATGCGATTCAAGGGATTTTATCGTTCAATGATAAGCCACTTCGTATGTGCATTAACTTTGGTTTATTCTGTTTATTAATCTCACTGGCTTACGTTCTTTGGACATTTGTTCAATACTTCGTAGCTCCAGATTCACTCGTGAGTGGATACTTCACAACGATTTTCTCTGTCGTGCTCTTTGGTGGAATCCAATTGATTTCGATTGGGGTATTAGGAGAGTACATCGGTAAGATTTACTACGAAGTGAAGAAACGTCCGCATTACTTAGTAGATGAAACGAATATGACGGTGAAAGGAGAGCAACATGACGACTAAGAAAAAGGTCTATTTAGCAAGCTTCCTTGCGCCGATGGTCATCATGTTTATCGCTTGGGCGATTGATGGCTTCTTCCCGTTTGGTGCGAAGTCTCTGATGGCGGTTGACTTTAACGCGCAATACATCGGGCTCTATGCTTATTTCAAACATCTTTTCTTAAATTGGGATTGGAGTAGCTTCTTCTATTCGTTCTCGAAATCAATTGGAGGCGGAATGCTTGGAATTTGGGGCTTTAACTTATTAAGTCCATTTAACTTCTTATTCCTATTCTTCTCGGAAGAAAACTTCCAATGGATTGTTCCTGTTGTTATCGCATTACGTTACGGAACAATGGGACTTACGATGACGCATTTCCTTGTGAAGCGTTATGACGGCCTAAAGAAAAAAGCCTACTTACTTCCAATCGTAGCGACGATTTATGCCTTAAACGGATTTAACGTCAGCTATCAAATGAACCCAATTTTCTACGATGGCATGATTATGTTGCCACTTGTACTAATTGGGGTAGAACAAGTGCTTGATAATGAGTCTCCACGAGGCTATATCGGAATGCTTGCTCTAGCGCTATTTGTACACTTCTATATGGGTTATATGACATGTATTTTCGTAGTCATCTACGCATTATTCTATGTCATCCGTTCAAAAGAATTTACAAATATCAAAGTGATTTTTGAACGCATGTTAAAACTAGCTTGCGCTTCGATTATCGCAGTAGGGATGGTTGCGGCGATTCTATTGCCAATCATCATCAGTTTAGTTTCTACTAAAGGTGGTTTGCAAAACTCATTGAAATTCGAGTGGACATTGCAAATTAACCCGCTTGAAATTTTATCGAAATTATTCCTTGGATCATTCGATAATGATTCATGGCCAGCAGGTCCAAACTTGCCAAACATTTATGTGGCGAGCTTCGGGATTTTAGGAACCATTTACTACTTTATCTCTAAGAAAATTACAAAATGGGGTAAAGTTGCAGCAGGATTCGTACTTGTTGTTTTCTTAATCTCTTGTGCGCATGAATTTACAAGTAAATTATGGCATATGGGACAAAACCCAGCAGGATTCTTCTACCGCTTCTCATGGATTATCGCGTTCTTCTTAGTGTACCTAGCTTACTTAAGCTTACGTGAAGTTGAACGATTTACCGCAAAAGAAGCAAGCATCCTATTTGTGGGAATGGCGATTATTTTTGGAATCGTTCAATTCCAAGAACATTCATTCTTAACCATTTGGCAACGTATTGCGACGCTTGGTATTTTCATGATTATGCTTCTTGTTCTGTTCTGGACAAAAGCGAAGAAACCATGGGCAGTGATTGCAGTGTTGACGGCAGTTGAATTGACAGCCAATGCGGCCATTGTTCAGTCGCGTGTCGGTTATACAGATGCGTATAAATACCACGATGCAGTTCTTCAATTGAAAGATGCCATCAATCCAATTCGCCCTGATGATACGGATTTCTATCGTATCAATAAGACATTTAACTTAAGTAAAAACGATCCGTTTATGGTCGATTATCCAGGTTTATCAGTATTTAGTTCGAACTTGGAAAATAGTACGCGTGATTTATTTGACCGCTTAGGAAATAACGGGATTAACGCGACAACGTACTATCAAGGAACACCGCTGCAAGACGCGCTCTTCTCAGTGAAATACTTAGTGGCACCAAAACCAGTGTATACAAAAGAATATCCTGATACTTCGAAAATGTATGTATTCGGAAATATGGTAACGCGTAAAGATATTACGTCGAAAGAACCAGTGTACGAAGCAACAAGAACGAAGACGTATGAAACAGGATTAATCTTACCAATCGCTTATGGTGTGAATGATGCGACAGTGAATGTAAAACTGGAAAATCATCAACCAATTCAAAACCATAACAAGATTGTTCAAGCGATGGGAGCCACAAGTGAGAACTACTTAACGCTTTTAGCAGCCAACGAAGTGAAGTTGGATAATATGGAAGTTCCTGATTCTTCTAAACCAGAAACGTATAAACGCGTGGATTCATCAAAACCAGGAACAATTACGTATCATTTAGTACCGCAGTCTTCTGAAGATTACTGGGTATCGATTCCTCAAAAACTTTCTCATACGAATAAAAACAAAGTGAGAATTTTACTCAATGGAAATACGTATGACTTCCAAGATAAATTCCAACAAACACAACTTATTCAAGTGGCCCATGATTCACTTGGAAAAGCTGTTGATTTAACGATTGAAATTGACACAGATGACGAATACAACTTGTCAGGTTTACGCCTAGCGCGTTCAAATAGCGCTTTAGTAAACCGCATGATTGAAGAACGTCAACTTCAAGGAATGAAAGTCACTCATTGGGATGATAGTCATATTCAAGGGACTGTGAATATCACAGACGATAGCACATGGATGATGACAAGTATTCCATATGAAAAAGGCTGGACTGTTAAAGTCGATGGCCAAGTCGTTGGAACGGCTAAAGTTTGGGATAGTCTTCTTGCTTTCCAAATTACACCTGGTGAACATACGATTGAGATGACTTACATGCCAGAAGGATTTATGGCAGGGCTTGTAATTTCAATCTTATCAATTTGTATTTATGTGTTAGCCATTTATAAAAAATGGATTTAATTGAATAGGAGTAGACTATAATGACAATTTCAAAAATGAAATTAAAATATAGTTCGCTATTCTTCGTTCCATTTGTGGTGATGTTGGGGGTCTTCCTAAGTTTAGGATTGACCCCTTTTTCGCAAAATTCGATTCATAGCGGAGACTTTCTTTCTCAATATTTTCCGCTTTATATCGGATTGCATAAACTATTTTGGAGTGGAGATTTTAGTGGTCTATTTTGGTCCTTCGAGAAATCACTTGGAGGGGCCATGCCAAGTGTCTGGGGCTTTAATAGTTTAAGTCCATTCACGTTTTTATATGTGATCTTTCCAATTTCAAGTTTTCAAGTCCTTAGCTACGTGATTCCTCTTCTACGTGCTGGGGTCATGGGAGTCGTCTTTGGTTACTTCTTAGAAAAGAAATTCCAAGGCGTGTCGAAACATTACTGGTTATCGTTAGGATTAGCTTCGTCATATGCCCTTAGCGGATTTGTCGTATCGCAACAGTACAATCCTAATTTCTTAGATAATCTGATCTATATTCCGTTTATTCTCTTGGGAATTGAAGAGGTGGCGAGTGGGAAGCGTTCGGTGAAATTACCGCTGTTTCTTGCCATTAGTTTAATAACGGATTTTTATACAGGGTATATGATGTGTCTCTTTGTGGCGCTCTATACATTTTATGTCGTCTTCTCGTCGGATGCTTCATTGAAAGAGGCCGTACAGAGAATAGCGAGAGTCGCGTTATTTTCACTGATTGGAGTTGGCCTTGCAGCATTTTGGCTATTGCCCGTCTTTAGCGCCTTATTAGAAAGTAAGGCGAGTGCGGGAAGCACCTTTGCATGGTCTTGGAATCCTGTGAATGATTTAGTCGCTATGCCTCAAAAATTCATCTTAGGATCCTTTGGTGAAAAAGAGTGGGGCGATTCTAAAGCATTACCACAACTCTTTATCGGTGGTTTAGGCCTCTTTGGGTTATGTACTTTCTTTGCTAAAAGAGAGATTACTCTTCGTAAGAAATTAGCAGCGACAGTCGTGTTGCTTGTCTTACTGCTTTCGTTTTCGATTCAAGGCTTCGATCAAATTTGGCATATGGGACAACGCCCGGTTGGTTTCTACTTCAGAAATTCATGGGTAGCCAATAGCTTTATGCTAGTGCTAGCATCCGAAAGTCTAATGCAGTGGAAAGATGAATTCCGCTTGAATGAATTTTTAGTGGCCATCTTTGGCTTTTGTACGATTTTAGTGTTGTCGACTCTAAGAAGTCTGCAATATGTTGAGACCTCACAGAAAATACTCGCGTTTATTATTTGGACGATTATCTTATTAGCTTTCTTCTTTAGAAGAGCTGAAAGAGTTCGTAGGCTTCAATTAACAGCCGGAGTCGTGATTGTCGAGTTAATGGTGAGTTCCTTTGTCGGATTTAGACGAGCACCTTATTTTATCGGGAATGCAGGATTACAGGAACAAATGGAATTTGCGATGGCTTTCGATAAAGAAGGCTATAGCCATCAAAGTACGTTTACGCGAATGGAAATGCATAAAGGATTGTCGCATGCGAACTTCCCGATTGCGTTTGGATATAATGGAGCTTCGCACTTCACATCGAGTCTTGAGCATGCGCTGATTGAAGAGATGAGCCATCTAGGCCTTCCAACGTCTCAATCGGTGGTGAACTATACCAACCGTAATGTGATTTTGGATTCGCTCTTTGGAGTTTCACGCTTTATGATGGACGGCGATGAAAAACGCGTCTATGCCGATGTGCGTGGTATGTATGCTAAAGAAGGCAAAGTGAAGGATTTTGTGGTTTACCGCAATCCATATGCGTTTTCTCTTGGCTATTTAACGAATGAGAATACGACAACCAATATCGCTTTTGAAAAAAATCAACCAGTAGCCAATCTTAACCAGCTCTTGCAAGTGATTGGGCTCTCTGGAACAAATGCATTGACGGAGGTTAGTGTAGGCGAACCTGTGACGACGAATTTAACGAAGGGGCCGGAGAAATACACGCTAACAAATGAGGCGGAACCTGCTAAAATTGAATGGAAGTTCAATCTACAACCAAACAAATTGTATTTTGTGGAAATTCCAGAACGTCAAGCGGGCTCTGTGATTAAATCAAAAGTGATGTTAAATGGTATTAGTTATCCGTATGAAAATCGATTCCATGAGAACCAATTGTGGATGATTGGAAATGGGAATTTAGATCAGACAATTACCTTTGCGATTGAGGACGCGAAAGCCAAAGAATGGGATTTACGTGGCTTCAAGTTCTATACGATTGATATCACAACACTCGCAAACGCATTGACGCAGTATAAGAAAGCAAATGATATTACAATTGAGTCGTATACAAACGCGATGGTGAAGGCACATGTCACTGTAACTAATAGTGAGCAGTCCTTTGCGACCTTTACGATTCCATACCATTCTGGTTGGAGCGTGACGGTGGATGGTAAGAAGCAAGAAGTGAAAAAAGCGCTTGGCTTCTTTATGGGCGTTTCGCTGACAGAAGGAGAACACGAGATTGTTTGGAGTTATACTCCACCAGGATTACATCTTGGAATGTTCATTTCTGTTTCGTCGCTTCTCTTACTGATTTTCCTATGGAAAAAGCATAAAAATTAAATAGATTGTTATTAAAATAGTCTCTGAAATCGTGCTGATTTTAGAGATTATTTTTTTTTGTGTTTTTTATAGGCCGTACTTTTGTAATTGAGAGGTGTTCATGGGTATAATGGCTTGTTAATTAGTGAAAGGGAAGTGATGAAGTGATGGATGCGACAAGTTTAGCCGAAGACGTTCGTTTGAAAAAAGTGAGTCCATTAGAATTAGTAACAGAAACGATTCAACGCGCGCGCACGCTTAATCCTTCTCTGAATGCCATTGTTTATGAGCAATATGAAGAAGCGCTTGAAAAAGCAAAAAACTTTAAACCGACGAATCAACCATTTGCGGGAGTTCCTATTTTTCTAAAAGACTTAGGGCAAGAACAAAAAGGAAGCGTCTGTACATATGGCTCGCGTTTATTCAAGGATGTAAAAAGCGCTCAGACTGATAACTTTGTCAAACGGCTAGAAGAACTCGGTTTTATCATTATGGGTCGTACCAATACTCCAGAATTTGGATTCAAGACCGTCAGTGATGCCGCACTCCATGGACCCGTTCGAAATGCGGTGAACCCTGAGCGAAACGCTGGAGGATCTAGTGGAGGGGCAGCTGCTGTTGTAGCGAGTGGGATTGTCCCAATTGCAGCAGCAAGCGATGGTGGTGGATCGATTCGAATCCCTGCCAGTCATAATGGATTGATTGGACTGAAACCCTCTAGAGGTCGTGTGATTGTTGGACCAGGTTCCTATCGTGGATGGAATGGCGCAACTGTTCATTTTGCGCTGACAAAAACGGTCCAAGATACAAGGAACTTATTATTTCATATGCAAGAGTGCCAGATGGAAAGCCCGTTTCCATTGCCGAAACTGAGTTACGAACAGCTTTATAAGACAGAAAAAATAAAACCATTAAGAGTGGCCGTGTTGTTAAAGTCACCAGTGGGAGAAGCGGTCTCTAAGGATTCGGTGGATGCCGTAATGAAGATTGCGAATTTCTTTGAAAATCATGGGCACTCCGTAACCATTCTTCAAAAGGACCCAGTAGATGGTGTTGATCTGCAAAAAGGATTTTATATTATTAGTGCAGTGGAGACAGCGTTGATGTTCCAAAATATTGAACGCCAACTACAGCGCCAAATAACGCGTGACGATATGGAATTAATGACATGGGCGATTTATCGTAGTGGCCTGGATATTTCAGGAATGGAGTACTCTAAAGTGGCTTCAAGTTGGGATAATTATGCCGAGCAGATGGCACAGTTACACGAGCAGTACGATGTGCTGCTATTACCGACAGTTGCACAGGCGGCGCCGAGTCTTGTTCCGTATCAATTATCTACGGATTTACAATCCGAACTCGGTCGCATTGATGATTTTACAAAAGACCAAAAGCAGCAATTACTCTGGGAAATGTTCGAGGAGAGCGTAGCCGATACGCCGTTTACGCAGCGATTTAATATTACAGGACAACCCGCAATCAGTTTGCCAGTACACCGCACCAAAGACGGACTGCCGATTGGAGTGCAACTCGCTGCAGCAAAAGGAAGAGAAGATTTGCTCCTACAAATCGCAGAATGGTTTGAACAGGAACAATTATTACAAGTAACAAAACAGTAGAAAGAAGTGAAAGTGTGTTAGAAACAGAAGCTTTATTTAAGCCTTTCGAATTAAAAAAAGGAGTCACATTGGACAATCGATTTGTGCTTTCTCCAATGGTGACGAACTCTTCAACGAAAGAAGGTCATATTACAGAGGATGATTTAAAATACGCCGAGCGTCGTGCACATGCTGCAGCCCTTCAAATTACAGGGGCGGCATACGTGAACAAGCATGGACAGCTATTTGAGTATGGTTTTAGTGCGACTTCTCTAGACGATATCGAAGGCTTAACCAAACTAGCCAAAGTGATGAAATCTGGTGGAGCAAAAGCCATTTTACAATTAACGCATGCGGGACGTTTTGCAAGCCATGCCTTAAACCGTGACCGCTATGTGTATGGACCTAGTGCGATGACATTACAATCACCGTTCCCACATGAAGTGAAAGAATTAACCGTAGAAGAAATTCATGGCATTATCGAAGATTATCGCCGTGCTGCTCAAATTGCCATTCAGTCTGGATTCGACGGCTTAGAAATTTCATCGGCGCAACGACTACTCATTCAAACCTTCTTCTCAACGTTCTCAAACGAGCGTACAGATGAGTATGGTTGTAAGACATTAGAGGACCGTTCAAGAATCGGGATGGAAGTCTTAACGGCGGTTCAAGAAGTGATTGATGAATATACCTCAGATGAGTTTATTCTTGGATTCCGTGCGACTCCTGAAGAAACGCGTGGAAATCAAATTGGATACACCGTGGATGAGTTTCTTGAGTTCTTCGAAGAGGCTCTTAAGAAAGTGAAAATTGACTATTTAGCCATTGCAAGCTGGGGACACGATGTCTTCAGAAATAAAGTCCGTGCTAAAGGACCGCATCAAGGCGAACTCGTGAATAAAGTCGTCTATGACCGCTTAAAAGGACGCGTGGCTGTGATTGCTTCAGGCGGTATTAATTCTAAAGAAAAAGCACTTGAAGCATTGGAAAATGCAGATTTAGTCGGGCTATCAACACCGTTTATCACGGATCCAGAATTTGCCGTGAAGATTCAAGAAGGAAATGAATCAGATATTCAATTGACGATTAAACCAGAAGCGCTTGAAGCCTTAGCGATTCCAAAGGCGGCCTTCAAAGATATCGTACCTTTAATGGACTTTGGGGAGTCGCTTGAAAAAGAAGCCAGAGATTTCTTCAGAGGACTCGAAGCCAACTACGAGGGGAGAGAGACGGGTGAAAATTAGTCTATTAGATTATGGTCTCGTAGATGAAGGAAAGACGAGCGCAGAAGCTGTTCGTGAAACATTGGAGTTGGCGCAATTAGCAGACGAACTTGGATTTCATCGATTCTGGGTAAGTGAACATCATAATGTGCCAGCGCTCTCGATTAGTGCTCCAGAAGTGGTGATTCCGTACCTTGCTAGCCACACGAAGAACATCCATATTGGTTCGGGAGGCATCATGGGGCTTCATTACTCGCCGTATAAAGTAGCTGAAATCATGTCAACGCTAGAAGGACTATTCCCAGGACGTATGGATATCGGTCTTGGTAATTCCCCAGGAACGCCGCTTGTAGGTCGTAATTTGCAGTCGCTTTATTCGAAAGAGCAATACGCCTTGTGGTTAGAAAAATTGCAGCACTATTTAAATGAAGCGCGTCATAAAGGTGTGGTCGTTCCAGAAGTGGCGACTGTTCCAGAGCAGTTCCTTCTTGGAATGGGAGGTCAGTCGATTGAGTCAGCGGCAACTCTTGGTTTGAGTTTTGTATATGGTGTATTTCCGTATATTCCTCAAGACCCTGTGGAGTTGGCGAAAAGTCTTTCCAAGAAATATCGTAGCACCTTTAAACCAGGCCCACATAGTAAGCCAAGCAACTTCGTACTAGCGGTATTTGTGGTTATTGCAGATACGAGTGAAGAAGCCGAAGAGATGGCGAAACCATTAGATTTATGGATGCTTGGAAAACAAGATTTTTCAGAATTTCATACCTTCCCAACACGAAAAGATGTGGAAACATATGAATTAACTCAGCGTGACCGTGAAAAAATCGCAAGCAACCGCAGTCGACTCATTGTGGGAAACCCACGTGAAGTTTACGAGCAAATGGAGACGCTAAGAGCAGTCTCCAATCCCGATGAGTTATTATTTATTCCACTCGTCGGTTCCATTGAAAAAAGAAAACGTTCAGTAGAATTACTTGCTGAATTATATAAAGGAGAAAGATAAAATGAGAAAATTTGCTAACTTTTTATGGATTGATAAAGAAGGAGAAAACTACACGATTCGTATGACTCCAGAACTTCAAGATGATGTCGGTACAATTGGATTCGTTCAATTTAACATGGATGACGAATTAGAAGCTGAAGACGAAATCTTAAGTTTAGAAGCAAGTAAAACAGTGATGTCGATTGTGACTCCACTTGCAGGGAAAGTCGTAGCTAGAAACTTAGCGGCAACCGATGACCCTAAATTATTAAACTCTGAAAAACCAGAAGAACACTGGTTAGTGACATTAACGGATGTTGATGAAGCAGCATTCTTGGCATTAGAAGATGAATAATCATAAAGAAGAGCAGTTGCTCAAACAGATGATTGAGATTCTGGCGCAAGAATCAGGAGAAACCGTATCAGTTGAAGGGAAAAGGGTAGAAGAGTTGAAGACCATTTGGCGAGGGCTTGTGAATGTAAGACAGCCAAAAGAGGCTCCTGCAGAATATCTAGCTTTAGAAAATGAGTATTTAAAAGAATACCATTCACCAAGAGTACAGACTTTGTCGGATTGTGTTCCAACAGCAAATGACCAAATCAAACTCTATTATGGGGATTTATGTGAACTGAAAGTCGATGCGATTGTGAATGCGGCGAACAGCGAGATGCTTGGATGTTTTATTCCGAATCACCGCTGTATTGATAATGCGATTCATACTTTTTCAGGGATTGAACTTCGAAGCTTTTGCCATCATTTAATGGACGAGCAAGGAAAGAAAGAACCTGTTGGAAAAGCAAAAATCACGCCAGCGTTCAACTTGCCATCGAAATACATTATTCATACGGTAGGCCCCTTCTTGCCTCCAGGGCAAAAAGTAACGCCGCTTCGTGAACAGTTACTGGCTGGTTGTTACAAGAGTTGTCTGGAAGCAGCAAGAGAAGTTGGCCTAACCTCGATTGCTTTTTGCGGGATTTCAACAGGAGAGTTTGGTTTTCCAAAAGAACCTGCGTCGCGTATTGCGGTAGATACTGTGAAAAAATGGTTGACGGAGACAGCTTCAACAATGACCGTTGTCTTTTCAACGTATACCAAGGAAGACCAATCAATTTATCAGAATTATTTATCAGGAGAACAGTAGAATGACGAAATGGAATGCATTACAAAAAGAAAGAACGACTGAAGCTAGTCTACTGGCGGACTTATTCCAGGAAGCTGATGCCATCGTGGTGGGTATCGGTGCTGGGATGTCGGCAGCAGATGGGTTCACCTATATTGGCAGTCGATTCGAAGACGCTTTTCCTGATTTTATCGAGAAGTATCAATTTTTAGATATGTTACAGGCGAGCTTGTTTCATTTTCCGAGTTGGGAAGAGTATTGGGCGTTTCAAAGTCGTTTTATCGCGCTCAACTACTTAGATCAACCTGTGGGGCAATCGTATGTGGAACTATTAGAAATGCTTAAAACGAAGCCATACCATATTATTACGACAAATGCGGACAATGCGTTTTGGGTAGCCGGGTATGACAAAGAGAAAGTTTATCATATTCAAGGGGAGTATGGACTTTTCCAATGTAGCCAGCACTGTCATCCAAAAACGTATCAAGATGATGCATTAGTCCGTAAGATGATTGCGGAACAAAAGGACATGAAAGTACCTTATGAACTGATTCCGTTCTGTCCAGAATGCGGAGCGCCGCTTGAAATTAATAAGCGTAATGCCGAAAAAGGAATGGTCGAGTCAGCAGATTTCTTTGCACAAAAAGAGCGCTATGATGCGTTTTTAGAAGAACATAAAAATGATAAGGTGCTCTTTTTAGAAATCGGAGTTGGCTTTACGACGCCACAATTTATTAAAACACCGTTCCAAAAATGCGTACAAGCCAATCCAAATGCGCTGTTTGTAAGTATGAATCATAAACATTACCGGATTCCGCTCGCGTTAAGAGAGCAGACTGTACAATTGTCAGAAAACATCGCCCCATTAATTCATGGGACATATCAAGAGCTTAAAGGAGAATAAACAATGTATTTAATCGAACCAATCCGTGATGGAAAATATGTAAAAGATGGAGCAGTAGCGCTTGCGATGCAAGTATATGTGCAAAGTAATGTCTTCTTAGATGATGACATCTTGTTCCCATATTACTGCGACCCTAAAGTAGAAATTGGAAAATTCCAAAACACAATCGCTGAAGTGAATGAGGAGTATTTAAAAGAAAACAATATTCTTGTTGTACGTCGTGACACTGGTGGCGGTGCCGTATACGTGGATTCTGGTGCTGTGAATGTGTGCTACTTAATCCAAGACAATGGAATCTTCGGCGACTTCAAGAGAACGTATGAACCAGCGATCAAAGCCTTACACGAACTCGGCGCAACAGCCGTTGAACAAACAGGACGTAACGATTTAACGATTGAAGGCAAAAAAGTATCCGGAGCTGCGATGACAATCAGCAATGGTCGAGTATACGGTGGATTCTCGCTCTTATTAGACGTGGACTATGATGCGATGGAAAAAGTCTTGAATCCAAACAAGAAGAAATTACAATCGAAAGGGATTCAATCGGTACGTGCACGTGTGGGAAGTATTCGTCCGTACCTAGCCCCAGAATATCAAAATGTGACGGTAGATGAGTTCAAAAACTTAATCACATGTAAGATTTTAGGAATTAACTCGATTGATGAAGCGAAACGTTATGTGTTAACGGAAGAAGATTGGAAAGCAATCGACGAACTTACAGCCTCTAAATATAAAAACTGGGAATGGAATTATGGCCAGTCTCCACAATATAGTGACTACCGTGATGGACGTTTTGCATGCGGAACGATTCAATGCTACTTAGAAGTGGAGCAAGGTAGAATTTCAAACTGCCGTATTTATGGAGATTTCTTTGCAAAAGGGAATGTACAAGAAGTCGAAGAAAAACTAAAAGGTGTTCGTATGGTGAAAGAAGACTTAGTGGAAGTCTTAAGCGCTATCGATTTAAGCAACTACTTTGGCGCAGTGACTGCTGAAGAATTTGCTGGGCTTATTTTAGGAGAATAGAGTAAAAAAATAACGTTATACCGTATACGGTATAACGTTATTTTTATAGAAAAGGATGAAGCGTTTCGCTTCATCCTTTTTGCATGCTTAGTCTAATTCTTCTTTTGCTGGAATGCTGTGTGCTAGACGGCTTGCGGCAGCGGCTGCGATAGCTCCTACTAAGTCGTCTAAGAAGATGTTTACTTTACCAGTTGATTTGTCATCTAACGTTTTGAGAATTCCTGGTTTTACTTTATCGATATAACCATAGTTTGTAAATCCGATAGAACCATATACGTTTACGATCGATAATGCTAAGATTTCATCGACACCATATAAAGGTTCGTCTTCAGATAAGACATCGTTTAATAATGGATGTAATTTCTTTTCTTCTGCCAATTTATCCATTTCGATACCTGTGATAACGGCGTTTTGAACTTCGCGTTTCTTCAATACGCTAGTAACGTTTAATAAGCATTCTTCTTTCGTTAATCCTGGTACATATCTTTCTTGTAAGAAATAAACTAATTCAGCAATTTGTTCTAATTCTACACCGCGTTCAGATAATAATTCTAAACAGCGTTCGTGTAATTCTTTTGGGCTTTTCATCTGAAAAATCCTCCTTTTAACAAATTATGAAACCCTTTTAAAAAGAGTAGCCTTTTATTTTAACACAAAATGCAAAGAACGCCCAAATGAATTGAGCGTTCTTTTTGAAATTTTGTAAACGGTTAGAACATTGATGAGCTATGAATCGTGCTCGGACGGCTATTTGGATTCACATACGTCATCGCAGCATTAATGGCGACAGGTGCTTCACCAAAACCAGTAGCGATGATTTTTACTTTGCCATCGTATGTTGCGATATCTCCAACGGCAAAGACGCCAGGTAGAGTCGTTTCCATTTGGCTATTTGTCACGATAGTGTTGCGAGCAACCTCAAATCCCCAGTTCTTCATTCCTCCAATAGAAGAAGAGAAGCCATAGTTCACGATAAAGTCATCAACAGGAAGTTCGATTTGATCTTCGCCTTTCACGTGTTTCAATACAACGGATTGAATAGTTTCGCCATCGCCGATAATTTGATTTGGAAGATAAGGCGTTAAAATGTCTACGCTTGATTCTTCTAGTTGTTTCACGCTATGTTCTTGTGCACGGAACTGTGGACGGCGGTGAACAATAGTAACCTTCTTTGCGATTGGTTCTAAGGCCAATGCCCAGTCTACTGCAGAGTCGCCACCACCGCAGATGGCTACGGTACGGTCGCGGAATCGCTCTAAGTTCGTTACGAAGTAGTGCAGGTTGCTGTTTTCATAAGCTTCTGCATTTTCTACATCGAGTTTACGTGGACGGAAAGCTCCGTTCCCACAAGCGATAATCACTGTTTTCGCGTAGTGCGTTTGTTTAGAAGTCACAAGCTCATATCCGAAGTCTGTCTTGTTTAATTCGAGTGCTTCTTCTTCTAAGCAGAACTGAGTTTCAGGGAAACGTTCGAGCTGTTTTTTTAAGTTCTCGATTAAGTCCCCAGCCGTAATTTCTGGAAAGGCTGGAATATCGTAAACCATCTTTTCAGGATAAAGCATCCCTGGTTGCCCACCTAATTGGGGCAAAGTTTCGATAATTTTTACAGACGCTTGACGTAAGCCCGCGTAAAAGGCGGTGAAAAGCCCAACAGGCCCACCGCCGATAATAATAATATCAACAATTTCTTGAGTCACTTTTTACCTCCGAATTAATAGAACATTCTTAAAATAAAGGCCATTGCGATACCAGTCAATACACCAGCAAATACCTCAATAGGTTTGTGACCTAAATATTTTTTGATAATTAATTTTTTGTTTTCTTCTGTGTCGAAGAGATTGATTGGATCATCTTCTGATTCAATTTCAACATGCTTTAATGCGCTGGATTCTTCGCGTACTTGTTCTTCGTATAATTTTTGTAGGAGAATTCCTTGTTCACCACTTTGACGACGAACGGCCATGGCATCGAACATAACGATTAAACCGAACGTTGTTGCGATTGCAACGAGTGGAGAAGCAAATCCGTATTCAATAATAAGCGCTGTAATCAGCGAGCTAACTGCAGCAGAGTGAGAACTTGGCATTCCACCTGTACTAGTTACTAACGAAACGTGTGCACCATCTTTCTTTGAGAAGAGTGCAATCGGGAATTTAACAAATTGTGCAAATAGAATCGAGCAAATTGAAGCGATTAATGGATAATTTTGAAATATTGTCATTAAACTTTCACTCTTTCTTTTTTCTATACTCAAATACTATACCACGAAACCATGAAAATCACTAAGGAAAATTTATAGATATTCTTTATTTTTTAATTAAGGTGGATAAGAACGCTAAATTGCACCCGTTTGCCTTTTGTGGTTTAATAGAGGATGGTAGATGAGCAATCATCAGTATGAATTAAAAGGAGATGGAAAAATGAGTCAATTTCCGCAATTGAATGAAGTGAATGAAAAGAATCCACTCGTGACTGTGCATACGAACTTGGGCGATTTCACATTGGAATTATTCCCTGAAGTAGCACCTAAAACAGTGGAGAATTTCGTAACACATGCGAAAAATGGATACTACAACGGAGTTATCTTCCACCGTGTGATTGAAGACTTCATGATTCAAGGTGGCGACCCAACTGGAACTGGTATGGGTGGCGAGTCTATTTACGGACGCACTTTTGAAGATGAGTTTTCAAGAGAAGCATTCAACTTGTACGGTACATTATCAATGGCGAATGCAGGTCCAAACACAAACGGATCGCAATTCTTCATCGTTACAGCAAAACAAGTACCCGCACAAATGTTAAAACAATTAAAAGATGGCGGCTGGCCTGAAGAAATCGTTGAAGAATACGCTAAAGTTGGTGGAACACCTTGGTTAGACCACCGTCATACAGTATTCGGACGCGTCGTAGAAGGTATGGACGTTGTTCTTAAGATTGAAGGCGTAGAACGTAATGCGCAAGACCGTCCGCTAGAAGATGTTGTCATTGAATCGATGGACGTAAAAGCGTAGGAGGTTCTATGAGCAAAACTTTTAGAATTGGCGACATCGTTACGGCTAAAGTAACAGGTGTACAAAATTACGGAGTTTTCTTGGAGCTAGATGAAGATACACAAGGTTTGATTCATATTTCTGAATGTAAACATGGATATATGGATAATGTGCATGATTTTGTAAAAGTGGGGCAGGAAGTGACGGCCAAAGTGATTGACGTCGATGAATTTTCCAATAAGATTAGTTTATCGATTCGAGCACTGGAAAAACTCGATGTGCCAGATGTTCCGCAACGCATTAAGAAAAATCGCAAGCGCTATGTTCCTTCCATTGGTTTTTCAAGCTTAGCGAAGAAATTACCAGAATGGATCGAAGAAGCACAAGAAAAATTTGTAAAAGATAAAAACAAAAATTAATCAAACATCGGTATTGAATACGAAGGAGGCATTCAAATGGGACATATTTCATTTGATTATTCAAAAGCATTAGATTTCTTCAGCCAAGAAGAAATTGACAATTTACAATCAACAGTAACAGCGTTAGATAAAGACTTACGCGAAGGATTAGGAGCAGGGAACGACTTCACAGGTTGGATTAACTTACCACGCGACTATGACAAAGAAGAATTCGCTCGTATTAAAGCAGCGGCTAAAAAGATTCAAGAAGAATCTGAAGTATTAGTAGTAATTGGTATTGGTGGTTCTTATTTAGGAGCTCGTGCAGCGATTGATTTCTTAAACCACGCTTTCTATAACTACTTACCAAGCGACAAACGCAAAACTCCGCAAGTATTATTTGCAGGAAACAGCATTAGCTCAACTTACTTACAAGGGTTAATCGACTTAATCGGAGATCGTGATTTCTCTGTAAACGTAATTTCTAAATCTGGTACAACAACAGAACCAGCGATTGCTTTCCGTGTATTCAAAGATTTATTAATTAAAAAATATGGTAAAGAAGAAGCTGTAAATCGTATTTACGCTACAACTGACCGCGCTCGTGGAGCATTAAAATCAGAAGCAGATGTGGAAGGTTACCAAACATTTGTAATTCCAGATGATGTCGGTGGACGTTTCACAGTATTAACAGCTGTAGGATTACTTCCAATCGCAGTAACTGGTGCAGATGTAGATGCATTAATGCAAGGGGCTGAAGATGCGCGTGTCGCATACAGTTCATCAAACTTAAAAGAAAACGAAGCTTACCAATACGCTGTAGCACGTAATGTGTTATACCGTAAAGGAAAAGTGACAGAGTTATTAATTAACTACGAACCAACATTACAATACTTCTCTGAATGGTGGAAACAATTATTTGGTGAATCAGAAGGGAAAGACTTCAAAGGAATTTATCCTTCAAGTGCAAACTTCTCAACTGACTTACACTCACTAGGACAATACATCCAAGAAGGTCGTCGTAACATCTTCGAAACAGTTATCAAAGTGGGTAAACCAAATGAAGAAGTAACAATTCCTGAAACAGAAGAAGATTTAGATGGATTAGGATACTTACAAGGTAAAACAATGGACTTTGTAAATACAAAAGCTTTCCAAGGAACATTACTTGCTCATACAGATGGTCAAGTTCCAAACTTTGTAGTGAACATTCCTGATATGTCAGCTTACACATTAGGACACTTAATCTACTTCTTCGAAATCGCAGTTGGACTTTCTGGTTACTTAAATGGCGTTAACCCATTTGACCAACCAGGGGTAGAAGCATACAAGAAAAACATGTTTGCTTTACTTGGAAAACCAGGATTCGAAGACTTAGCAAAAGAATTAAACGAACGTCTATAATCGACATGCCGCATTCTCAATACGAGGGTGCGGTATTTTTGTGTAAATATGGGCTCTAATCATGAAAAGAACTTGCGACAAAGGGCGTTTTGAACTAACATAGGTCTTACAAGAAGTGTTGGAGGAAAAAGATGAGAGTCATTGGATTAACAGGCGGTATCGCCAGCGGAAAATCAACCGTTTCGAATTTGTTTAAAATCTCTGGAGTGCCGGTGATTGATGCGGATGTCGTTGCTAGACAAGTCGTCGAAAAAGGAACTGCCGGATTAACTGCGCTCGTGAACCGGTTTGGTGAGTCTATTTTAAACGCTGATGGAACATTAAACCGAACAGAACTTGGGCGAAAAATGTTTAGCGATGATGCGCTTCGCAAGGAAGTAAATGACATTCTACAACCGCTCATCCGTCAAGAGATTACAGGAAAGATGAAAGACTACCAAGAGCAAGGAAAGCCTCTAATTGTCTTAGACCTTCCACTCTTATTTGAAATGAACTATGAGAGCCTATGTGATGATATTATCGTGGTGGCTGTTTCTGTGGAGACGCAAATTTCACGCATGGAAAAAAGGAATGGATATACTCGCCAAGAAGCGTTAGAGCGAATCCAATCACAGATGCCTTTAGAAGAAAAAGTAAAGAGAGCAACGATTGTGTGGTCAAATGAAGGAACCCTTCAAGAGTTAGAGCAAAAAGTCCATCAGTGGCTACTCGAAAATTTCCTTAAAAAATGATATAATAAATCGAATAAGCACAAAAAAGGAGAGGTGTTTGCAATGCAATGTCCAAAATGTAAAAACAATGGTTCTCGCGTAGTTGATAGTCGTCCAGCCGATGATGGCCGTTCTATTCGTAGACGAAGAGAATGCGAAGAATGTGGCTACCGTTTTACAACATTCGAGCGCTTAGAAAAAGCGCCATTGCTTGTCATTAAACGTAACGGGAATCGTGAAGAATTTAGCCGTGAAAAATTATTAAACGGATTAGTTCGTTCAGCAGAAAAACGTCCAGTATCACTCGGACAATTGGAAAATATCGTGAATGAAATCGAACGTTCCATCAACCAAGAGGGAGAAAATGAAGTGTCAAGCACTCTTATTGGGGAAATGGTGATGGATCACTTAGCTAAAATTGATGATATTGCGTATATTCGCTTTGCAAGTGTGTATCGTCAATTTACAGACCGCAAAATGTTCTTAAAAGAATTAGAAAGAATGTCTATGATTATGGACAGCCAAGAAAAATAGGAAGGAATTACAAGAATGCACTCAAAAGAGTTTCCGTGGGCACAGTATAAGCCTAAAGACGGTATCCTCGTGGTACAACCTGTATGGATTACCGAAAGAGAAATCCAATTTTTAATGCAATTATACGCTCCGTTCATTGGGAAAGAAGCGACTCTTTTGTATGCGACTTTGTACGGTGAGTTATCTCCATCGGAATATGAGAGCGAAGTCTTCTCCATTTCTGAATTGTTGTCGATGACGAATTTAGGAATGCCGGACTTTTACTTAGCGAAAACTCGTTTGGAAGGGATTGGGTTACTAAAAACGTATCGTAAGGAGCCAACTGCTTCACGTCCTCAAACGTACACGATGGAATTACAAGCGCCAACGTCTCCGCGTCTCTTTTTCAAAGATGCCTTACTCTCGACATTACTGTTAAACCAAATTGGGAGTCATCGTTTTGAGAAATTAAAACAACGATTTTTAGTGTCGAAACCAGGCGACTTAGGAGAGAACGACAGTGCGCAGTTTGAAGAAGCGTACCGACTTCCTTATAACATGGAATCTTATACAAGAAACCACGCACAAGAAAATCGTATGGTATTAGATAGCAAGCAACAAGCTGCATTCGAATTTACGTCAGATGTGGATTGGGATTTAATCGAAGGGCTATTGAAAACAGAATTCGTCGACTTGAATTCCATTACGAAAGACGTTCGCAAAACCGTCGATGCGTTATACCGCGCGTATGGTTTTACAGAACAAGAAATCGCACAATTTTTAGTGATTGCTTCTGATTTAACAACGAAAATTATTGATGAAGAGTTCTTGTTGAAATTAGGACAAGAGGCTGCTCAAGATAAAGTGACGCAACTTCGCAGTGAAGAAGTGGTTGAAACACCAATCGCAGAGCCGACTGAAGTACAAGTGGTGGAAGGAGTCTCACAAGAAGAGTTAGCCATCCAACAATTGATTCAAGCTGCCAAAGCGATGGCGCCGATTGACTTTGTTTCAAGCATCAAGGCGCAAAAGAAAGGCTATGTCTCAAAAGCAGAACGTCAATTAATTTTTGATTTGGTATCTGTCAGTGGGCTACCAAATGAAGTGTTGAATATTTTATTCCACTATGCTTTAGTGCAGCTCGATAACGCGACGCTTGCTCGAAACTTTATCGATGCGATTGCCAACGACTGGGCTACAAAAGAAATCAAGACGGCTCAAGAGGCGATGGAAGCAGTCAGAAACCGCGACTTGCAACGAGAAGTGAAACGAAAACAACAACTTCATAATGCAGGTAAAAATAACTATAGAAGAAATAATGGTTATCAAGAACAACTGCCAGATTGGGCAAAAGATTCTAATGCGAAGGAGAAACAAACTCCTGCTCCGACTGAAGGTCAACCAACACAGGTTTCAAGTAATTTAGCCGAGCAAATCGCAAAATTAAAAACAAGTAATCAAAGAGAACAACAATAACGGAGGTGAACGAATTGGAAGGATTAAAAGGATTTTTAGATCAAAGAGGAGCCGCACAAGGCATGCCGAACATGCAAAACATCGAAAAAGAAATCTTTGAAGATGAAGAAGTAAAAGCTTTTCTTGAACAACATAAAGAAGAATTGACTCCGGAAGCTATTCGTAAAGGAATGTCTGCGTTATTGGAGTTTCGAATGGAAAGAGATGCCAGAAAGAATCACAAGGAAGTGAAAGCTCCAGGCCTCGAACCATGTTTAGAAGTGCATAATGGATTTATTTTAGTGAATTATAAACGTACTGAAGAAGCGATTCGCCAGGAAAGAGAACGCAAGCGTAGACGTCTGATACATTCGATTAATATGCCGAAAAATATCGCAGAAGCTCGCTTCTCAGATACGGCTCTTACAAAAGAAAGAGAAGATGTCATTCGAGAGTTATTGAATTTTATCGAAGCTTACAAAACGGACAGCACTACATACCATAAAGGTTTATACTTAGCAGGACCTTTTGGGGTTGGTAAAACATATATGATGGGCGCTTTAGCAAATGAACTTTCTGAAAACGGCGTTGAAACGACTCTTGTCAATGTTCCAACGTATAGTGCAGAAATTAAGCAAGCCATTGCGACAAATACCGTTGAAGCGAAATTAGTATCGATTAAAAACACATCAATCTTAGTGTTGGATGATATCGGTGCAGAAATGAATAGCGCATGGTTTAGAGACGAAGTGTTGATGGTCATCTTACAACACCGTATGTTGCAAGAATTACCAACGTTCTTCACATCGAACTTTACGATTGATCAGTTAGAAGCTCATTTTGCTCATTCAAATAAAGGAGACCAAGAGCTTCTTAAAGCAAAACGTCTGATTGAACGTATTCGCTTCTTAGCAAAAGAGTATTTTGTCGATGGACAAAATCACAGAAATCCATCATAGATGAAAATGCTTGAAAATATGAAAGATTAGTGGTTAAATACTAATGAACTAAATATTTTGAAAATGATGAAAAAGACAAGAAACTATCTCTTGGTTACATTTCAGCGAGAAGTGGGTTGGTGCAACACTTCATCCGGAATAGTTTTACCACTTTTGAATCTTTGCTTGAATTCAGTAGAGCAAGGCGCATCGGAGCGTTATTCCGTTGAGGTTCATCTTTTTTGATGAACAAATTTGGGTGGAACCACGTAGAATATGACGTCCCATAGTTTGCAGTAGCAGACTATGGGATTTTTTGTTTATTTCAGAAATTTCAAAAAGAAAGAAGGAAGAAAATGTCAATGATTAAAATTACTTTTCCAGATGGTGCCGTTAAGGAGTTTCCAAAAGGAATTACAGTAAAAGAAGTTGCAGAAAGTATTAGCAAAAGTTTAGCGAAAAAAGCATTAGCAGGTAAAGTGAACGGAGAATTAGTAGACTTCGATCGCGCTATCGAAGAAGATGCTTCTCTCGAAATCGTTACACCAGATCACGAAGATGCATTAGGAATCTTACGTCACTCAACAGCACACTTATTAGCACATGCGTTAACTCGTTTATACCCAGGAATTCACTTTGGCGTAGGACCAGCAATCGAAACAGGATTCTACTACGATACTGATATGCCAAATCAATTAACAGAAGATGCACTTCCAGAAGTGGAAGCAGAAATGATGAAAATCGTTAAAGAAAACTACCCAATCGTTCGTCGTGAAGTAAGCCGTAAAGAAGCATTAGAAATCTTCGCAAACGACCCTTATAAAGTAGAATTAATTAATGGTTTACCTGAAGACGAAACAATTACTGTATACCAACAAGAAGACTTCGTAGACTTATGTCGTGGTATCCACGTTCCTTCAACAGGACGTATCCAAGTCTTCAAATTATTATCACTTGCTGGAGCTTACTGGAGAGGTGACTCTAACAATAAGATGATGCAACGTGTTTACGGTACAGCATTCTTCGATAAAGCAGACTTAAAAGAATTCTTGAAGATGCGTGAAGAAGCAAAAGAACGTGATCACCGTAAATTAGGTAAAGAATTAGACTTATTCATGATTAGCCAAGAAGTAGGTTCAGGATTACCATTCTGGTTACCAAAAGGGGCTACAATCCGTCGTACAATCGAACGTTACATCGTAGATAAAGAAATCAGCCTTGGATATCAACACGTGTACACTCCAGTTATGGCTGATGTAGGTCTTTACAAAACTTCAGGTCACTGGGCTCACTATCAAGAAGATATGTTCCCACCAATGGACATGGGCGATGGCGAAATGCTTGTATTACGTCCAATGAACTGTCCTCACCATATGATGGTTTATAAAAACCACATCCACAGCTACCGTGAATTACCAATTCGTATTGCTGAATTAGGAATGATGCACCGTTATGAAAAATCAGGTGCGTTATCAGGTTTACAACGTGTACGTGAAATGACTCTTAACGATGGACATACATTCGTTCGTCCAGACCAAATTAAAGACGAATTCAAACGTATTTTAGACTTAATCCGTGAAGTATATAACGACTTCAACGTAAAAGATTACCGCTTCCGTTTAAGCTATCGTGATCCTGAAGATAAACATAAATACTTCGATGACGATGAAATGTGGAACAAAGCTGAAACAATGTTAAAAGAAGCGATGGATGAAATGGGATTAGAATACTTCGAAGCTATCGGTGAAGCAGCATTCTACGGTCCTAAATTAGATATTCAATTCCGTACTGCAATGGGATTAGAAGAAACAATGTCTACAATCCAATTAGACTTCTTATTACCAGAACGCTTCGACTTAACATACGTTGGTGAAGATGGAGATAACACTCACCGTCCAGTAGTTATCCACCGTGGTGTTGTATCTACTGCAGAACGTTTCGTAGCTTACTTAATCGAAGAATACAAAGGAGCATTCCCAACTTGGTTAGCTCCAGTTCAAGCAACAATCATTCCTGTAAGTGTGGAACATCATTATGATGCTGCACGTGAGTTGAAAGAAAAAATGGCCCGTTTAGGAATGCGTGTAGAACTTGATGACCGTAATGAAAAAATGGGTTACAAGATTCGTGCATCTCAAACTCAAAAAATCCCTTATCAATTAGTAATTGGGGATAAAGAGGTTGAAGAAGGTACTGTAACTGTTCGTCGTTATGGTTCTAAAGAAACTAAATCAATGTCTGTTGAAGCGTACTTAGAATACGTACAACGCGAGATTGCAAACTTCTCTCGTCCGCTTGAAGACTAATTTTTGAAAGGCTCGTAGCAATACGAGTCTTTTTTGGTTCTATAATTTTTAGGGTTGATGGAAATTTTCCATCAACCCTATTTTAGTG
>CAUVGI010000001.1:0-80643 GCA_963551375.1 uncultured Streptococcus sp. | reverse complement strand
AGACGGTAGCCCTAGGGTGTTTTTATTAAATTCTCACTTTTTGGGGTCAGTCCCCGTATAAGGCTGCGGTTTTTTTGTTGAAGATGCAAAAAATAAAAATGTAGCATATATGTTACATTTCAAATTTTAAAATTAAAACTAAAATATAAACGTTGAAATGATGCGGTTTTTAGCGGTATATTCAACATCCCCGTTTTAGGTCGATTGCACAATTTCGGAAGAGAGTAGTAGAAATTCCGAGAAAAATCAAAAAATTTTTTTCAGTGATGTCTTACTTTAGATAGTTCAAACCTCTCAAAAACGCCGTCGCTATGCACTTTCTAACACCCTGCACAGGTTCCTTCAAACTGAGTAGCGCAACACTTTTTTTCATTTTTTTATAAAGGATTTGAATAAAATGCACAAAAAGTGATACCGAAGAATGTTGCGGATTTTATAATCGCAGTAACAGGGAATCGCATCGAATGTGAGGGAGAAAGACAGAAATACTCTAAATACAATAATGTATTTAGAGTATTTCGTTTTCTTTCCCCCACAAAGTTGAATAGGGATGAGCAAACTGGATACAGTGAAGCTCATTCCATTCAACCACTGTGCTTACGCGAAGTAGGGACTTGTTCTGTACTTCGCGTTTGAAGCTTCGAAGGTGCAAGACCAAGGCTTGCACGGGTGCCCTGTAACAGCGATTATAAAACTAATCCGCAAGGATTCGAAGGTATCATTATTTTTGTGCGTATTTACTTACAAAAGCTTCGGCATTTTTTGCGATTTTGTGGTATCCTATGTAAAGAGAAAATGAAAGAAAGTAGTAGCGCCATGAAGAAAATTATCGTCATAAACACCGGTGGTACGATTGCCATGAGTGAAGACCGCTCAACCGGTAACGTAACCCCAACAAACACAAACCCATTAACCAACTCCGACACCATTTTTGCACCAATCGCAAGTGTCGTCGTAGAGGATCTATTTAATCTTCCGTCTCCACATATGACGGAGGAAAAAATGTGGGAAGTTCAAAAGCGAATTGTTCAAGCGCAACAGGAAGGCTTTGACGGAGCGGTGGTGACTCACGGAACTGATACATTAGAAGAAACGGCGTATTTTTTAGAGTTAACAACAGATGGAACATTCCCAATCGTTTTAACGGGAGCGATGCGTTCCAGCAATGAAATTGGAGCGGACGGGTTAGCGAACTTACGCAGTGCCATTATTACAGTAACGAGTCCAGAGAGTGTGGATAAAGGCGTTCTTGTCGTGATGAATGATGAAGTTCATGCGGCAACATATGTGACAAAGACACATACTACAAACGTTGCGACTTTCCAAACACCAACCTTTGGACCGCTTGGATTAGTATCAAAGAGTGAAGTCATTTACTTCCAAAAATTCTTACATCATGAATATTATCCAATTAAAGAACTCTTGGATAAGGTATACTTATTAAAAGCATATGCTGGAATGGATTCCATGTTATTTGATGCCATTGCCGATTCAGACGCCAATGGAGTAGTCATCGAAGCTCTTGGAGCAGGGAATCTCCCACCAATGGCACTTCCTGGATTGCAACGTTGCTTAGATAAAGGGATTCCAGTCGTGCTTGTATCGCGTGCATTTAACGGTGTGACTTACGATGTATATAATTATCTTGGTGGAGGCAAACAGCTTCACGAAGCAGGGGTGATTTTCACAACAGGGCTTAGCGGACAAAAGGCTCGTGTGAAATTGTCGGTGTTATTAAGCGCTCATGCGAACAGAGAAACAATCATTAGAGCATTTCAAGTATAGGAAAGAGGAATAGATATGGTTAGAAAAATTGGACGAGTGGTTCGTCAATATGAAGGGAAACCGATTATTTACGGCATGCCACTAGAAGAGCTAACAGCTTGGTTTGAAGCAAAAGGCGAAAAGAAATTCAGAGCAGAGCAATTATGGGACTGGCTTTACCGCAAACGTGTAACTAGTTTTGAAGAAATGACAAACTTGCCAAAATCACTGATTGAACAGTTACAAGAAGAGTTCACATTCCCAGTGTTAAACGAACGTATCAAACAACAATCAACAGACGGAACACGTAAATTCCTCTTTGAATTAGCAGACGGCCTCTTGATTGAAACGGTATTAATGCCACAAGAATACGGCTTATCTATCTGTGTAACGACACAAGTAGGATGTAACATCGGATGTACTTTCTGTGCCAGCGGAATTATCGCAAAACAACGTGACCTTGTTGCTGGGGAAATCGTAGCGCAAGTCATGCACGTGCAACGTACTTTAGACGAAGTGTCTCCTGGGGACCGTGTCAGCCATATCGTAGTTATGGGGATTGGGGAACCATTCGATAACTATGATAACGTGATTAAATTCTTGAAAGTGGTTAACTCTGATAAAGGTCTTGGAATCGGGGCTCGTCATATCACTGTATCTACAAGTGGTTTGGCTCCAAAGATTCGCGAGTTCGCAGACGAAGGATTACAAGTTAACCTTGCATTGTCCCTTCATGCACCAGATAACGATACACGTTCTCGTATCATGCGTATCAACCGTAAATATCCAATTGAAGTCGTGATGGATGCGATTAATGAATATATCGCAAAAACTAATCGTCGTGTAACCTTCGAGTACATCATGCTCGATCACGTGAATGACTCTGTGGAACAAGCGCAACAATTGGCCGACCTTCTTGCGGATAAGAAACGTCTTTCATACGTCAACTTAATTCCGTATAACAAAGTTCGTGAACATGACCAATATGAACGTAGTGGAAAAGAACGCGTAGTAGCCTTCTACGATGTTTTGAAGAAAAACCACATCAACTGTGTCGTTCGTAAAGAATTCGGACATGATATCGAAGCAGCCTGCGGACAATTACGTTCAAGCCAAATGAAACGTGACCGCGCTGAAAAAACAAAAGCCTAATAAAATTGATGAATCACACCTCAAAATAGGGGTGTGGTTTTTTTGTGCAAAAAAGGAAAGTTCTTTTGTTTTCCGCCAAAAGTCCTATATACATTGGATTAAGACAATGGTACACTATGAGCATAGTCAGATTTTGAAGTGGAGCGAGTATATATGAAGGTTGTTTTTCAGAAATTTAAAAAAGAAGTGTTCATCATGATTACGTTGCTCACCCTCATTGCAGGGGCGGAGCTTGTATCCAGTATCGTGAATGCGCAGACTTTAGATACTTTAGTGAACATGGATATTCATAATTTCTTTTATAAGGCTATTTGTTTAGTTGTTATTTTTGCATTTTATCTATTGTTTACATATATGTTGATTCGCTATCAAGCCTACTTTAATCAAAAGGTAGCAACATGGTTAAGGGACCGTATTAGTCATTCTATTGAAGCGACGTCTTATGGTCGCTTTTATGAAAAGAATAGTCAAACGTATATCTCGTGGTTTACAAGTGACTTGGAGCAGATTAAAGGGAATGCGATGAATCCAACCTTTGAAGTCATTGGAGGAATTATTTCTGCGGTCATTTCTGCGGTAGCGTTGTTTATGTATCATTGGTCTATCGTCTTACTAGCGGCTATCTGTATTGTCATCATGGCCGTGTTGCCGGCTTTATTCTCAGCAGAACTGACAGAAAAAACTATCAAAGTGTCAGAGGCTAATGAAAAATTCGCAAAATCCATTTCGGATTTATTGAGCGGATATGATACGCTGTTCGTCTTTCGTAAGCTAGCGTATTTAAAAGAAAAAATTCATGAAAAATCGGTTGAAGTAGGAGATACGCATCGCGATTTTAGTAAGTCGATGGCCAAAGTTGCCGTTAGTGGTGGTATTGGGAATGTCTTTAGCCAAATTTCAGTATTCATCCTAACGGGATACTTGGCTTATATTGGCGAAGTGAGTATCGGGAGTATTCTAGCAGCAATGGCGTTAAGTAGTACCATCTTCAACGTGCTTGGAAATATTAGTCAAAAGATTGGTTCGATTAAGAGTGCGGACTCATTGTTTAACAAATATGAGCAATTAGAACCAGCAGCCCTTGTAGAGGAAGTACCAGAAGAGGCACCGTATACTCTTATTGAAGTGAAGGATGTTTCGTTTAACTACGGAGAAAAAGTGATTTTAAATCATGTGTCTCTTGGTTTTAATGAAGGACAAAAATACGCGATTACTGGTGAGAGTGGAACGGGGAAATCAACGCTGTTAAATATTATCGCTGCAAAATTAACGGAGTATTTAGGAGAAGTGAAACTCGCTGGAGTTGATGTGAAGAAACAATCCTATGATGAGTTATATCGTCAAATGGTCTATATCGCTCAAAAACCGCATATCTTCACGACAACTATTCGGGAAAACGTAACGCTCACTGAAGAGTATACGGATGAAGAAGTTTGGGCGTCTCTTGAAAAAGTTGGACTCGCTTCGATCGTACGAAACTTACCACAGGGATTAGATACAGTTCTAGGCGATGGTGATTCAAATCTATCCGGCGGTCAGTTGCAACGCATTGCCTTTGCACGCGGATTGATGAAACAACCAAAAGTCTTCTTGCTGGATGAAGTCAGCTCCAACTTAGATGAAAAGACAACCATTGAGGTGTTAAAACCAATCCTAGAAGATAAGAGCGTGACAGTGCTATGGGTAACGCACCATCTTCCAGAGGCATTAAAAGAAACTATCGATCAAACAATTCAAATGAGTGAATTAAATCAAACGGCTTAACGAATGTTTAGTGACCTTCCTATGGATGAATAGGGAGGTCTTTTTTGATGTATCGAATGCATGAAAAAGTGCGATTTGATAGGTTTTTGCCTCAAAAAGGAACGAAAAACAGTGTAATAAATGAAGAAAGTATGACCGAGATTGTAAGAAAATTCTACGAACGTGTTACAGAATGGTGTCAAATGTTACGGAAACATATGTTCTTGTCATCTGTTTGTCATAATAACATCAGAAAAAGTCAAAAAAATTAAGTGACCTTAACAAACCGCATAAAATCAACATTTTCAATTTTATTCGTGGTAACATTATTAGCATCAAATAAGTTCGCAACCCAAAAAATCCAAGCGAACGAGGTTTTTGACTTTAGAAAAAGTCGGAAATCGGAAAGGAAAATATGAAACCAATCAAGAAACAATTCATGATGGTGACAGCATCACTTGCTTTATTTAGTTTTGCAGGATTTTCAGCAACTACAGCAAGTGCAAACGAAGTAGAATGGACAGCACGTACTGTAGAACAAGTAAAACAAGATGTTAAAACAGACGATAAAGGTGTACAAGAGTACACAATTAAATGGGGAGACACATTATCAGTAATTTCTGAAGCAACTGGTGCATCATTAGATACATTAGTTCAAGTGAACGAAATTCAAGATGCAAACCTTATTTACCCAGGTACAGTGTTACGTTTCTCAGCGGACCAAAAAGAAGTAACCGTTGATAACGGAACAGAACAACACTCATACCGTGTTCAAAACAACAACGAAGTGAAAGAAGTAGAAACAACTGAAGCGACAACACAAGCAGCAGAAACTACTCAAGCTGCTCAAGCAACAGAGGCAACTCAAACAACTCAAGCTGCTGCAGCTTCATCAAGCCAAGGTGGTTACTACTTAACAGTTGAAGCAACAGCGTACTCATATAACGAAGCTGGTTTATCAAACTACACAGCTGATGGAACAAACCTTGTTAGTGAACCAAACGTGATTGCGGTTGACCCAAGCGTTATTCCATTAGGATCATATGTTGAAATTCCAGGTTATGGAGTATTCCGTGCTGCAGATACAGGTGGCGCAATCTACGGAAATAGAATTGACGTTCACTTAGTAAACTTATCAGACGTTTATAACTTCGGACGTCGTACAATCACAATTCGTGTATTACAATAATCACACTATTTTTTGAACTAAACTTAACTTACCGAAGAGTCAGGAGATAGGTCCTGGCTCTTTTGCTTTTTAGAAAGTTAAGAAAAAGTAAGAGATGGGTGGAAAATTAGGAAACAGCTTAAAACTGTGGTATATTAATAACATCGATTAAAAAGAAAACCGATTGGAGAGGGAATTTTATGAAGAAAAAATTCGTAGGAGCATTAGCGCTTGCATCAACTTTCGCATTAGCGGCATGCTCAAATGGCTCATCTGAAAACGTTGCGACTACTAAATACGGTAACGTTACAAAAGATGAATTTGTGACAGCAATGAAAGACACAGTTGGAGAACAAACACTACAACGTCTAGTATTAACAAAAGTATTAGAAGGATCTATTGAAGATGCAAAATCTCTTAAAACAGCTGCAGATGAAGAAGTGGCTAAATTAGTAGCTCAATACGGTGGCGAACCTGGTTTATTAGCGGCTTTACAACAAAGCGGAATTACTTCTGTAGACGCATACCGTCAAACACTTTACTTAAATAAATTAATGACAGAAGCAGTGAAGAAAGCTGCGAACTTCTCAGAAGAAGATATTAAAGCATACTATGATGCGTGGGAACCACAAATTACAGTTCAACATATCTTAATTGCAGCTAAATCTGATGCATCTGATGAGGAAAAAGCAACTGCTAAAGCAAGAGCTGAAGAATTAATCAAACAATTAAAAGATGGTGCTGATTTTGCGGAATTAGCAAAAGCAAACTCTGCAGATACTGGTACAGCTGCAAAAGGCGGCCAAATTGGACCATTTAAACGTTCAGACATGGTAACTGAATTCTCAACAGCAGCTTACGACTTGAAGAATGTTGGAGATATCACTGAAACTCCAGTTCAAACTCAATTCGGATACCACATCATTAAGTTAGTATCGAAAGAAGAGAAGAAACCATTTGATGAAATGAAAGAACAAATGGAAAAAGAAATGTTAGATGCGAAATTGAAAGATTCTGCATACTTACACCAAACAATGGTCGACTTAGTGAAAGCTGCTGACGTGAAAATCACAGACGAAAGCTTACAAAATGCTTTGAAGAATTTCTTACAAACAGCTGATTCTGAAACAACAACAACTGTTGCTAAATAATACTATTTTAACCTCTACGCGAAGTTCTCGTGTGGAGGTTTTCTTTATATTAGAGTCAGTTTGATGGTTTTGTTTCTATTTCAAAAACAAATGTCTATAAATGGAAGAGTTTTGTTGACATCGAAAAGAATGGGCGTATAATGGAACCCATAACGCATCGAGATGGAGAGTACTCATCTGGGCACTGAGTAGAGAGCTTAGGGTTGGTGAAACTAAGTAGTGACGAAATGAGGAAGATGGCCATTGAGCGGACTTTCTGAACAATTGTAAGGGAAGTACGGGGCGCCCGTTATAGCGGTACGATTTCAACGCATTGACGTGGAATCGGGTGAGGTTTATCTAGTGATGGATAAGCGAATAAAGGTGGTAACACGGTATTTTTGAAATAATCGTCCTTTGTCCTATTTGGGCAAAGGATTTTTTTATTGTGTTCGACAGTTTAAGGAGGAATGTTTCAAATCAATTCGCAATTAACACAACAAACGTAAGAAAATGGAGGAAAAACAAAATGAAAATTAAACACTTATTTTTAACAGCCGTTGCAGCAATCACTTTAGCAGCATGCGGAAACCAAAGTTCACAACAATCTAGCGAGGCTTCAAAAGCAACTGAAGCTCCAGCGCAAACAGTTAAAGTTGCCGTTGTAGGTAGCGCAGCTCACGAAATCTGGGATTACGTAGCTGAAAAAGCGAAAAAAGAGAACATCAATATCGAAGTTGTAGAAATGAACGACTATGTATTACCAAATACAGCTCTTGAAGAAGGTTCTGTTCAAATGAACGCGTTCCAACACCGTGCATATTTAGCACAATGGAACAAAGATAAAGGAACTGATTTAAAAGAAATTGGTACAACATTTATCACGCCGTTATATTATTTCTCAACAAAATATAAATCATTAAAAGATTTACCAGAGAAAGCAAAAGTATTAGTTCCTAAAGAAGTAGCAATCCAAGGTCGTGCATTAGTTGCATTGCAAACAGAAGGCTTAATCACATTAAAAGAAGGCGTTGGAACAAAAGCTTCATTAGCGGACATCACAAGCAACCCTCGTAACTTAGAAATCATCGAAGCAGAATCAGCACAAGCACCACGTTTATTACAAGACGTTGACGCAGCTTCCATCAATGGTTCTATGGCTCAAGATGCTGGTTTGAAAATCGAAGACAACATCTTCTCAGATGCAAACCACTTAGATACAATTCCTAAAGATCGTTACAACATCATTGTTGTTAAAGCAGCAGATGCTGACAACCCAACATACAAAAAAATCGTTGAATTATATCAATCAGACGATGTAGCGAAAAAAATGGATGAAATCGCACCAGGACAATACTTCCCAGTGTGGAATTCAGATAAATAATCCCTTTAGACGTCAGAGTACAATGGTGCTCTGGCGTTTTTGTTTGGAATAGGAGCAGATTCTGATTGCGTGTAGTATAATGAACGTGAAAGTTCGAACGTTGGAGGAAGAACAATGAAGACATGGATAAAACTAGCGTTGCTGTCGGTAGTAGCTGTTATGCTTGCAGCATGCGGAGAAAAGGAAAAAATCCCTCTACCATATGCGTTGCAGTCAGATAGGATTTGGATGGATGTGCATCACGGAGAGAAAACAGAGTTAGATCCACATAACACGGTGACGGCTGTCTATCATTTTGATGGAAAAGGAAACGTGCTTGCCTATACAGGATTGGATTTGGACCTCGGGGATTTAGGAGGGAAGAATGAAAAACAAATTTTAGAACTAGCCCAAAAACAATTTGAACGAAATTTCTATCGCCATAAACAACAACTTCGAGAAAAATTAGAAGTCCAATTAGAGGTGCTGAGAAAGGAAGGTATTAAAGTATCGTGGGAGGGAAATTCTAAGGAAGTCCGAGAAAAATTGAAAAAGATAGATGAAAAAATTAAAGATTTACGAGAACAATTCAATGCTGTAGATTTCGCAGAATACGAAAGCCCAAAGCCTTCGCCAGTCAGCTACTCCTTTGGGAAATACGACGAAGACAAGTATAACAAAAATAAAACACAGTTGATTGTAAGTTTTGAGGTGCAAGAACTTGCTAAAGAGTCGATGGAGTATCTGAATGTAAGAGTTCAAAAAAATTTGAGAGAAGGATTCTTTGCTTCAAATGCAGGAGAAGTCAAAGGTTCTTATTATGTAGGGCTCTCAGAAGCAGGGCTAGAAGAGGATGAACCTGGGGATTATCATGACTTTATGACACCGGTGGAAAAAGATCGTAAAGGAATCAAAATAATAGAAGAATAACTAAAAGAAAAAGGAGTGGCGAACGTCACTTCTTTTTTGTTGCTATTATTCGTGTTTAGAAACAGAATCGTTCATCTGACAATCTTGAAATAAAATAAAGTTAAATAAAACGAACGAAAATAAATTTAATGAACTAAAATGTACGTGTTTATATTGTAAAATAAAAATAGTTCTAGTATACTTAAGTCGTCAAATAAACCAATAAAAAGGAGTTATCATTCCAATGGATAAGTTTTTTAAACTGAAAGAGAACAGCACGAACGTTTCAACGGAGTTTTTGGCTGGGTTAACGACATTCTTCGCAATGTCATACATCATTTTTGTCAATCCGAACATTCTTAGTAAAACAGGGATGCCATTCCAAGCAGTCTTCTTATCAACGATTATTGCAACAGTTGTCAGCACATTAGTGATGGGTCTTTTCGCAAACGTTCCTTACGCATTAGCACCAGGGATGGGGTTGAATGCGTTCTTTACTTTTACAGTTGTCTTCGGCCTTGGATTTACTTGGCAAGAAGCATTAGCAATGGTATTCATTTGTGGTTTATTCAATATTTTTATTACTGTAACAAAAGTTCGTAAGATGATTATTAAAGCCATTCCGGTCAGTATGCAACATGCCATCGGGGGCGGGATTGGGATTTTCATCGCGTATATCGGTTTAAAAAATGCCAACCTATTAGAATTCCTTTCTGATTCAAAAACGATTACTCAAGTTAACGGTGCTGCGTATAATGTCGCAACAGAAGCGTACAAAGGCGGCGTGTTCAGCGTGAACTCAAATGGTGGAATCGTTCCATCTCTTGTCAACTTCACGTCTCCAGGAGCTCTTCTTGCAGTGATTGGTTTAGTCATCACTGTAGTCTTATTATTGAAAAAAGTTCGTGGGGCTATCTTGCTTGGGATTGTTTTAACAACACTTTTAGCGATTCCAATGGGGGTTGTCGATTTATCAAAAGTAAGTTTTGAAAGTAACTCTCTTGGTGCAGCGTTCAATGACTTAGGCACAACATTCATGGCCGCTTTTGGTTCAGAAGGAATCGTAAAACTCTTCTCTGACCCAGCGCGCTTGCCGTTAGTATTAATGACGATTTTCGCGTTCAGCTTATCAGATACATTTGACACACTCGGAACCTTCATCGGTACAGGTCGTAAAACAGGAATCTTCTCTGAAGAAGACGAACGTCAACTTGAAAATGGATCTGGTTTCTCTTCTAAGATGGATAAAGCCTTATTCGCAGATGCCATCGGTACTTCTATCGGGGCAATTTTCGGTACTTCAAACACTACAACTTATGTTGAAAGTGCAGCCGGAATCGGTGCTGGTGGACGTACTGGGTTAACAGCAGTCGTTACAGCAGGTCTCTTCCTATTATCAACATTATTAGCACCATTCGTGGGAATTGTTCCTGCAGAAGCGACAGCACCGGCCTTAATTATCGTTGGGGTGATGATGCTTTCTTCATTCGCCGATGTGAAATGGGACGAATTGGACGAAGCTATTCCAGCGTTCTTTGCCGGCATCTTCATGGCTCTTTGCTACAGTATTTCTTACGGAATTGCAGCAGGATTCATCTTCTACTGCTTAGTGAAAGTGATTACTGGTAAAGCAAAAGATATTCACCCAATTTTATGGGTCGCTACGGGTTTATTCATCCTTAACTTCATTATCTTAGCTCTTCTATAAGAGTAACAATCAGCTGATATTGAACAATTTTATTGAACTTTAGCCGTAATAGGGCACCTAAGTATTTTTGCTTAGGTGCTTTTCCTTTTATTTCATGATAGGATAGAGGAGACAGAAAGGGAGTTGACTATGACAGAACAAACAACTGAAATTACTGCATACGAGCGTTCCGTAGCGCTTGTGAAGGCAGAACTCACTCAATATAAACCAAAACAAATCGATACGGTATTAGGTCTCTTACAAGATGGGAATACGGTACCGTTTATTGCGCGTTATCGTAAAGACCAAACCGGTTCGTTAGATGAGGTGCAAATCCGTGAAATCGAAGAACGCCAACGTTATTTGGAAAACTTCGAAAAACGTAAAGAAGAAATTAGCCGTCTCATTGACGAACAAGGCAAACTGACGCCAGAGATTACGGCTGCATTAAGCAAGGCGACAACTTTAACGGCATTAGAAGATATTTATCGTCCGTATAAACAAAAACGCCGCACGAAGGCAACAATTGCTAAAGAAGCCGGATTAGAGCCATTTGCATTATGGTTACTCATGACGACGAAGGATTCTGTAGAGGAAAAAGCAGCGACTTTTATCAATGAAGAAAAAGCGATTCTAACAGTCGAAGATGCGATTAATGGTGCCGTAGAAATTATCGCTGAATGGATTTCCGATGAAGCAAAATACCGTAAACAATTGCGTCAATTTACGCAAAAGAACGGTATCGTGAAGTCTGTTGTGAAGAAAGAAGAGCTCGACGAGAAGAAAGTCTACGAAATGTACTATGACTACGAAGAGCCAGTGAAATCGATTGTTCCTCACCGTGTGCTTGCCTTAAACCGTGCAGAAAAAGAAGACGTAGTGCGTGTGACGATTGAAGTCGACGTGACGAACCCTCTTACAAAGATTAAAGAAGAGAAAATCAAAAATCCGTCGTCACTATCTGCACCGATTGTCGAAGGCGCGATTGAAGAAAGCTACAAACGATTCATCGGACCAGCCATCGAACGCGAAATCCGTAATGAATTAAGTGAAAAGGCGCAAACACAAGCGATTGCGATCTTCGGGGAAAACTTGAAGAACTTATTATTACAAGCGCCAATGAAAGGCCAAGTCATCTTAGGTCTTGACCCTGCGTACCGTACAGGATGTAAATTAGCGGTAATCGATGAAACAGGAAAAGTGCTTGGTAAGTCTGTAATTTATCCTCACGTAGGAGCCTCAGAAGCTAAACGTGCTCAAGCAGGCGGACAATTCCGTCGCATCGTGGAACAATACGGAGTGACACTTGTGGCGATTGGAAACGGAACGGCGAGCCGTGAGTCTGAACAATTTGTAGCGGAACAATTACGACAAATCCCACGCAAAGTTGTGTATACTATCGTCAGCGAAGCAGGAGCCTCTGTGTATTCTGCCAGCGATATCGCACGCCTTGAATTTCCAGATTACCAAGTAGAAGAGCGTTCCGCAGTCAGCATCGCTCGTCGCTTGCAAGACCCACTTGCAGAACTCGTTAAAATCGATCCAAAAGCCGTTGGGGTTGGACAATACCAACACGACGTTCCGGAAAAACAATTAGATGAGCAGTTAGACTTTGTCGTTGAAACAGCCGTGAACAAGGTTGGGGTAAATGTGAATACGGCGAGTGCAGCTCTTTTAGAACACATTGCCGGATTAACGAAAACAACAGCAGCCAACGTGGTCGCTTTCCGTGACGAAAACGGTAAGTTCACAAACCGTACGCAATTGAAGAAAGTACCTCGCTTAGGGCCAAAAGCTTACGAGCAGGCTGTTGGGTTCTTACGAATCATTGATGGAACGAATCCATTTGACGGCACTGACATTCACCCAGAGTCTTATGATGTTGCTAAAGCCATTTTGAAAAAAGCCAATGCTGAAAAATTAGCGCTTGGTTCACCAGAATTGGAAGAAGCCCTTAAAGGACTGAATGCGAAAGAGTTGAAAGAAGAATTTGGCGTCGGACAAGAAACGCTGGAATTAGTGCTGGATGGATTGTTGAAACCAGGACGTGACCCACGTGAAGAAGTCGCAGGACCAATCTTACGTAGCGATGTCTTGAAGATGGAAGACTTGCAAGTAGGAATGGAACTCGAAGGAACCGTTCGTAATGTAGTGGACTTCGGTGCATTCGTTGATATCGGTGTGAAACAAGACGGCCTTGTGCATATTTCGAAATTGAAAAAAGGCTTCGTGAAACATCCAAGTGATGTCGTTGCGGTTGGAGATATCGTGACGGTTTGGGTGACGGAGCTTGATCTTAAAAAAGGTCGTGTCGGCCTCTCTATGATTGGACCGGAAAATAAATAAGTAGAAACGCTATTACTCTGTTCTGACGGAACTCCTCATAGTAGTGACCATAGCTGTACCGGGGTGAACCTGTAGTCTCACTCCCTGTGAGGCTCAGTTACACTCGCTATTATCGCTACTATAGATTCCGTGCAGAACTTCGTAATAGCTTTTTTTGTGCACTGCTTTTGCTAGATGAAATGTAGCATTCTCTTTTAGTTACGTGCACACAAAAAACTACTAACTAAGTGGAAAGTAGAAAATAAGTGGCTGCATAAAGATGATTCCGCAAAGACTAACGGATTCTATAATCACAGTAACGTGATACGCATTAAAACGAATTAGGAGGTGTAGGAATTCATTCCGTACACCTCCTTTGAGGCTTTAAAGGTGAGAGACGGTACGGCTCGAACCGGTGCAACGTTACAGTGATTATGAAGATATCCGATAGTCGAAGAGGAATCATCTTCCCATTCAAGCGAACTCTAAATTTTCAGTAAATTCCACTTGCATTAGTGGTATTTTTTTGTGGATGCAAGTATACTAAAAGAGTATATGCTTTGAGCATGGAATATAGAAAGGGGAGTGTGAGATGACTCAAAATCCTGCTTTAGTTCAGTTGACAGAAAATGCCAACCAAATTTATCAACTCATTTCAAAACAAAAAACACATCTTTGCTTGGCAAAATGCCCAGCATTCGAAGAAATTATCGATACACAATTATTCGGTTTATCGAAGCAAGTGGATTTCGCAGTTTCACTTGGATTAATTCACGCGAACGAAGGCCATAAAATTATGGCTGATTTAGAATACGCATTAAACGACATGTATACGCAAGTGTACGAAGAGTCGCGCCAAAATTAGAGGAGGCTTGACGTGTTAAACTTTCATGAAAAAATGAAGCACCTTCTCAATGTGGACCCGCTCATTATGGGGTTGTATTCGGTACTTTCAATTTTCGGACTCGTCATGATTTATAGTGCAAGTAGTTATTACGCTCTTGCCAATCAAGGAAACTCAGAAGCGTTTATGGTGAAGCAATTTGTCTTCATCATCATCGGTATTTTGATGGCGCTAGGGATTTCCGTTCTTCCTGAGAAATTCTTGAAGAATCAAAAAGTCATGATGGGAGTAGCAGGTGTAATTTTTATCCTGCTCGTGATTGTATTATTTACAACCGGTGTAAACGGGGCGAAGAGTTGGATTAACTTAAAACTCTTTAGCTTACAACCATCCGAATTAGTAAAATTATTTGTGATTTGGACATCGGCTTATATTTATAGTAAGAACGAACGTAGTAAACGCGATTGGAGATTCTATCTCATTCCTGCTGGAATTACAGCTTTCTTCATCGGAATGGTCATGCTTCAACCGGACTTAGGAACGTCCATTATTATTGCTGGAGTTGCTGTCCTACTTGGCCTTATGACCGGTGTCTCGAACCGCGCACTAGCGATTTGGGGCGTAGTCTTTGCTGGACTATATAGCCTCACTTATTTAGACGCTTCGATTTTTGAGAAATTCGGATTAAAAGCGTACCAATTAAGCCGTTTTACATCATTCCATAATCCATGGAGTGATCCAACAGGTGCTGGTTATCAATCGATTCAAGGGTATCTTGGTTTATCAAGAGGTAGTTGGATTGGAACAGGGTTATCGAATTCTGTTCAAAAAACGGGGTTCCTACCAGAAGCCCATACCGACTTTATTTTAGCGATTGTCGGAGAAGAGTTAGGATTTATTACAATCTTTATTCTCCTTCTTGCGATATTTGGCTTAATCATCGCGATTATTCGCAAAGGAAATAAATGTCGTAATCTTTTTGGAAAATATTTATGTTACGGTGTGGCGATTTTATTCTTGATTCAATCAGGAATTAATATCGGAGCGCTCGTTGGGGTAGCGCCTTTAACAGGGGTGCCATTACCGCTGATCAGTTACGGTGGGTCGAGCTTCTTTGCTTCCAGTGCCGGAATTGGTTTAGTACTATGGGCCATCCGACGTGATAAAGAAAGTCGCGAACAAACGCCGCCACCAACAAGAGAAGGTCTTCCAGAAGAGGAAGAAGAAAAAATTATCGAATTAAAAGCTATGTAGAAGGGAGAAACAATGGAGCAACAAGAAAGACAAGCACTCGTTGTTTGGTTGTATACATTGAAACCAATTAAACAGTTGAAGAAGTTTGGGAATATTCACTATATTTCAAAACGCTTAAAATACATCTATTTATATGTTGCTAAAGATGAAGCCGAAAGCGTAATGGAACGCTTATCGACATTCCACTTCGTTCGTAAAGTGGAGCCATCGTTGCGACAAGAACTTCGTATGGATTTCACGCAGATTCTTCCTGAATTACGTGAGGAAATCGAAAAAGAAAAAGCAGAGAAAAAAGCTGCAGAACTATAATCAAAAAGAAGCCGTGCCCTTCTAGGAGGACACGGCTTTTCATTTTATAATTATAATAGGAAGATTCCAAATATTATAGATAGAATCCCAAGAAGTGCGGCTACTTCTAAAAAGAGGACTGTCGATGATGCGGTAAAGATGGATTGCTTTGAATGCTCCTTATTAGGAGTGAAGCTCTTCAGAAAAAGAGTGAAGAAGTCGGTGCGACTTAAATACGCAAAAATACCGATCATTAAACAAACAAGTGCACACATAAAAAGAGCGTTGCTAAGGGCAAGTAGACTAAAGGGGCCCGTCAGTGTTACATAGCCTATACATAATAATAGTAGGATTCCAGAAATGAGTCCTATTTTTTTATAGTCGAATGACATAAACTTCCTCCTTTTCATGTCGTTCTTTTCACTGTAGCAGAACTTTTGGCAATGCGCAATGGCTAGCCTGAAACTAATTAGTTGAAACTTTAATTCTATAGATAGTATGATGAAACAGAATTAAGATATCGATGGAGGTGCAGAGTTGAAAAACTATTTAAAATATATCGGGAAACGTGTTTTCTACATGTTCCTAACTTTATTCCTGATTGCGACGATTACATTCTTTCTAATGAAACTATTACCTGGGTCTCCATATGCCAATGAAGAACAGTTAACGCAGGCTCAACTAGAACTTATGAATGCCAAGTACGGCCTCGACAAGCCTGTATTTGTTCAATATTTGATTTATATTACAGGGTTATTCCGTTTAGACTTTGGACAATCGTTCCAATATAACTCAACAGTCGCAAACTTGATTTTCTCTCGTGTAGGGCCAAGTTTCCAATTAGGGTTCCAAGCTTTAATCTTCGGGACAGTGGTAGGTTCGCTACTAGGGATGATTGCGGCCATGAAACAAAATACATGGGTGGACACACTTGCAACATTCTTTGCGATTATTGGACGCTCGGTACCGAGTTTCGTGTTCGCAGTAGTGCTTCAATTAGTCTTTGGGGTGATTTTCCCAATTCTACCGATTGCGCTATGGAATCAAGGGTTTGTCTCATCCATTCTTCCAACAATGGCGCTGGCGATTTCACCAATTGCCGATTCGGCGCGTTTTGTCAGAACAGAAATGGTAGAAGTATTGCATTCCGATTATATTGAATTGGCGCGTGCGAAGGGCTTAAGCCGTTTCGAAGTCGCGTTCAAGCATGGATTTAGAAATGCGATTATTCCACTGGTGACTATCCTTGGACCAATGCTCGTTGGACTCATGACAGGGTCGATGGTAATCGAAAACATCTTCGCGATTCCTGGGATTGGGGAACAGTTTGTAAAATCAATTTTAACGAATGACTACCCAACAATTATGGGAGTAACAATGCTTTACTCTGCATTACTCGTATTTGTGATTTTAATTGTAGACTTGCTATACGGATGGATTGATCCTCGTATTCGTATTACTGATGAAGGAGGGGAAGCGTAATGGCAGAATTAACAGAAAAAGAGTTATTCCAACGTGTGGATTTAACGCATAGTGCTGACCGTGAAAAAATCGCTGCACCTTCTCTCAACTTCTTACAAGATTCATGGAGACGGTTGACGAAAAATAAAGGAGCCTTAGTATCGCTCTTTATTATTCTAGTAATTGTGCTGTTAGCAGTCTTAGCACCAGTCATTGCTCCATTTGATCCACTAGAACAAAACACGGAGTTTGCCAACTTACCAGCGCGTATTCCAGGCCTCTTCAATGGCTATCGTAACGGAGTTGATGTGTATGCGCAACAAGGGGTTCCAGAAGGCGTGAACTTCTTCTTCGGAACAGATAACCTTGGTCGTGACTTATTCTCACGTGTGCTTTACGGAACGCAAACATCGCTGATTATCGCCTTTGTGGCAGCGTTGTTTGATATTACGATTGGTGTGACATACGGAATTATTTCTGGATGGTTCGGCGGACGTGTGGATACCGTGATGCAACGTTTCTTAGAAATCATCTCAGCGATTCCAAACTTAATCATCCTTGTATTGATGTTACTCGTATTAAAACCAGGTCTCGTGTCGATTATTATCGCGATTGGGTTTACAAGCTGGGTAACGATGGCGCGTGTCGTTCGTGCGCAAACCTTGAAACAAAAGAATTTAGAATACATTTTAGCGTCTCGTGCGCTAGGGCAAAGTTTCTGGAAGATTGCTTTTAAACACTTATTGCCAAACATGGCTGGTTTAATCATCATTCAGACAATGTTCTCAATCCCATCAGCGATTTTCTTTGAAGCCTTCTTAAGCTTCCTTGGAATCGGGATTCCGAGCCCGGATGCGTCTCTTGGAGCCCTTATTAACGGTGGATACAAAACATTCCGTCTGTACCCTCACTTGATGTGGTTCCCTTCAGGAGTGCTCTGTGTTCTAATGATTAGCTTTAACTTATTGGCAGACGGTTTACGTGATGCCTTTGACCCGAAAATGAAAGACTAGGAGGATTCGAATGAGCGAAACTATTTTATCGATTGAAAACTTACGAATCCACTTCGAGACTTTTGCGGGAGAAGTACAAGCGATTCGTGGAGTAAATCTGAAGTTACAAAAAGGCGAAACACTCGCTCTTGTCGGTGAATCCGGTTCAGGAAAAAGTGTGACTGCCAAAAGTGTGATGAAACTATTATCGAATAATGCGGTCGTTAAAGAAGGGTCGATTACTTTTAAAGGTGAAAACATCCTCGAAAAGAGCGAGCGCGATATGCAATCGATTCGTGGGAAGGAAATCGCCATGGTCTTCCAAGACCCAATGACGTCACTCGACCCTACGATGAAGATTGGAAAACAAATTACAGAAGTGATTATCAAGCACGAGAAAGCTTCAAAAGAAGAAGCTAACAAACGTGCTGAAGAATTACTAGAGCTTGTAGGTATTCCAAATGCCAAAGAGCGTATGAAACAATATCCTCACCAATTCTCTGGTGGGCAACGTCAACGGATTGTCATCGCCATTGCCTTGGCATGTAATCCAGATGTGCTGATTGCCGATGAACCGACAACAGCGCTTGACGTAACGATTCAAGCACAAATTTTAGAGCTTTTAAAAGAACTGCAACAACAATTCCAAATGGCAATTATCTTCATTACGCATGACCTCGGTGTGGTGGCCAATGTCGCAGACCGTGTAGCCGTAATGTATGCCGGAAAGGTCGTTGAAGTTGGGACTGTAGACGAAGTGTTCTACAATCCGCAACATCCTTATACTTGGGGCTTGCTTCGCTCAATGCCAACGTTGCATACAGGAGATACGCTCTATGCAATTCCTGGAAGTCCGCCAGACTTACTTGACCCACCAGTTGGAGATGCCTTTGCGCTTCGTAGTGATGTGGCGCTCGAGATTGACCGTGTGAAGGAACCACCGATGTTTGAAGTGAGTCCAACACATTTTGCAGCGACATGGCTCTTGGATCCACGTGCTCCGAAAGTACCTGTTCCAGAAGAAATCGTAAGAAGACGCAACATCTTCTTTGGAGAAGGAGGACAGGCGCATGACTAATACAGAAAACAGAAAAAAACTGGTAGAAGTAAAACACTTAAAACAGTATTTTGGTTCGAAGAAAAATGTGGTGAAAGCCATCGACGATATTTCCTTTGATATTTTCGAAGGAGAAACTTTCGGTCTCGTTGGAGAATCTGGTTCAGGAAAATCAACGACTGGACGGGCCTTACTTCGTTTATATAAACCAACTGAAGGAGAAATCCTCTTCGAAGGAAAAGATATCGCGAACTTGAAAAAAGGAAAAGAATTGCTCGAGTTTCGTAAAGAAGCCCAAATGATTTTCCAAGATCCATATGCGTCCCTTGATGGTCGTATGAAAGTGCGTGATATTATCGCAGAAGGAATTGATATTCACGGCCTTGCAAAAACGGCAGAAGAGCGTGATGCGATGGTGGATGAACTGCTTGAAACAGTTGGATTGAATAAAGAACATGCCAACCGTTATCCGCATGAATTCTCAGGCGGTCAACGTCAACGGATTGGAATTGCGCGTGCTTTAGCCGTGAATCCAAAATTCATTGTCTGTGATGAGGCGATTTCAGCGCTAGACGTATCGATTCAAGCGCAAATTGTGAACTTACTCAAGAGATTACAAAAAGAAATTGGCCTAACGTATTTATTTATCGCCCATGACTTATCTATGGTGAAATACATCAGCGACCGTATCGCCGTGATGTATCGTGGTCGTATCGTGGAGTTAGGTTCAGCGGAATGCGTGTATAATAATCCGCAACACCCGTATACAAAGAGCCTGCTTTCAGCCATTCCTCTTCCAGACCCACGCGAAGAAAAGAATCGCAAACGTCTGGTATATAAAGGAGAAGAGTTTAGCGAAGAAGCGACCTTACAAGAGGTTGAACCGGGACATTATGTTCTTTGTTAATTAATAAGAAAACGCTAAGAAAATCGTACTTTTCATTGAAGGTATGGACATTTTCGAAAGAATTCTGTAAAATAACAGTACTATCCACTAAGAGGATAGCCCGCACAGCGTAGCGGAGGGACGGGATCTGCCCGAAATGGTGCAGTACCTAATATAGACCTTAATGAGAAGGGAGAGAAAGTTATGTCAAATCAAGAAGTTTTTGATAAAGTAGCTCAATTGATTGCAAACCGTTTTAGCGTAGATGCTTCAACAGTAACGGAAGGCATGACATTCCAACAAGACTTAGGTGCAGATTCACTAGATGTTGTGGAATTAGTTATGGAATTGGAAGACGAATTTGGTGTTCAAATTTCTGACGAAGATGCAGAAAACATTTCAACCATTGGAGACGCAGTGAATTACATTGCAAGTCATCAATAAGAAATTGGAAAACCGGAAGTGGAAACTTCCGGTTTTTTTGTGCTTCTGCCAGAAACGTTGATAGGATGCGAATGTTGAGAAAAAAGAAGAAAGAAATGTCCTTTATTCGTGGACAAACGGGTTGTAATGTGTCGAAAACGCGATAATGACGCAATTTTATCGATTAAGAATAAATGAGAGTTCGATAAAAAAATGGTGAGAAATAGAAATAAAGGTTGCAGTAATGAAGGAATGGGAGTATTATTTAAGTTATTCTAATATCAATCCAATTTGGAGGGAAACACATGAACAAAAAAGCAATTGCTGGTTTATTAGGTGCTGCTTCATTAGTAACTTTAGCTGCATGTAATAACAACAACAAAGCAAGTGGTGATTCTTCATCAAATGCTAAAACTGAAGAACGCAAATTCGCTTCTGATGTAACAAACGAAGGAACTGCTATCAAAGGTGGAACAGTTAACTACGCTATCGTATCTGCTTCACCATTCAAAGGGTTAATTAACCCATTATTATATGTGGACTCAGGTGACGGTACTTTAGTTGACTTAGCGTTCGCACAATTATTTGAATTCGATGCAAACCAACGTATTAAAAAAGATGGCGGTATGATGGAGTTCAATTTAGATAAAGAAAATAAAATTGTAACATTGAAACTCCGTTCTAAAGACTACAAATGGTCAGATGGCCAACCTTTAACAATCGACGACTACATTTTCACTTATGAATTCATTGGACGTAAAGATTACGAAGGAGTTCGTTACGATGAAAATGCTGAAAACATCGTTGGTATGAAAGACTTCCACGAAGGTAAAGCAGATAAAATCTCTGGTTTAGAAAAAGTGGATGACCAAACTGTTAAAATTCACTTAGAAGAAGTTTACCCAGCATTAGAAATGGGTGGTGGCGCAATCTTCGGACAAATGATACCAAAACACGTCTTCAAAGATATGTCTTATGCAGATGCTGTTAAATCAGATAAAAGCCGTACAGATGTTGTAGGTAACGGACCATTCATCGTTGAAAAAGTAGTTCCTGGTGAATCTGTAACATTCAAGAAAAACCCTTACTACTTTAAAGGTGAACCTAAAGTGGATGGCTTAAAAGCTGACGTTGTATCACCAGACTCAATCGTTCAAGAAATGAAAGCTGGTAAATATGACATGGCTTCAATGCCTGCAGACCAATACGATACTTATAAAGATTTATCTAACATTACTTTATTAGGTACAATCACAAACAGCATTTCTTATGTTGGTTTCAACATGGGTCACTTTGACAAAGCAACAGGTGAACACGTATTCGAACCTGGTAAGAAAATGAGTGATCCTGCGTTACGTAAAGCAATTGCTTATGCGTTAGATAACGATCAAGTAGCTAAAGAAACTTACCAAGGATTACGTATTTCTGCTAACACATTATTATCTCCATTCTTTGGTGAAATCTATGCAGACAAATCAGAAATCCCAGGATTCACATACAACCCAGAAGAATCTAAGAAAATCTTAGCAGATGCTGGATACAAAGATACTGACGGTGATGGCTATGTTGAAGATAAAGATGGTAAACAATTAACAATCACATTATTAGTAGCTGCAGGTAGCCAAACAGACGATGCTGTTGTTCAACAATACATCGAATGGTGGAAAAATGTAGGTCTACGCGTTGAATTATTAAACGGCCGTGCGTTAGAATTTAACTCATATGCTGAAAAATTAACTAAATACGCTGATGACTTCGATATGTGGTTAGGTGGATTCACAATTGGTTACAACCCTGACCCAGATGGATTATACGGACCAAAAGCTCGTTTCAACTTCGGTCACTATGTAAACGATGAACACACTAAATTAATTAGCCAAATTGCTTCTTCAGAATCATTCGATCCAGCTAAACGTGTTGAATTATTCAAACAATGGCAAAAATTCGTATTCGAAAACCCATTCGAAATTCCACGTTTCAACACTTACTCATTAACAGCAGTAAACAAACGTATCAAACATATGGATATTGCTCAAGGTCAAGATACTGGATGGGAAGAAGTAGAATTACTATCTGAAACAGGTGTATCTGCTAAATAATTGAATTGAATTCAATTTCAAGGTCTCGCATTTGCGAGGCCTTTTTTGTTGTGTAAAACAGTTGAAAAAACTCTATAAATTCGCTTGTTTAAGTCAGTTTAAAGTAAGAACCTAAAACGAATTAAAAAATTTTAAGGATTATGCTTGCAAAAAATTAAAATTATGTTAGAATTAACACCAAGAATTAATTTGTCAGACAATTCAACATACAAGAAAAGTTGAATCGGGTGTCTGAGAGTGGAGGAAAAATGAAAAAGAAGAGTTTAGTATTCTTATCAGCTGCAGCAGCGCTAACATTAGCAGCATGTGGTTCAGCAAACAACAGTAACACTTCATCTGAAGCATCAAAAGCTTCTTCAAAATCAAAATTCAATTCAGAAGTGACACATGAAGGAACAGCAATCAAAGGCGGAACATTAAAATACGCACTTGTAGTGGCTTCACCATTCAGTGGAATCTTCATCGATGAATTAGCATCAAACTCAGTTGACTCAACAATTGCGAGTCAAGTCGACCAATCAATGTTCGAATACGATGAAAACCGTAAATTAACAAACACTGGTTTAGCATCTATCGAATTAGACGTTGAAGGAAAAACAGCAACAATTACTTTAAATGCGAAAGACTACAAATGGTCAGATGGACAACCATTCACAATCGATGACTATATCTTCGCTATCGAAGCGATCGGTAACAAAGACTACACAGGTTCTCGTTACAATGACCGTTACACAAACATCGTAGGGATGAAAGATTTCCACGAAGGCAAATCAGATAAAATTTCTGGTGTTGAAAAAGTGGATGATTACACAGTAAAACTTCACTTTGAAAAAATGTTACCATCAATGCAATTAGCAGGTGGTGCAATTCCAGCATACACAATGCCAAAACACATCTTTAAAGATATCCCTGTAAAAGAATGGGAACAAAGCGAATACGTTCGTGGTTCTAAAGTAGTTGGTCTTGGTGCCTTCACAATCGAATCAGTAGTTGCAGGGGAATCTGTAACATTGAAAGCGAACGAATACTACTACAAAGGTCGTCCAAAATTAGATAAAGTAGTAATGCAAGTTGTATCACCAGATGCAATCGTTTCTGAATTGAAAGCTGGTAACTACGATATCGCTACAATGCCAAGTGCTCAATACGAAGCGTTCAAAGATTTAACAAACGTAACTTACGTAAGTTCATTCGCGCCTTCTTATGAATATATCGCGTTCCACTTAGGTAAATACGACAAGGCTCAAGGTAAAAACGTTACAGATCCAAATGCGAAAATGGCTGATGTAAACTTACGTCAAGCGATGGGGTATGCATTAGATATCGACGCAGCCGGTGAAAACTTATATAACGGATTAAACTATGGTACAAACTCAATCATCTTACCATTCTTCAAAGACGTTTATAACAAAGAACAAGAAGGTTTCACATATAACCCAGAAAAAGCGAAACAATTATTAGACGAAGCTGGATATAAAGACGTAGACGGCGACGGAATTCGTGAAAATAAAGATGGTTCTAAATTACAAATCAACTTTGCTGCACGTACTCGTGACGCTGCCAACGAATCATTAGTTCAACAATACTTATTATGGTGGAAAGAAATTGGATTAGACGTACAACTTTACACAGGTCGTACAATCGAATCAAATAACTTCTACGAAAAAGTTCAATCGGATGATCCAGAAATCGATGTATTCTCAGCTGGATGGGGTGTTGGTTATGATCCAAACCCAGCAAACTTATTCGGTGAAACTGCTAAATTCAACTTCTCTCGTTATGTAAACGAAAAAGGTACTGAAATCATCAAGAAAATTGCTTCTACAGAGGCATTTGATGAAGCTAAGAACGTAGAATTCTACAAAGAATGGCAAGCATACGCTAAAGACCAAGCGTTCTTAATCCCAACATTAGTAGGGGACAGCGTAACAGCCGTTAACAAACGTGTGAAATACTATGACACTTCAATTGGAACAAAAGATTCTAAAGCTCAATTGTATCAATTAGAAGTAACTTCTGACACAGCAGCTAAATAATGCAATTAAACAAGTCTAGGAATTTTCCTAGGCTTGTTTTCATTATGAAAAAAGTTTTCAAAAATGAGAAAAAACTGATGAAAATTAAAAAAAGATTAGAAATACTATTGCAATTATTAAAAAGTTGGAGTATGATAAGTCCAACATAAATTTATGGATACACTCAAAAGCCTTAAAATAAAAGAATGGAGACTGATTATGATGAAAAAGAGAAATGTGATGATTCTGTTTTCTGCAACGGTTGCGCTAACGCTAGCAGCATGTGGTAGTAAAGAACAATCATCTTCAACAAGTAGCACTAGTGGAACAACGAAATACGCTTCTGAAGTCACTCACGACGGAACTCCAATCAAGGGTGGAACATTAAAATACGCAATCGTATCTTCTTCACCTTTCTCTGGAATTTTTGCGGATGAGTTATCTTCGGATACAAATGACTCAAGTATCGGTGGTCTAATTGATGAAAGTATGTTTGATTACGATGAAAACCGTAAGTTAACAAATACAGGTCTTGCAAGTATTGAATTTGACGTTGAAAATAAAACAGCAACCGTTACATTAAACTCAAAAGACTATAAATGGTCTGACGGCCAACCTGTAACCATCGACGACTACATCTTCGCGTACCAAGCCATCGGTAATAAAGACTATACAGGTGTTCGTTACGATGATGATTATAAAAATGTAGTTGGTATGGAAGAATATCACGATGGAAAAGCGGATAGCGTTTCTGGTCTTGAAAAAGTGGATGATTACACTGTGAAAATTCACTTCAAAGAAATGAGCCCTTCAATGCAATTAGCAGGTGGTTCTGTGTGTGCATACATCATGCCAAAACACATCTTCAAAGATATTCCAGAAGCTGAGTGGGAAAAAAGTGATTATGTTCGTGGAACAAAATTCGTTGGTTTAGGTCAGTTCAAGATTGAATCGATTGTTGCAGGAGAATCTGTGACATTAGTTCCTAACGAGCACTACTTCAGAGGAGTAGCGAAAGTCGATAAAGTCGTAATGGAAGTTGTATCTCCAGACAACATCGTTTCAGAAATGAAAGCTGGGAACTACGATATTGCTACAATGCCAAACTCACAATACGAAGCGTATAAAGATTTAACAAACGTAACATTCCTAGGTTCACAAGCATCTGCTTATGAATATATCGGTTTCCACTTAGGAAAATACGATAAAGAAACTGGTAAAAACGTGACAGATCCAAATGCGAAAATGTCAGATGTAAACTTACGTCAAGCAATGGCATACGCGCTCGATATCGATGCGGCAGGTCAAAACTTGTACAACGGATTACAACATTCTTCAAACTCAATCATCATTCCGTTCTTTAAAGATATCTATAATAAAGAACAAGAAGGCTTTACTTATAACCCAGAAAAAGCAAAACAATTGCTTGATGAAGCGGGATATAAAGACGTTGATGGAGACGGAATTCGTGAAAATAAAGACGGTTCAAAACTACAAATCAACTTCGCTGCACGTACTCGTGATGAAGCGAATGAATCACTTGTTCAACAATACTTGAACTGGTGGAAAGAAATCGGATTGAATGTTCAATTGTATACTGGACGTACAATCGAATTGAACTCATTCTATGATAAAGTTCAAGCGGACGACCCAGAAATCGATGTATTCGCAGCTGGTTGGTCTACTGGTTATGATCCAAACCCATCAGGATTATTTGGTGAAACAGCACAATTCAACTTCGAACGTTATGTAGATGCTGAAGGAACTGCCATCATGAATAAAATTAGTTCAACAGAATCATTTGATTCAGCTAAAAACGTTGAGTTCTATAAAGAATGGCAAAAATATGTTCACGATAAAGCATTCATCTTCCCAACATTAGTCGGAGAAGAACTTACAGCAGTGAATAAACGTGTGAAATACTTCGATGTAAACTTAGGCAGCAAGAAATCTGCGTTATATCAAGTAGAATTAACAAGTGATACTGGTGCTAAATAAGAATTGGAAGGAGACGAGCTTCGGTTCGTCTCTTTTTGTTTGCACAAAATCCATAAAACCAATGAAAACGCATTAATGACGGGATTTTAGTGAAATTTGAATTTAAAATTAAAATAACATGAGAGAAGTTAATTTTTTGCTCATAAATAATGGTAATCAGGCTTGATTCATGGTAAACTAAAAATACGCTGTATCTGCGCTCGAATTGTCATACAATTTGCAATCAGAGAGCATGCAACGTATAATAGAAACGTTGTTTTATTATTTTAAATATTGAAATAGTTCACCAAAGAAAATAAGGAGGAATCGGATTTGACAATTGATAAGCCACTATTAGAAATCAATAACTTACACGTTGGTTTCCGTATCAAAGATGATTTTTATGATGCAGTAGATAATGTGTCATTAACATTAGAAAAGAATGAAATTTTGGCCATCGTTGGGGAATCAGGATGTGGGAAATCTACATTAGCGACAACCATCATGGGCTTACACAACAAAAACAATACAAAGATTACAGGGGACATCATTTATAACGATGTGAACTTAGTAAACTTAAACGAAGCGTTATACAACAAAATTCGCGGAAATGATATCGGTATGATTTTCCAAGATCCATTGGCTTCATTAAACCCATTAATGACAATTGGTGCTCAAATCGACGAAGCTCTTTATTATCATACAGAGTTAAATGAAAAAGAACGTACTGAACGCGTATTAGAATTGTTAGGACAAGTAGGGATTCCAAATCCACAACGTACTTACAAACAATACCCACACGAATTATCAGGTGGGATGCGTCAACGTGTGGTTATCGCGATTGCATTATCATGTAAACCACCAATCATCATTGCCGATGAACCAACAACTGCCTTAGACGTAACAATCCAAGCGCAAATCTTAGACTTATTAAATGATATCCAAAAAGAAACAGAATCTGGAATCATCTTAATCACGCACGACCTTGGGGTAGTAGCAGAAACTGCTGACCGTGTAGCCGTGATGTATGCTGGACAATTTGTAGAAGTAGCACCTGTTGAAGAGCTATTCACAAATCCACAACATCCTTACACACGTTCATTACTACAATCAATCCCACAAGCGGGTTCTGAAGGTCAAGAATTACACGTGATTAAAGGAACAGTGCCACCATTACCAAAATTACCACGTAAAGGTTGCCGTTTCGCACCACGTATTCCATGGATTCCAGCGGACGCTCACGAAGAAGATCCAACACTTCATGAAGTTGGACCAAACCACTTCGTTCGTTGTACATGTTATAAACATTTCCATTTTGAAGGGGAGGAAGCATAATGAGCGGTTTTGTAACCATTGAAGATTTAAAAGTTCACTATCCGATTCGTAGTGGCTTCTTTAACCGAGTAACGGATCATGTTTATGCGGTAGACGGAGTATCACTTGAAATCGAAGAAGGAAAAACTTACGGTCTTGTTGGAGAATCAGGTTCTGGTAAATCAACAATCGGAAAATCGATTATTGGTCTAGAACACGTAACAAGCGGTAAAGTGATTTACGAAGGACAAGACGTAACAAACAAAGCACGTCGTCGTACTTCAGACTACAACCGTAACGTACAAATGATCTTCCAAGATTCACTATCAAGTTTTAACCCTAAAAAACGTATCTTAGATATCGTGGCTGAGCCATTAAGAAACTTCGAACGTTTATCTCCAGATGAAGAGAGAAAACGCGTGATTGAATTAATGGAAATCATCGGATTATCTGAAGAAGCATTATTAAAATATCCACACCAGTTCTCAGGTGGTCAAAGACAACGTATCGGTGTTGCTCGTGCCTTAGCAAGTAACCCACGTTTAATCATCGCCGACGAACCAGTATCAGCGTTAGACTTATCTGTACAAGCGCAAGTGTTAAACTACATGAAACGCATCCAAGATGAGTTCAACTTAAGTTACTTATTCATTTCCCATGACCTTGGGGTTGTGAAACATATGTGTGATGAATTGTTCATCATGTACCGTGGACGTTTCGTTGAAACAGGGAAATCGGAAGATATTTACGCGAACCCACAACATATCTATACTAAACGTCTATTGTCTGCGATTCCGGTAATCGATCCAGAAAACCGTGAAGCAAACAAACTACGTCGTAAAGAAGCTGAGAAATTTTACCAAGAAAATCAAAAACTTTACTACGATGAAAACGGTCGTGTGTTTGATTTACAAAAAATCTCTGACTCACACTTTGTTGCATTAAATCCAAAAGGAGGAAAATAATTATGTGGAAAACCATTTTACGTCGTGTGTTATTAATGTTGCCACAAATCTTCATCCTTAGTGTGCTAGCATTCTTAATCGCGAAGATGATGCCAGGGGATCCATTTACAGGTTTAATTACTCCAGAAACGGACCCAAATACAATTGAAGCGTTACGTGTGAAAGCTGGATTCTATGATCCACTTCCTGTTCAATATTGGAACTGGATTTCAAAAGCATTCCGCGGAGACTTCGGTCAAAGTTATACTTACAAATATGAAGTTACAAAATTAATCGGTGAACGTATTGGTAACACTGTTTGGTTATCATTATTAACATTGATTTTAACTTACTTAATAGCATTACCATTAGGGATGATTGCAGGTCGTTACCAAAACTCTTGGGCTGACAAAGCAATCGTAGTATATACATTCATTACTTACTCAATCCCAGTATTCGTATTCGCATTAGTTCTATTATGGTTATTTGGTTATACATTAGGTTGGTTCCCAACTCGTGGATCTGTTGATTCAGATGTAGTTGCTGGAACACTTGGCTATTATGTAAACAAATTCCATCACATGATTTTACCAGCGTTTACGATGGCGATTCTTTCAACTACTGGTACGATTCAATATTTACGTACTGGGGTTATCGATGCGAAGAGCCAAGACTACGTTCGTACAGCACGTGCGAAAGGGGTTCCTGAAAATGTTGTGTTCAACCGCCACATCTTCCGTAACTCAATCTTGCCAATCGCAGCCTTCTTAGGATATGAATTCACTGGTTTAATCGGTGGTTCAGTGTTCATTGAAAACATCTTCTCATATCCTGGAATGGGGAACTTATTCGTAACATCAATCACAGGACGTGACTACTCAGTAATCTTAGCGTTACTATTACTCTTCGGTACAGCGACTCTTCTAGGTACGCTATTATCTGATATTATCATGAGTATTGTAGACCCACGTGTTCGTGTACAATAATAAAAGGAGGAGTAGCAAATGGAGCAAAATAATGTAAATACAGTTGAAGAAACTGTCGTTGAAGAAAGCACCGTATCTACACCGCCTGCTGGGTTTCAGGTTATTGTACGGGAGTTTTTAAAAGATAAAATAGCGCTTTTCGCGTTAATCTTACTAGCGTTGATTTTCTTAATCATCTTTATCGGACCATACTTCATCGACCAAGAAACTGCTCTTAAAGTAAATATCTTAGGTCGTTATAAAGCCCCATCAAATGCGCACATTTTAGGGACTGACGAAAGTGGTCGTGACGTTTTAGCCCTCTTAATTATCGGGGCTCGTAACTCAGTATTAATCGGTTTCTCAATCACAATCTTGACATGTATCATTGGTATCTTTGTCGGATTGATTTCTGGTTACTACGGTAAATGGGTGGATACAACAATCATGCGTGTTGTTGATTTTATTATGATTTTACCAACATTGATGATCATCATCGTGTTTGTTACAGTGATTCCAAACTACACAATGGTCCACTTTGTATTAATCATGACAGCCTTCTATTGGGTCGGTTCTGCTCGTTTATTCAGAACACGTACTCTTCAAGAAGCAAGTTTAGACTATGTAAATGCATCTAAAACATTAGGTTCAAGTGACTTAAGAATCATGTTCCGTGAAATCTTGCCAAACTTAAGTTCATTAATCATCGTTAACTTAATTTTACGTTTAGCAGGGAATATCGGTATTGAAACTGGGTTAACTTACTTAGGTTTCGGTTTACCATTTACAACACCATCACTTGGTACATTAATCTCTGCAGCAAAAAATGCAGATATCATCCAAAATAAATTATGGGTTTGGTTACCAGCCACAATCCTAATCTTTGTGATGATGTTATGTATCAACTATGTTGGTCAAGCCTTACAACGTGCAGCGGATTCTCGCCAACGTTTAGGTTAATCAATAAATTACAAGAGAGATTGAAGGAAACTTCAGTCTCTTTTTTTGTGCGCAAAACTAGATATAGAAAAGATGTCAAAAATGGTATAATATAGATGGTAATTTAAAAGAGATTTTTATTAGAGGATGAATCATGAAGAGTAAGGCCATTATCAAAATGTATTTAATGCCAACATTGCTTCAGATAACGGTTATCGCTGCATTGGTTGGAATACTGAAATTAAGAGGATTTGAATTAGGGTACAATTCATTTTTAGGGATACTCTTTATTTCTTTAGCGGGTATATCATCTGCACTTTGGGGAATCGTTTATCAAGTTAAATGTCATTCCAAAAGGCCCTTAGAAATTTTAAAAGATTTTTTCAATATAAAGCAATCTGTAAAAAGCTATACATTAGTACTGATTTTTCTGATATTGGAGTTTTCTTCAGTATTAATCAATAGAGGATTTAAAATAGAAAGTCTATTTCTACCGTTCCTTCTTTTCCTTAAGGCGATTGTATTTGGCGGCATCGAAGAATTAGGGTGGAGATATTCATTTCAACCTGCTTTAGAGAAGAAGATTCCCTATATTGCTTCAACGCTGATTACTTTTGTGTGTTGGGGTGTATGGCATCTCTTGTTCTTTTATATTGATGGAAGTTTAGAGAGTATTCATATTCTAGTTTTTTTACTAGGATTACTAACTAACTGTTTTATTCTGTCAGCATTATTCGCCTATTCCAACAGTCTATGGTTATGTGTGATGACACATGCACTGATAAATACATTATCTCAGATGAGTATAAATGATAATGTCCTTCTTGATTATGTAGCAAAAATAATTTGTATCTTCTTTGCGGTTTGTTTATACCACGTATCAGAAAAGAAAAGGACTTTAGATAAGTAATTAAAAATTATTTTACGAAACAGTAAACGGAAGAGGTTTGCTTTTTTTTCTAAATTGAATAGAAATATAAGTGAAAGATAATGAATATCCTAAAAATGGCCAAAACGAAACCGTTCTTAGTATCTAATAGAGAAGAAAAGAGTAGGATTTCGGTGTTTGGTTGTGAAATAGGAGGGAATCTAGTAAAATAGAGGTTACAAATGGCGAAAGGAGTGGCCAGGATGAAGGTTAGTGAATCGTTTGAGACGGTTTTAAAGAATCGTGATTTAAAACTGGATAAGAAGGATTTAGGTGACGGTGGGGTGGCCTATCTTGGTTTGTATTCAGAAGGAGAAGCCGAGTTTCCATTTAGCATCGTGTTTGATGATAGCGAGGAACGTACCGATTACCAGATTACTTATGAAGGAATCGGGAATGGAAGAGGCTTTGGCTTAGATTTATTCGAGGTGCTCTATACCATTAATCGCTTGAATCAAGAGTTAGTGGCGTATTATTCGCTTTTAATGGACCCAGATGGCGAGGTTTTTATTCGCTATGTTGGCCGTGTGACTCCATTTGAGACCTTTACGCTGTATGAATTACTCGTGATTGGTTCAAAAATTGCCTCAGAAGTACGTAGAACATTATTAGAGTTAAAGGATGAGAACGATAATTAAGAAGTATTCCCATTTGATAAAGCCATTCGACATTATTATTGTGCTCGTATTATTGGCACTATCATTTTTACCAAATGCCATCTTTGCTTATCAACAAGCAACGAGAAAAGAAGAAGCAAAAATTTACGCGATTCTCACAATCGACGGAGAAGAAATCGAGCGCTTTGAACTCAGTGAAAATACACCACATGAAGAGTTCATCTACTTCCCGCATGACGATCAATATAATATTATTGAAGTCGATGGAACGCGTATTCGTGACAAGGAAGATAATAGTCCAGACCAAATCGCGGTACAAACAGGTTGGATTTCCCAACCAGGTCAGACAAGTATTTGCTTGCCACATGGGCTGATGATTGAGATTATCTCAACCGAGCCTGCTACTAGTGATAATGACACCATTATCCCATTATAAAACAATGTGAAGTTCGCTATGAAAGTAGCGGACTTTTTTGTTTTTCGACTGTCCCCGTACCAAGGAGGAGAGCATTTTGCCAGTACCCTTTCAGCTGCGCCAAATTAACTGAAATCGCACAGCGCATTTTTTATTCCATATTCTTTCGTGTATTTATAGAAATGAGAACACTACTGCATAAGAATTTCTCTTTGAATGAGACGATGAGAAGAATCGAGCGGATTTTATAATAGCAGTAATGGGGGATAGCATTCAAAGTGAATTACGTACTCTTGAAAATTTATTTTCTAGAGTACGTTTGAATCTTGAAAGAGCTTGAGACCATGGCTCAAGCCGTTGCCCCATTACAGCTATTATAAACAAATCCGCAAGGATTCGATGCATCGTCTTAGGCTAACGCTCAAGAAGCACCAAAAGAAATCCTTTACTCAGTCGATGCACCACTTATTTTATAAAAAACTCACGAAAGAGCGCTGGAATATGGTATTATAGTGGAATAAGGAGGAATGCACTGTGCGAATTATTTCAGGAGAATTTGGCGGAAGACGCTTAAAGGCAGTACCGGGCCAAAATACTCGTCCGACGACTGACAAGATAAAAGAATCGCTCTTCAATATTCTTGGCGGTTATTTTGACGGAGGAGTCATGCTCGACATGTATAGCGGAAGCGGAGCCGTTGCCATCGAGGCTGTCTCTCGTGGGATGGACCGTGCGTTTCTATTCGAGAACAATCGCCTGGCACAAAAGACGATTGAGCAAAATATCGAGATTACAAAATCACCCGAACAATTTCATTTAAAACGACAAAACGTCAAACAAGGACTCAAAACCATTGCGAGTGACCCAGCGTTTGAACCGTTCAAGTTGGTGTTTATGGATCCGCCATATCGCCTGCAAGAAATTGTAAAGGACATTGAGCAGTTGCAGGAGTTGAATCTAGTTTCTCCAGACTGCGTGATTGTCTGTGAGGTGGATAAGGAAGTGCAACTTCCAGAGCGAATTTTAGAATTTGAGCAATATAAGCGCGTGGAGTACGGGATTACAGCCTTAGTGTTCTATGACCGTGCGACTAGCGAAGAGGAGGCTTAAGATGAGAAAAGCGGTAGTAGCAGGAAGCTTCGATCCGATTACGAATGGGCATTTAGATATTATCGAGCGAAGCAGTGAGCTCTTCGATGAAGTCATTGTCGTTTTATCGCATAATGTTCAGAAAAACTATTTGTTTTCTTTAGATGAGCGAAAATCACTGGTTGAAAAGGTGATTGCGCATGTACCTAACGCTAAAGTAGTGGCCGTTAGTGGAGGTTTAACTGTAGAGGCAGCGGCACAATTAGGGGCAAGCGTTCTTGTCCGTGGCGTTCGAAACGCAACTGACTTCGAATATGAAGCAACTCTTGCATCTCATAACCGTGTTCAAAACGGAGAAGTCGAAACGGTATTATTACTCAGCAAAGAAGAGTACCGATTTGTAAGTTCGTCGATGATGAAGGAACTGGCTCGCTTTGGAGGAGACGTAACGCCGTTTGTTCCAAGTGTGGTAGCCGATGCCTTGCAAGAAAAATATAAAGAAGCGCCTGAACGCACAATAAAAATGGATGAGGAGATAGCAGATGTCAAAGGTTAAGAAGATTATTATTGCAGCCTTAATTTTCGTTGTATTAGCGATTGTTGCGATGATTCCAATCCCATATGTGATTGAATCGCCAGGGACTGCAGAAGAGGTATCTCAGTTTTTAACGATTAGTGGAGCAAAAGATGAGGACCCAGGATCTCTTAGGGTGCTGACGGTGTATGTCGAGCAGGCGACCGTTTTAACGTACTTTAAGAAGTTTTTGAAGCACCATGAAATGCTTCCTTCTGAAGAAGTATTTGGGGATTATACTCCAGAAGAATTCGATGCCCTGCAAGATTTCAGTATGCGCAACGCACGTTCAAAAGCGGTTCGAGTAGCCTTTGAAGCGGCTGGGAAAACGGTCGAGCGACATGTGAATGGTATTTTCGTTACACGCGTGGACCAAAGTTCGGATTTCCGTGACAAGTTAAAAGTCGGAGATATTATCGAAACGATTGACGGAAGGAGCCCAGGCAATACCGATGAGAGTTTTGAAGACTTAAAAGACTATTTAGCAGGCCTTGAACCAGGACATACGCTCGTCCTTCAAGTGAAACGTGATGATGCAACAATGACAATCAGCGCGAAGTTGAAAATGAATAGCCGTACTGGTGGTATCCGTCTTGGATTTGGCGGGGAAGTGGATGAAGATGTGACTTCTGACCCATCCGTTGAATTTGACCCACATGGCGTAAGTGGCCCTTCAGGTGGTTTGATGTTCACGCTTGAAATCTACAATCAAATTACGAATAGTCATTTGAAAAACGGACATAACATTGCCGGAACAGGAACGATTGAATTAGACGGAACGGTTGGACGTATCGGTGGAATTGATAAGAAATTAGTAGCTGCGATTGAAGCAGGTGCGACAGTTTTCTTAGCCCCAGACGATGAAATCACTGACGAAATGCGTGCACGTTATCCAGATATTAAATCGAACTATGAAGAAGTCAAAGAAGCGGCTGCGAAGTTAGGCACAGATATTAAAATTTATCCTGTGAAGACTTTGGATGAAGCCATTGAAATTCTAAAAAATCTATAACCAATGAGTCATTTTTCTCATATCTTTAATTGGAGAAATCTTTTTAAGGAGTGAGAGAAATGGCTTTTTTTGATGAGTGGAAAGAAAAATGGGAGTCGTGGAGTTTGGCGGTCAAGGGTGCGGTCGTTGGCGGAGCAATTCTTTTATTAGTGGGTGTTGGTGGACTGCTGCCTAAAAAAGAAGAAGCCGTGGAAGAAAGTGAAGCGGTGGTAACGACGGTGTTGGCGGAGAAAACCGAAGAAAGTACGACGCTAGAAGCGGTCATTTTCGTTGATATTAAAGGTGCCGTGAAAAAGCCGGGAATCTATCAAATGAAGGTTGGAGACCGTGTAAAGGACGCGCTCGATGCCGCTGGAGGATTGACGGAGGAGGCGGATAGCCAGAAAGTGAACTTAGCAAAGCGGCTAGAGGATCAAATGGCGATTGTTGTGCCAAAAGTTGGAGAAGAAGCTGAGGAAATTCCAGCAGGAGCAACAAGTAAAGAAGAAGCTAAAGAGGGAAAAGTGAATATTAATACGGCAACGGTGGAAGAGCTGAAGACATTGAAGGGAGTCGGTGAGAAAAAAGCCGAGGCAATTATTGAATATCGCAAGAAAAACGGTTCGTTTCAAACAAAGGAAGACTTGATGAAAGTCCGCGGAATTGGTAAGAAGCTCTTCGAGTCCTTTCAAGAAAGGATTGTGACGCAATGAGTTACTGGATACTAGCAGTGCTTGTAGCCTCTAGCATCGTTGTATTCGAAGGGGCAGTCGCTTGGTGGATTGTCCCTTTATTCATCATTGTTGTGGCGTGGAAACGAGGGCACGAGGCATGGAAAAGCTTGCTCGGAATCGTCCTATGTGTAGCGGTAGGGGTGCGGTTATTTTTATATATACGTGAAGTGACGCATCCGTCTTTTACCGTTGATGATGCGATTACTGGGCAACTCGTATTAAATCCAAACCAATTGAAGGTGAATGGGGATTTAGTAACGGGAACGGCCACGCTGGAAGCTGGAACGAAGCACGAGAAAGTCTTTTTTTACTATGTACTGGAGTCGGAATCTGAGCAACAGACATTCTTGCAGTTACGTGAAGTGGTGCGAGTCTCGTTTGAAGGGACCATTGAAGAAATCGAACATGCACGTAATAAAGGGAATTTTGATGCAAAAAATTATTATCTTAGTCTTGGCGTGCTACATGCTTTGAAGGTGGAGCGATTGAATTCTGGGATGAAGAGTGTTTCAGGCTTCTGGAGCTTTGTGGAACATCTTCGCTCTGGGTTGTTGCAAGTGGTGCGTTCTCAAAAAGACAGTCGCATAAAACAATATACGCTTGCCTTACTCTTAGCGGACCGAAGTGGATTTAGTGAAGAAGAGTGGGAACAATACAAGCAGCTTGGCCTCTTGCATCTCTTAGCGATTTCGGGATTACATATCTCCTTAATGGTCGCTTGCATCGAACGACTCTGTTGGCGAAGTGGCATTACTAGAGAGAAAACGCGTGGCTTACTGGTGCTTTTTGTAGTGTTCTATGGATTTGTAATTGGTTGGAATATTAGCGGTACTCGTGCAATTGGAATGGTGGTGTTTTCTGCCGTATCCAAACCGTTCATCAAAAGACGTGGAAGCATACAGATGGACTGTTTACTCTGGATGGCGATTGCTTCCATTCTCGTTTGGCCAGGCATCCTTTTAAATGTGGCCTTTCAACTAAGCTATGGGTTAACGGCCATTATTATTTTTCTCTCGAAATGGCAAAGAGCGGTCTTGCCTCGTATTCGGGCTGATTTGTGGGTGCCGATTGGGATGAGTCTTATCGCGCTTCCTCTCTTGTGTCAGTATTTCTTTTATTGGAATGCGCTGAGTATTCTTCTGACTGCGCTCTTTTCGATGTTGTTTGAGATGCTGCTATTTCCATTGTTAACCGCCTATTTAGTCGCGGTACTTTTTGGATTAGGTTCGCTGATTGACCTTCTAAAAACTTTTGGAGAATTCATTCTTTCTGGAGTTTCTCGCACCCTCACGTTCTGCCAGCAGTTGTCCTTTACAAAATTCACACTGGGGATTTGGGACAAATGGGAAGTCGTTCTCTTTCTTACAATCCTTATTGTCGTAGGGATTTTATTCGAACGAAGAAAGATGACGATTAAAAAAGGCGTGCTTTCGATACTAGCCATACTTGCGCTATTAATTGAAGTGCCGTATCACTGGGAAACAGAACTCGTGATGGTGGACGTTGGGCAAGGGGACTCCATCCTTCTACTAGCGCCAGGGTGGAATCAGGCGACACTGATCGATACGGGTGGACTCTCGGATTTTAAACAGAAAGAGGCATGGAGGCACAGAAAGAAAAAAGACCAAGGAATTACGACGGTTGTTCCCGCCTTGCAAGCAGAGGGGCTCTCAGAGCTCTCGCAAGTGATGCTCTCGCACGGGGACGAAGATCATGTCGGAAACTTAAAAACCATCGCAAAGCACATCAATATCCATCAACTCATTATCGGGAAAGGGATGGAGAAGATTCCACTGATGCAGGAAATGAAAAAGAAATATCCAAAGATTCAGTGGCGGTTGGTACTAGCAGGAGACGAGTGGAAATGGAATGAGACGACGTGGAAGGTACTGTGGCCAAAAGGTTTGTCTCATGCAGAAAACGAAGACTCGATACTGGCACTCGTGACAGTGATGAAGCAGACGATTCTTCTCACAGGAGACGCCTCAGAAAAGGTGGAAGAGGCTGTCGTAAAAAACAATCCACACTTGCAGTTCTCTATCCTTAAAGTGGGGCATCACGGGAGCAGGACATCGAGTGGCGAGGCGCTGCTCAAACTCGTTCAACCAAGGCTCGCGTTCATATCGTGTGGGAAGCACAATCACTATGGGCATCCCAGTCCAGAGACTTTGGCGCGCTTGAAAGCTACTGGCGCTATCATTTTCCGGACGGATCAAGACGGGCAAATTCGGCTTCGTTTCACCCGCGAAAAATTAGAAATCACAACGACACTTACGAAACGGAAAAAAGAATTGAAACAATAGACAAAGACTCGTTTTCAAGATAAACTAAAACAACAGGAGGCGAAGAAATGGAATTTGAGAAACAGCTCAATCGAATTAAAAAAGGGCAAGTCAGTCTGGTTTATCTCGTTCAAGGGAAAGAACCGTACTTACAAGAGCTTGCACGTAAAGTATTTTTGGACACCATTGTCGCTCCTGAAGATCAAGATTTGAACGTGGGACGATTCAATATGGATGAAGTGTCCGTTCAAACCGCGGTTCAAGATGCCGAGTCTGTGCCATTTTTTGGAGACCGCAGATTGGTTATGATTGATAATCCAACGTTTTTAACAGGGGAGAAGGAAAAGAAATCCATCGACCATCAGTTGGACCGCCTACAAGCGTATTTAGAAAATCCGATGGATAGTTCGGTGATGGTTTTCTTTGCGCCGTACGAAAAGTTGGACCAACGTAAGAAAATCGTGAAACAGTTGAAGAAGGTTGCCGTTCTTCTCGATGCAAGCGAACTCTCAGAACGCGATGTGAGACAATACATCAAGGACTATTTACGTTCGCAACAATATGGCATTCAAGAAGAGGCGTTAAACACTTTACTCCTCAAGACACAATACTCGCTTACCACTTGTATGAAAGAGCTTGATAAATTAATGGTTGCCGAAATTGGAACGTATTCCATTCGACTTGAAACGGTCGAGGCGTTAGTGGCTAAAACCTTGGAACAAAGCATCTTTGATTTTGGAGAAGCCATCCTGAACAAAGACAGCAAGCGTGCCCTTCAAATTTATCATGATATGCTATTGCAAAAAGAAGACCCAATCAAAATGAACGCGATTCTATTAGGCCAATTCCGCCTATTGCTTCAAGTATCGTATTTGAAAAAAGCCGGCTACCAAGAACCCGAAATTCAAAAGACACTCGCAGTGCACCCGTATCGCGTCAAACTCGCACTCAACCAATGTCGTCGCTACGGAACACCATTATTGGAAGCAGCCTTCCAGCAATTAGTCGAAACCGAGTACGCATTGAAAACCAGCGTCGGCATCAAAGAAATGCAATTGGAATGGTTCATCCTCCAATTTTGCGGCCAAAGAACGTTATAATTAGTCTGTTTGAAACGTCGATATCTTATTAAAGATTTCGGCGTTGAGTTGTTTGTAAATAATTATCTAATTTTAATTAAAATTTGAGTTGAATTAATAAAAATATGTGGTACAATGTATATACAATTAAGGAGGGGTTAAAATGAGTACAATTTCATTACGTTTAAATAAAGAAGAAGAGCGCCTTTTTAAAAATTATGCAGACTTTACCGGAGAAGGGTTAACGACCCTATTAAAGAAAGCATTAACTGAAAAAATTGAAGAAGAATATGATTTACAAGCTGTAAAAGAGTACGAAAGTGCTAAAGCAAATGGAGAAGTTATATTAGTTGACCATGAGGAATTCTGGGGAGACTTATAATGAGGTACACACTTTTTTATGATGAACGTCTCAAAAAGAAAATTAAAAAATTAGATAATGGAACAAAAGTAATCTTAAAAAAATGGATTGAAAAAAATTTGATAGACTGTGAAGATCCAAGAAGTAAGGGGAAACCTCTGAGTGGAACTTTATCAAAATATTGGAGATATAGAGTTGGAAATTATAGATTAATTGTAGAAATCGAAGATGACCAATTAAAAATTATAGCCTTTGAATTTGCGCATAGAAGCAGTGTTTACAAATTTATTAAATAGGAGAAACCCATGGAATTACTAATCGTTATCATCGCTGTTGTTTTAGTAGCGGTAATCGCCCTTGCGTTCCGCACAAAACTAAATACCAGCGGAGCGGTGGAACAAACACCATCAACACAAGAAAGTACACCAGTAGAAGAAGCGTACATCCCAGAAGAATTAGAAGAATACTTACGCGAATTGAAACGCAATGGACAATCGATTAAAGCCATTCAAAAATTACGTAACGTAACAGGAATGAGCTTGTCAGAAGCCAAACAATTTGTCGACGATATTATCATTTAACAAAACAAAGTGCCCGAGTAGGAGACTAAACACCTCCCTCGGGCACTCTTTTTTTATTTCGGACCCTTTACATTATTCGGGGAATATTTTTGGCACCTTTTCCTACCCCGGCCACCCTTTCTTTTTCCCCTCCGCCTTCGAATTGATCGGGCTTCTTTTTTTATCTCTGAGATAAAGCATGGAGGGTAAAATTCTTACGGATTCTACGGGTGAAATTTAAATAGAGGATAAACAAAAAAAGAATCAGTTTATTGAAAGAATAGCGGGGAAGTGCATTAAATGCGAATTAGCAGGAGTAGGAAGTCCTTCCGTACTCCTGCTTTGAGGCTTTAAAGGCGAGAGACCTAGGCTCGAGCCGTTGCCCCGCTATAACTCTTTCAATATCAAAACTGATTCTTTTCAGTTTATCCGATATAACACTCTACCTTGAAGAAATCCGTAAGGATTTTACCCAACCAATAAGAAGCACCACTTCTATTTCAGAGCATAAAAAAAGAGCCCGAGATCAATTCTCAGGCTACATATTATTTGCTTAATTTTGCAGCAAGACGTGATTTATCACGAGAAGCTTTGTTTTTGTGGATTAATCCTTTAGAAGCAGCTCCGTCGATTGCTTTGTGAGCAGCACGTAATAATTCTTCAGCATTTTCAGCACCTTCAGCTACTGCAGCTTCAAATTTTTTGATAGCAGTACGCATAGCAGAAGTTTGAGAGTTGTTTGCTAGTGTTGACTTTTTGTTAGTACGAACACGTTTGATTTGTGATGCGATATTTGGCAATGGGTTCACCCCTCTTTCGTTTTACATGTATAATCACTGATCAGTTGTTTCCAACACGAACTATTATACAAAAGTCCTACTTGAATTGCAAGCATGGTAATATGATTGGGCAGGACAGACAAACGGTAAAACTCCCGTAATGATGGTATACTAGAAAAGAAAGAGGTGAAGTCATGGATCAATTTAAATTAGTGGCTCCTTATGCACCAAATGGAGACCAACCTCAAGCCATCCAAGAACTCGTCGATGGCATTAATAATGGGGTCAAAGAACAGACCTTACTTGGGGCAACCGGAACAGGGAAGACGTTCACGATTGCCAATGTGATTCAAGAAGTCAATAAACCAACGCTCGTATTAGCGCATAATAAAACCTTAGCTGGCCAGTTGTACGGAGAGTTGAAAGAATTCTTCCCGGACAATGCGGTCGAATATTTTGTATCGTACTATGACTACTATCAACCAGAGGCATACGTTCCTGCCAGCGATACGTATATCGAGAAGGAATCGAGCGTCAATGATGAGATTGATAAATTACGACACTCGGCTACAAGCGCCCTTCTAGAACGTCGTGATGTGATTGTGGTGGCGTCCGTGTCTTCGATGTACGGTTTAGTAAACCCAGAAGATTACCGTGACCATGTATTGTCGCTTCGTGAAGGCATGGAAATCGAACGTGATGACTTATTACGCAGATTGGTAGAAATGCAGTTCGAGCGTAACGACTATGATTTCCGCCGTGGAACGTTTCGTGTTCGTGGGGATGTAGTGGAAATCTTCCTTCCGGGAAATGATGCGACGGCCATTCGTATTGAGTTCTTTGGAGACGAAATCGAAGCGATTAAAGAAGTCGATGTCTTGACGGGTGAAATCAAAGCCACTGTGGAACATGTACCAATCTTCCCAGCAACGCACTTTGTGGCCAATGAAGACCAAATTTCACGGGCGGTCGCATCGATAAAAGAAGAACTTGCGGAACGACTCAAGGAATTACGAGACGATAACTTATTGCTAGAAGCACAACGTTTGGAGCAACGTACGAACTACGATATCGAAATGCTCCTTGAGATGGGCTACTGTAACGGGATTGAGAACTACTCTCGTCATATGGATGGCCGACGTCCAGGGCAACCACCATATACCTTGCTAGACTTCTTCCCGAAAGATTCGCTTTTCGTGGTCGATGAGTCGCATATTACGATGTCGCAAATTCGTGGAATGTATAACGGGGACCGCGCTCGTAAGGAGCAGTTGATTAAATACGGCTTCCGCTTGCCAAGTGCCTTGGATAACCGTCCATTGCGCTTTGAAGAGTTTGAGGAACGCGTGCCACAAATCATTTACATTTCGGCTACTCCGGGGCCTTACGAGTTATCGCATACGCCAACAGTTACGGAGCAAATCATTCGTCCAACTGGCTTGCTCGATCCACCAGTGGAAGTTCGTCCAATTAAAGGACAGATTGATGATTTAATTAGTGAAATTAATTTACGTGTAGAACGAAATGAGCGTGTCTTTATCACGACATTAACGAAGAAGATGTCCGAGGACTTGACCGACTACTTAGAAGAAGTGGGCATTAAGGTGAAGTATTTGCATAGTGACATTAAGACATTGGAACGTACGGAAATCATCCGTAACTTACGCCTCGGGGAATTCGACGTATTGGTCGGAATCAACTTGCTTCGTGAGGGGTTAGACGTGCCGGAAGTGTCTCTTGTGGCGATTCTCGATGCGGATAAGGAAGGCTTCCTTCGTAGTGAACGTGCTCTGGTTCAAACGATTGGACGTGCGGCGCGTAATGCGAACGGTCGTGTGATTATGTACGCCGATAAGATTACGGATTCGATGCAAAAAGCGATTGATGAAACGAATCGTCGTCGTGCCATCCAAGAGGCATACAATAAAGAACATGGCATCGTACCAAAGACTATCGTGAAGAATATCCGCGATTTAATTGCGATTACGCACGAGGTCGAAAAAGAAGATGCACCAACGACTGCAAAAGACTTCAAGAAGATGACGCAAGAACAACGTCGAGAAGCGCTCGAGTTACTCGAGTTGGATATGCGTGCGGCAGCCAAGGACCTCGATTTCGAGAAAGCAGCCGATTTACGCGACGTGATTCTCGAATTGCGTGCGGAGTATCGTTTATAAGAGGTCGCACTTATGAAATGGACACTAAAAACGGACTTACCAGAACTGGAAGGAAAAATCTTTCCAAGCCAAATGGATGGATTTTCCTTTCAGGTGGTGAGTGCCAGCAAGAAACAAGGCTTAGAAATCGTAGCGCTCGATGACGTTAACGAGCGCTATACCTTATTCGATATACCGACAACGAGTAGTAGTATCGCTCAAGCCTTGCGCGAAGAGGCAGAGGAGCTAGTGTTTCAGTGGATGCATCCCGAACAATCAGATATCGAAGAAACGCGCCAAAAATGGTCAAAGTGGATAATCGAAAATATTGTCCCATACTGTGGCAATCCGTTTGAGAAGACGGAGGCGCTGGGCTTTATGGTCGAAGAAAAAGGGAAATGGTATGGTCTCATGATGCAAGTGCCGCTTCAAAAACTAGGAGTGGCTTCAAAGGCCGATGCCTTGATTTTGAACGTGAAGATTCATCCGGAGGACAAGGAACAACTCATTGCACATGACGGAATTTATGAAGCCTATCATATGAATAAGAAGCATTGGATTTCAATCGCGCTGAATGTATGCTCAGATGACGCACTCGTGAAAGAGTGTATCTATACCAGCTACAAATGTGTCGCGAAGAAAGACAATTCTTTACTTTCAACGAGAGATTCGCTATAATTTTCAACATAGCGTTTTAGCAAAAAGGAGATTTTTTTATGGTAAATATTGCAATTGTAGGAGCGACAGGTGTCGTTGGAACAAAAATGATTGAACGGTTAGAAGAAAGCAACTTACAAGTGGATCACTTATATCTACTTGCATCAGCGCGTTCAGCAGGGAAAGTACTACAGTTTAGAGGAAAAGATTATGTAGTCGAAGAATTAACGGAAGACTCCTTCAAGCGTGATATTGATTACGCCATCTTCTCAGCAGGGGGCGGCACTTCATTGAAATTTGCACCAATCGCAGAACGTGACGGCGTGATTGTCATCGACAACTCAAGCGCATGGAGAATGGATCCAGAGATTGATTTAGTCGTGCCAGAATGTAACGCACCAACATTAGAACGTAAGATTATCGCAAATCCAAACTGCTCAACTATCCAATCTGTTGTGCCATTACGTTCATTGCATGATGCATTTGGATTAAAACGTGTGGCGTATACAACTTACCAAGCTGTTTCAGGTTCTGGACAAGCAGGGATTAACGATTTAAGAAACGGGGAAAAAGGGGAAGCTCCAACAAACTACCCACACCCAATTTACAATAATGTATTGCCACATATCGACGTATTTTTAGAAAACGGCTATACAAAAGAAGAAATGAAAATGATTCAAGAAACTCGCAAGATTCTAGGATTGTCAGATGATGTAGCCATCACTGCTACTTGTGTGCGTGTGCCTGTATTCAACTCACACTCTGTAGAAATCAATGTGACTTTCGAAAAAGATACAACACCTGAAGAAATTCGTGCGATTTTAGAAAAAGCACCAGGAGTAATCGTATTAGACAAACCTGAGGAAAATGTATATCCAACACCATTACAAGCAACTGGACATGATGAAGTGTATGTGGGACGTATTCGCCGCGACATCTCTCAACCAAACAGCTTCCATATCTGGTGTGTGGGCGACAATATTCGTAAGGGTGCAGCGAGCAACGCCATCCAAATTGCGGAGTACATCGAAGAACACGGATTACGTAAATAATTAAATATAAGACTGGGCATCTGGGTGACAGTATAGTGAATAATGTTGATTACTCCAAATCCTTACGGATATCTTCATAATAGCTATAACGTTGCACCGGTTCGAGCCTAGGTCTCTCACCTTTAAAGCCTCAAAGGGAGCGTACGGAATAAAATTCCTACGCTCCCTTTTTCGTTTTTAATGCCATCCCACGTTATAGCTATTATAGAATCCGTAAGATTTTTCGTAATCAACGTTCTAATAACAAAGAGTTGCCCAGTCTTCTAAGGATTATTTACTCCGCTAAACCCAACTGTGGGAAAAAATAGTTTTGTATCATTTATGATACGTATCATTAATGATACATCTTTAGGAAATTAAAAGTGAGTGTAACATTTTTGTTACGTAACATAATTGTTACACCCTGTATAATAACAGTAGGAATCAAGGGTTTCTGCTTTTGTAGAACGCAAATTGTGATAAAATAAAAGTACTATTGATGTAAAAGGAAGTATGATTGTGAACCAATTAAAACCTTATTTAAAGCCGTATCTGAAAGAAACGATATTGGCACCATTATTCAAATTATTCGAAGCGATACTGGAGTTATTTGTTCCGCTCATTATGGCGGTCATCATCGACAAAGGGATTGGAAATAAAGACACGACCTTGATTCTTCATCAAGGGGTCATCCTAATTTGTCTAGGAATTTTAGGCGTTGTCGTGTCGGTTACCGCTCAGTATTTTGCGGCAAAGGCGGCGACTGGATTTACCGCTGATGTAAGACAGGCGCTCTTTTCAAAAATTCAATACTTTAGCTTTTCGCAACTCGATGCGCTCGGAAATGACACTTTACTCACGCGTTTGACGAGTGATATCAATCTCGTGCAAAGTGGGTTAAATATCGCGCTTCGTCTATTGCTCCGTTCACCGTTTATCGTCGGAGGAGCGATTGTGATGGCATTTGTCGTGAATGTAGAAATGGCATGGACGTTTGTCATTACGGTGCCGATTTTAGCTATCGTCGTATTCGGAATTATTTACTGGACGATTCCAATGTATCGACGTGTGCAAGGGAAATTAGATCGCATTATGCGTCTCGTGCATGAAAACTTGCTCGGTGTGCGTGTGATTCGTGCATTTAACCGTGAAGAAAAAGAAATTCATACCTTTAGAGAAGATACTGAAACATTGAATCAAGCGCAACAAAAGGTGAGTGGCCTCTCTGGAGCCATGAATCCTATTACGTTTGTGATTGTGAATGTGGCACTCATCGTCATTCTTTATGGTGGTGCGATTAAAGTGGATACTGGGACTTTGTCAAAAGGGGACGTTATCGCTTTGACAAACTATATGTCACAAATTCTAGTGGAGCTTGTGAAGTTCGCGAACCTTGTCGTAACGATGACAAAATCCGTAGCGAGTGCGGAACGTATCGACAATATTCTATCGATTGAGCCGGATATGGTTGAAGGAACGAAAGAGGTTCATCCAGAAGGTGAAGTGGCAGTGGCGTTCAAAGACGTGACATTGACATATCAAGGAGACCAAAACGCAGCGCTGAACCATATTTCATTTACCGCATTGAAAGGCCAAACCATCGGCGTTATCGGTGGGACTGGTAGCGGGAAATCGTCTCTTGTGAATATGATTCCTCGGTTCTATGATGCGACCCAAGGGGAAGTTGAAGTATTCGGCAATGACGTTCGTGACTACCGTTTTGCATCGATTCGTGGAGCGGTCGCAATGGTCTTACAAAAGGCGCAACTCTTCCGTGGAACGATTGCCGACAATGTCCGTTTTGGAAATGCATCGGCTTCTACTGAAGTCGTAGAACATGCGCTCGATGTCGCTCAAGCTAGCGAGTTTGTACAAACAAAAGAAGGCGGACTGGATTATGGTATCGAACAAAATGGTCGCAACTTATCCGGTGGGCAAAAACAACGGATGACGATTGCACGTGCGATTGCCAAACAAGCACCAATTTTAATTTTAGATGATAGTGCTTCGGCGTTAGACTTTGCGACCGATGCAAAATTGCGTGAGGCTATTAAGAACCAAACGCCACGTCCAACGACCTTTATTGTGTCGCAACGGGCAGCTTCTGTGCAGTATGCAGACTTAATTCTCGTGTTAGACGAAGGAAATCTTGTCGGCAAAGGCACGCATGAAGAGCTCTTAGCCAACAATGAGATTTACCAAGAAATTTACTATTCACAATTTCCAAAGGAGGATGAAGCATGAGACAGACAACTCAATGGGAAACCATCCGTAAAGTCCTCCGCTACATCCGTCGCTACCGCATCTACTTTGTAGCGTCTATTCTTTTGGCGAGTGTGAATGTATTCGGAACGTTAATGATTCCAAAATTAGTCGGGGAAGCCGTAGACCAAATGTTAGATACCGGCCAAGTGTTCTATGAAGGACTATTTGCCATCCTTTGGCAGATTGCACTCTTTACGGCAATGGCAGCCATCGCGCAGTGGTTTATGAACCTCAGCAATAACAAGATGACGTACTCGGTTGTGCGTGACCTTCGTAGAGATGCGCTTGAAAAAATCGAGACATTACCGCTCAGTTATTTAGATATTCATCCAGCCGGAGAAATCGAGAGCCGTATTATTGCAGACGCGGATCAATTCGCGGACGGGCTGTTGATGGGATTCACGCAGTTATTTACCGGTGTGATGACGATTCTAGGAACGTTAATCTTTATGCTTAGCGTAAATGTGACACTGACCTTCGTGGTAGTGGTGGTGACGCCAGTATCCTTTGTGATGGCCAGCTTTGTTGCGAAGAAATCCTATCATTTCTTTAAACAACAATCGGAAATTCGTGGTGACCAAACTGCCTATATGAATGAGATGATTGAGGGGACACGAGTGGTTACGGCCTTCCAGCAACAAGAAAAAGTCATCGAGGACTTCTCGGTGATTAATAAGAACTTAACGGATGTATCGCTTAAGGCTATTTTCTTCTCGAGCATCACGAATCCGGCAACGCGTTTTGTTAATAGTATTGTCTACACCAGTGTGGGCGTGTTCGGGGCGTTCTTCGTGATTAACGGTGGCGTGACGGTTGGACAACTATCGGCCTTCTTAAGTTATGCCAACCAATATACGAAACCATTCAATGAAATCTCAGGCGTTATTACCGAATTGCAAAATGCGATTGCCTGTGCTAACCGCGTATTTGAACTGTTGGAACAACCTTCTGAACATCCAGAGCGTGAGGATACTGTGTCTCCTGAAAGTTTCGATGGAGCGGTGGAATTTAGCCATGTGAACTTCTCTTACGTGAAAGACCAACCGTTGATTGAAGACTTCTCGTTGGATGTAAAACCAGGGCAACGCGTGGCGATTGTCGGTCCAACCGGAAGCGGAAAGACGACATTGATTAACTTATTGATGCGTTTCTACGATATTAATAGTGGAAAATTAGCCATCGATGGACATTCGATTGAAGACATCACGCGTCATTCACTGCGAAATGGATTTGGAATGGTGCTTCAAGAAACATGGCTTCAAACGGGGACGGTCCGTGAAAATATCACGATGGGGAACCCAACGATTAGCGAAGAAGAGATGATTCGCATCGCCAAACTCTGTCATATCCATGGATTCGTGAGCCGTCTGCCACAAGGGTATGATACGGTGATTTCGGATGACGGTGGGGACTTCTCGCAAGGGCAAAAACAATTGCTCTGCATCGCGCGTGTGATGATGGGACAACCTAATATGCTGATTCTCGATGAGGCAACGTCTTCCATCGATACGCGTACCGAGTTGAAGATTCAAGAAGCCTTCCAACATCTGATGGAAGGACGCACGAGCTTTATCGTGGCGCACCGCTTGTCGACCATTCGTACCGCGGATGTGATTCTCGTCTTAAAAGACGGACATGTCATTGAAAAAGGAAATCATGCCAGCTTGATGGAGCAACGTGGATTTTACTACAATCTCTATCAAAGTCAGTGGCAACAGTAAACTAAAAAGAAGCGTAGACTCTATAAAAAGAGTCTACGCTTCTTTGAATTGCTGAAAGTGCAAAATTATCATATATGATAATTTCAAACGATTATGAATTGAATTCTTCTAGCGCTAGAGACGCTTCTTCCCATTCTGCAAGAAGTGTTTCTTGGCGCTCGAGAAGAGCTCCTTCTTCTGTTGAGAGGGCAGCGGCTTTATCTGGGTCAGAATAGTTTTCTTCCAGCATCATCGCCTCATGCACTTGTTCGAGTGCCGTTTCGATATCGTGCATCTCCGTTTCTAGTTGCTCGATACGTCTTGTGAGCGTACGGATTTGACGTTGCTCTTCTTTAGAGGCATGGTAGCTGGCTTTAGCTTCTGTCATCGGCTGGGCCGTCGCTAGTGGGGCATCCTTGGCCTCTTGCAAAGCGGCGAGTTCTTCTTTCTCTTGTTTTTTCTCGAGATAGTAGTCGTAGTCGCCTAAATACAGCGTGCTGCCAGTTTCTTCGATTTCAAGAATGGCCGTTGCGACCTTGTTGATGAAGAAACGGTCATGCGAAACGAAACAAATCGTGCCGTCGTAGTCGATGAGGGCATCTTCGAGGACTTCTTTACTGTCGATGTCCAAGTGGTTGGTTGGTTCGTCGAGCAATAGGAAATTATCATGTTCAAGAGACAATTTGCAAAGTGCCAAACGAGCCTTTTCACCCCCGCTGAGTTGAGCGGTTGTTTTCTCCACGTCGTTGCCTGAAAAAAGGAAACTGCCAAGAATCGAACGGATGTCTTTTTCAGGCATCGTTGAGTGACGAGACCAAAGTTCTTCTAGAACCGTTTGATTCGATGAGAGGCCGGCCAAGTTTTGGTCATAGTAACCGACTTGAACGCCAGCACCTAAGTCGATTGAACCTTCGATTAAGGGTAATTCACCCGTAATCGACTTCAAGAGGGTAGATTTTCCAATACCGTTAGGCCCCACAATCGCGATGGCTTCACGCTTGCGAAGCTGGAAGGAAATCGGCCCGCTCAAGGCTTCGTGGTTGTAGCCGATATAAGCATCCGTTACTTGCAAGACTTGGTTTCCGGATTCGCGTTCCACCGTGAATTCAAAACGAGCAGAGCGCTGATCGCCTTTTGGTTTCTCTAAGCGTTCCATCTTCTCAAGTTTCTTACGACGTGATTGCGCGCGTTTTGTGGTTGAGGCGCGCACTAAGTTTTTCGCAATGAATTCTTCTAAGTCGTGAATCTCTTGTTGCTGCTTCTCGTAGGCTTTTTGTTTGAGTAAATAGCGTTGCTCGCGTTCTTCTAAGTAGTGCGAGTAGTTTCCTTTGTAATATTCGCAGGCCTTATGACTGATTTCATAGACTTCGTTACACACACGGTCCAAGAAGTATTGGTCGTGGGATACGATGACTAAAGCGCTACTTGAAGAGCGTAAATAGTCTTCAAGCCATGTTAATGTCTCGATATCCAAGTGGTTGGTCGGTTCGTCTAAGATGAGTAGGTCGTGTTTTTCTAATAAAATACGAGCAAGAGCGAGACGAGTGCGTTGGCCTCCAGAGAGTGCTTGAATCGGTTGGTCGTAGTCTTCTGGATAGAAACGGAATCCATGAAGAACGGTACGAATTTCAGACTCGTAACCATACGCATTCTTTTGGTTCAATTCTTCTTGCAATTGATCGTATCGTCTTAAGGCGAGTTCGTACGCCACGGGGTCACTTAGAAGGTCTGGGTCGCCAAGTTGTTCAGCTGCTTTTTGCGCTTGTTTCTTCAAAGTTTCCACATCTTCGAAGAGATGCACCATTTCTTCCCAAACGGTACGGGAAGACTGGATGGCAGCGTATTGATCTAAGTAGCCAATCGAGAGGTCTTTCTTCTTTGACACAGCGCCAAGAGAAGGTTCTTCGATTCCAGCCAACATTTTTAATAACGTAGATTTTCCAGTACCATTTCGCCCAACGATGGCAATGCGTGAATTTTCTTGAATATGAATTGTAATATTTTCAAATAGGACTTCATCCGCAAACGTACGCGCGAGTCCTTGTCCTTGTAGTAAAATCATGACGGGTCCTTTCAATATGGTTTCAGTTTATTTTAGCATAAAAAAGAAGGGGAACAATATTGATACGCGTTCTTCTTTGCATTCACATTCACAATAGGGAGGTTGTGAAGAAAAAAGCACAAAGCTTGCTGCATATAAGCGAAATTCACTAATGTTCGTGAGGTGTAAGCAAACTGTTTGTGAAATGAAATGTCGTTGTGATAGAATACGCATGGAAATAAAAGAAAAAGGGAGTCTTATTCATGAAAGATTTAAACGAATTAAAAGAAATCGAAGTGCCACGCGCAACAGCAAAACGTTTGGCCATTTATCATCGTTACTTACGTTTCTTGCATGATGCAGGAAAACGTCGCATCTCATCAACTGAATTAAGTGAAGCCGTAAAAGTCGATAGCGCAACAATCCGCCGTGACTTCTCATACTTTGGAGCTTTAGGAAAACGTGGATATGGATATGATGTAGAATACTTATTAGAATTCTTCAGCCATACTTTAAACCAAGATCGCCTAACAAACGTCGCTTTAGTAGGGGTTGGTAAATTAGGACAAGCGCTCTTAAACTACAACTTCCACCAAAGCAACAACGTGCGTATTAGCGCAGCGTTCGACGTAAACGAAGACATCGTTGGAACAATCCAAACAGGTGTGCCAGTTTACAGCATGGATGAAATGGTAGAACAATTGAAAGTTCAACAAATCCAAGTGGCCATCTTAACAGTGCCTCAAGATGTAGCTCAAGAAACAGCAGACCGCTTAGTAGAAGCAAATGTTCGCGGAATCTTGAACTTCACACCAATCCGCTTAGACGTACCAGAAGACGTTCGAGTTCAAAACGTGGACTTAACAAACGAACTTCAAACACTTATTTATTTCTTAGATAACCAAAAATAATTTGTTGAAAGGCATCCGCATGGGGTGCCTTTTTTGTAAAAAAATAAGCACTAATCCAATCCGATTTCCGGAGCGATTAGTGCTTTTCTTTTGGTTCTTTATCATCTAGTGAATCCTCGTCATCGGGAAGATTCTCGATGAGATTGGCGAGTTTTTTCAACTCGTTATAGGTGCGAAGCATGTTGATACTTGTTACGATGCTTGTCGTTGCGAATAGACAGCAGAATAATGTGATAAAGTCAAATCCATTACCAGGATAATGCGTCGTTGCTAGAAAGATAAAGAAGACGGCTAATATGATTTCAAAATATAGTCTTCTAAAGAAACTTTTTCGTGTCATAGCAATCATCCTTTCATGTCAAAATCTTACAAAATTCTAGACAAATAAGCAAGTATTTATTCTTGATTTTTCCTGACCAAATGAGTATCATAAAACTATGAGTTAGCACTCAGTGTTTTTGAGTGCTAAAAAAGATGAAGGAGGATTTCATATGTTAAAGCCTTTAAAAGATAGAGTTGTTATTCAAATGGTTGAGCAAGAAGAAAAAACTGCTGGGGGATTATTCCTACCAACAACTGCTCAAGAAAAATTACAATTTGCAAAAGTTATCGCAACAAGCGAATTCACTGCTACAGAAGACCGTCAAGTGGCGGTTGGCGATAAAGTCGTTTTCGAGAAATATTCAGGAACAGAAGTTAAATTAGATGGTCAAGAATATATCATCGTGAAAGAAAAAGACATTATCGCAATTGTTGAATAAAGGGGGATACAATTATGGTGAAAGATATTAAATTTGCAGAAGACGCAAGAAGCGCCATGCTACGTGGTGTGGACGTTTTAGCGAACACAGTAAAAGTAACATTAGGACCAAAAGGACGTAATGTTGTATTAGAAAAAGCATTCGGTTCTCCACTCATTACAAATGATGGGGTAACAATTGCCAAAGAAATCGAATTAGAAGATCACTTCGAAAATATGGGTGCAAAACTCGTGGCTGAAGTGGCTTCAAAAACAAACGATATTGCCGGTGACGGTACAACAACAGCGACTGTTTTAACACAAGCCATCGTTCGTGAAGGATTGAAAAACGTAACAGCTGGCGCAAACCCAGTAGGCATCCGTCGCGGGATTGAACTTGCAACAAAAGCAGCGGTTGAAGAATTACACCGCATTTCTCGTCCAGTAGAATCAAAAGAAGCCATCGCACAAGTTGCGGCCATTTCTTCAGGTTCAGCTGAAGTCGGTGAGTTAATCGCTGAAGCTATGGAAAAAGTGGGTAACGACGGCGTTATCACAATCGAAGAATCTAAAGGGATTGAAACGGAATTAGATGTTGTAGAAGGAATGCAATTTGACCGTGGTTACCTATCACAATATATGGTGACAGATAACGACAAGATGATTGCGACTTTAGACAATCCATTTATCTTAATCACAGATAAGAAAGTGTCAAACATCCAAGAAATCATTCCATTATTAGAACAAATCGTTCAACAAGGACGTGCGTTATTAATCATCGCGGATGACGTGGATGGCGAAGCTTTACCAACATTAGTATTAAACAAATTACGTGGAACATTTAACGTGGTAGCTGTCAAAGCTCCAGGATTTGGGGACCGTCGTAAAGCAATGTTAGAAGATATCGCGGTCTTAACTGGTGCTCAAGTCATTACAGAAGACCTTGGCTTAGAATTAAAAGACGCAACATTAGCTCAATTAGGGACTGCTGGTAAAGTTGTGGTTTCTAAAGACAGCACTACAATCGTTGAAGGTGCAGGTTCTAAAGAATTAATCGCGAACCGTGTTGCTTTAATTCGCGCACAAGCACAAGATACAACAAGTGATTTCGACCGTGAAAAATTACATGAACGTCTTGCTAAATTATCAGGTGGGGTTGCCGTGATTAAAGTCGGTGCCGCTACTGAAACAGAATTGAAAGAGAAAAAACTTCGCATTGAAGATGCCTTAAATGCAACTCGCGCAGCAGTTGAAGAAGGTATCGTTTCAGGTGGGGGAACAGCTCTTGTGAATGTTCAAAAAGTAGTAGACGCTCTTGAATTAGAAGGCGACTTAGCTACAGGTGCGAAAATCGTATCTCGTTCATTAGAAGAACCATTACGTCAAATCGCAGAAAATGCGGGTCTTGAAGGTTCAGTCATTGTTGCTCGTTTGAAATCTGAAGAAAAAGGGATTGGATACAATGCCGCTACAGATGAATGGGTAAACATGATTGAAGCAGGTATCGTGGACCCAACAAAAGTAACACGTTCTGCATTACAAAATGCTGCATCTGTTTCAGCATTATTATTAACAACAGAAGCTGTGGTAGCTGACAAACCAGCTCCAGTAGCACCACCAATGCCAGGGATGGATCCGGGCATGGGCATGATGTAATAAAGGAAGAGGGGTGAAAGTTTTTCACCCCTCTTTTTCTTTTTATAACAAAACACCGCAAGGTGCTTACTAAAAAAATGAACGAAGTTCAAAACTTCGAACCCTCGAGGATATCTCTATAGTATATGCAATGAGGCACCGGCTTGAGCCAAAGTCTCAAGCTCTTTCAAGATTCAAATGGACTCTAAAAAATAAAATTTTAAGAGTCCATAATTCACTTTGAATGCTAAGTCTCATTGCTAATACTATGGACTCCTTGGGGTTCTTCGTTTTGAACTCTTTTTTTGGAGATACTTATAAAAAGAGTGAATAAGAGAAAGAAAATAAGACCAACAGAAATGTTGGTCTTATTGTTTTAGTTAGGATAATAAAGTGCGGCAGTGCTCGTATTCTGGATATGAAGAGAATTCTGTGCTGAGGAAATCCTCGATAAAGGCGAAGCGTTCTTTATAAATCGAACGAACGGCTTCGGACTCGGTATGTTCTAAGGCATAGGCTGTTTGCTGCAAGAAGAGTTGTGGGTGGGTGTCTTGCAAGATTTCAATGAGTCCCTCCAGTGTATCGGGATTTTCCTGTCCGATTTGTTGCAATAAGGTATGAATGGAAATCCAATCTTTCATATCATACGTGATGTCTTCGGTCGTTTCTTCTAGCCGAGAGAGAAAATCGTCGAATGAGTTAGCCACTTCGAGCCACTGATCCATTTCAACGTCAATCAGACGGATGCTTGGTTCCTGGGTAGCGCCGTTTTGATAATCGAAGGCGTAATAGACAGGTCCGTCTTGGAAAAAGACGACAAAGTACTCGGGCAAACCTGTCACTTCTGGAGACCATGCAGCATCCAGAATGCTTGGGAAATAGGGGCCTTCTGTAAATCCGATCAGTCCATTACAGAGGGCGTAGTCGAGGCCGAATCGCGTTGGTTCCGCCGTTGTGATTTTCGTGTTCGTGAAGAATCCGGCACCATTTTCCATAAGGAAATTCACGTAGCTTTGTGGCAATGGGAAACGAGAAAAATGCTCCATCTTCTGTGGGATGGGCGAGAATAACTGTTGCTGAATCATGGGGCTCCTTTCTACTGCAAAATCCGTCTTAGGATGGATGCAGAAATTTTTAGGGTTTGCTACTCTATCTTTACCAACTATTTTACACACATTTAGGAAAATATGGTACAATGAGGGTATTAAATCTAAAGGAGAGTGTCACCAAATGACAGTAGTATGGATTATTTTAGGAGTTCTAGCTGTAATTGTTCTATGGGCAATGTTTGCATACAACGGACTCGTACAACAAAAAAACTGGGTTCACGAAGCTTGGGCGCAAATCGATGTTCAATTACAACGTCGTAACGATTTAGTACCAAACCTTGTTGAAACAGTAAAAGGTTACGCAAAACACGAACAAGAAACATTAACTCAAGTAATTGCGATGAGAAACCAAATTGCAAACATGGGTAGCGATGTTTCACCACAAGAAAAAATGGAAGCATCTAACCAATTATCAGGTGCTTTAAAAACTATTTTCGCTTTAGCTGAAAGCTATCCTGATTTAAAAGCGAACGACAGCTTCTTAAACTTACAAGAAGAATTGACAAACACAGAGAACAAAATCTCTTACGCTCGTCAATTATACAATTCAAGTGTTGCGAGATATAACATCTCTATTCAATCAATTCCAACAAACATTATTGCTGGTTTTGGTGGATTCACTAAAGAAGAAATGTTAGAAACTCCAGTTGAAGCTCGTAAAGTTCCTGAAGTGAAATTTTAATTGACAATTCATTAGTAGGGAGGGAGTGCTAGGATGTTATACCAACAAATTGCTTCCAACAAACGCAAAACGCTTGTCGTTATTGTGTTGTATATGGCGCTCTTCGTTGCAGTGGGTATCGGAATTGGATATTACGCCTTAGGGAATGCGACTGCTGGGATCATTATCGCCCTTGTTGCAGGTGGGTTATATTCAATGATGATGATTGCAAATGCGACTAATGTAGTGATGCAATTAAACCATGCCAAAGAAATTACAGATAAAAACCAAGCACCGATGATTTGGAATATCGTCACTGATATGGCGATGATCGCAAAAGTGCCAATGCCACGTATCTTCATTATCGAAGACGAATCTCCAAACGCATTTGCGACAGGAAGTTCTCCAGAAAATGCAGCCGTGGCGGTTACAACAGGGTTATTAGAACGGTTGAATCGTGAAGAACTTGAAGGGGTAATTGCCCACGAGTTTGGACACATTCGTAACTATGACGTTCGCCTTCAAACGATTGCGATTGCGCTTGGTGCCGTGATTGCCATGCTCGTCCAATTCGGAAGTCGCATGATGTTCTGGGGTGGCGGTAGTAGAGACCGAGATGATGATGACAACGGTGGTGGCGCAAATGCCATCTTCATGGTCATCGGTTTAATCGCGATGATTCTTGGACCATTTATGTCAACTATCCTGCAATTGGCCTTGTCACGAAATCGTGAGTATTTAGCAGATGCGTCAGCAGTGGAATTCACACGAAATCCATATGGACTCATCTCTGCGCTTCAAAAGATTTCAGAAGCTCCGCCAATGACGGAAGCCGACAAGAAGAGTGCGGCGTTATATATCTCAAATCCGTTTGGGGAAGAAGGAGATTCGCTCTTCTCAACGCACCCATCAACGGCCAATCGTATTAAACGATTAGAAAAAATGTAACCTGAGACTGAGGATTTCCTCAGTCTTTTTTGTTTTCTGAGAACTAGATTAGAATGTTGCTAAATTGTTACAAAAGAAAACGGTTCACACGTAAAAATGTAATCTAATATATATGTTTTAGTAGAAAGAAATCCTATATAATGGAACATGATAAACTCTATGGAGGTGAGACTGTGGCTAAACAATTGTATATCCATTACGATAGCGTATCGAACCATGTATTAACGAAGTCGATTTCGTTTCGTTTGTCTGCCTTACCACAGTCTGAGATTCCGCAAAACCTTCTTCTCTTAAACGGGAAGTCAAGCCTTGCCACACACGATCCTTATACGGGCTTCATGTGGGTGAAGGGGCGTAAAAATGTGTTAGCGTATCTCCAAGGGGTGGAAGAAGGCAAAGAGGCGCCATCGAACTGGGTGGACTTTGATTCGATTGATTTCGTTCATCAATTAACGCCGCAAGAAATTGCAGACTTGCTGTATATTTCGCATGCGAAGACGCACTTGCATTCGCCGTTCTTCTATAAATTACAAAATAACTTTATTTACTTGTCACTTGAGAATGGCTACTCGAAAGTGTACTACCGTAAAATTGAGCAATTCTTGCCAATCTTATCGGCGCAAGTACAAATCGAGATGACAGATATCTTGAACGAGACACCGAAGTTCTTATTCTTTGGTTCTGACAAAGTGGCTTCAGCGATTTCCATCGAAGCGCTCAAAGAAATGATGCCATTGTATCGTGAAGGAATCAGTCTTGCTTTTGATAAAGTCACAAAGAAAGAAGACAGCTACGAAGTACCAATCTTCTTAACGGAGGACCGTTATCATTATTCCGATAAAGAAGTGACACAAAACGTCCGCATCGGACAACTCGCGTATAGCGAAACGTATCAAAACTGGAAAGTTTCAGCGAAACTTCCAACGAATGACGCTATTTAAAGCACTTTTCACAGCGGTTGTGAAAGGTGCTTTTTTAATCCCTTGGCCGTAACTTGTAACCATTGGGCCGTTTTGTTATACTGAAAAGTGCAAGGTTATTTTCAAAATAACGTTCGAAGAGCCTAAATGAGGCGGTTCGCAGCACGCGAATAGTTTGGAGGATTCATATGAAAATTGTAGTGATTTACGGCGGAAAGAGTGCAGAGCACGATATTTCAATCTTAACAGCCGGTTCAATTATTAAAGAAATTTATTTCGAGTATTACGATGTGCAACCAGTGTACATTACAAAAGAAGGAACATGGTTAAAAGGAGAAGCGTTAAAAGCTCCTGTAGCTTTTGACCAAGCGCTTCGTTTAACAGAAGGAACTGTAGCGCATTTTGCAACGACAGAAGTCGAAACTTCAACAGGGGTTCGCATCCAACCATGCGATATCGCTGGACCAGATACAGTAGTATTCCCAATCTTACACGGACCAAACGGAGAAGACGGAACGATTCAAGGATTGTTCGAGATCCTAGACTTACCATATGTTGGTTGTGGCGTATTAGCCAGCGCAAACGGAATGGACAAAATTGCCAGCAAGCATTTATTCCAGCAAGCAGGCATTCCACAAGTGCCATTCGTACCTTTTGTGAAAGCAGATTTCGAAAAATCACCAGAAGCCATCTTCACACGTGTGGAAGGAACATTACGCTATCCAGTCTTCGTGAAACCAGCGAATATGGGTTCTAGTGTTGGGATTTCTAAAGCGACAAACCGCGAAGAATTAACAGCAGCCATCGAAGAAGCATTGAAATATGACCGTCGTATCGTCGTAGAGCAAGGAATCGACGCACGCGAAGTCGAAGTAGCGGTTCTTGGAAACGACGAAGTGAACACATCTGTGGTTGGGGAAGTCGTGAAACAAGCAGGTTTCTACGATTACAACGAGAAATACATTAACAATACAACAACACTTCAAATTCCAGCAGCGATTCCAGAAGAAGTCTCTGCTAAAATTCGTGAGTATGCTGTAACAGCATTTCGTGCCATTGACGGTAGTGGCTTAACACGTTGTGATTTCTTCTTAACCGAAACAAACGAAGTGTTTATCAACGAAGTGAATACAATGCCAGGGTTCACACAATTTAGTATGTATCCAAAACTTTGGGAAGCAATGGGCATTTCCTATAAAGATTTAGTCGAAGAACTCATTCAATTAGCGTTGAAACGCTATAACGATCGTCACGCGAGATAAGGGGTAGAAAGATGAGTATTGGAACAGTTGCTGAAATTACAAAAGCCGTCGAAGCGATTGATTATCAGTCAGCACATCGATTTGAAGTTATCGAATCTGTGGCCTTCGACACACGAAAATTAGGGCCAAACAGCCTTTTCGTGCCACTTCAAGGGCAAACAGACGGACATGATTATATTGAACAAGCGATTCAAGCAGGCGCAACAGCCGTGTTATGGGGCAAACAAGATGTAACGCCACCAGATGGAATCTGTGCCATTTGGGTGGACGACCCACTTCAAGCTTTTCAAAAATTAGCGAAATGGTATTTAGGAAAAGTATCCCCACGCATCGTTGGAATCACAGGTAGTTCTGGAAAAACAACGACAAAAGATATGACAGCAGCCGCTCTTGGCGCACGCTACCGTGTCTACAAAACACAAGGGAACTTCAATAACGATATCGGCTTACCACAAACGATTTTAGATATGCCCGAATCAACTGAAGCACTTGTCTTAGAGATGGGAATGAGTGATTTCCACGAAATCGAATTCTTATCAAAATTAGCACGCCCAGAAGTTGTTGCGATTACGCTCATCGGTGAATCGCATATGGAACAACTGGGAAGCAAGGAAGGCATTGCCAAAGCCAAACTTGAAATCCTTTCTGGACTACAAGAAAATGGAACCTTTATTTATCCAGCACATGAAGAGTTAATTACAGCAGGCATTGCGCAAGCTGAAAAACCAGCAGCCTTCAAAATCGTTACAGTCGGTGAAGGAAGCAAGGAACTATCAGCTAAGAACATCGAACTTTATTCAGACCACACCGCGTTTGAATTAGTGACGCCATCAGAAACAGTGGCGGTAACATTACCAGTCCTTGGCGCGTACAATGTTTCAAATGCACTACTTGCGATTGAAATTGCACGCACATTAGACGTTCCACTTTCAGATATCGTGTCCGCCTTAGCAAACTTCGAATTGACGAAGAACCGTACGCAATGGGTGAAAGGACAAAACGGAGTAGCTATCCTAAATGATGCATACAACGCTAGCCCAATCGCGATGAAATCGGTGATTCAATCATTCGTTTCTGTTGAAGCAGCAGGCCGTCGCGTCCTCGTTCTTGGGGATATCCGCGAACTAGGAGAACATTCGAAAGAATTGCACGCCAGCATCTCTGAAGTCATTTCTCCAAGCGAAGTCGCACTTGTGTACCTGTACGGCGAAGAAATGGAAGCACTCTATGATGGGTTGAAAGGCCAGTTCGATTCAACAACTCTTCACTATTACATGGATAAAGAAGCTTTGATTGCTGACTTGAAGGCTGAACTCAAAGAAGGCGACCAAGTCCTTATCAAATCAAGCAATGGCACAGGCTTACTAGCAGTTGTCGATGCCCTAAAAGCAGAATAATAAATGTAAAGCAAAGCGAGAGACGCACCAACGTCCCTCGCTTTTTTCGTCCCCTCCCTGAGAACTAGCTATTATAAAGTGTCCCATTTCTCAACCGCACCACGAGAAGCAAACCCACCCGCCTCCTCCCGATTTTTATTTTGAAACTGCTATTCCAAGTTAATTGGCGCTGATTCCGAAGAATCTAGCGGATTTTATAATGGCAGTAATGGGGGATAGCATTCAAAGTGAATTACGTACTCTTGAAAATTTATTTTCTAGAGTACGTTTGAATCTTGAAAGAGCTTGAGACCATGGCTCAAGCCGTTGCCCCATTACAGCCATTATAAAAAATCCGCAAGGATTTTAAGGAATCAGCACTCAGTCAAAAACTTGTCATAAAAGGATTTTCAAAGTATAAAAAGCAGGAGTCGGCGGTCTGTATTCTTTGCATTCTCGCTGGATGCATGCTATAGTATTCGTTGAGTTGAGAAATGTACACACATTTATAATAGATAGTTTGAAATTTAAACGATTGTAGAAGTCTGGTGCTCTTACGAAAAGCTCCAGACTTTTGTTATGAAGGGAAATCCCTCGTGTGCTTCTCACCGAAGTATCCAAGGAGGAAAATATGAAATTTAATGAATTAGGATTGGATTCTGCCTTACTAGAATCTATCGAAAAAATGGGGTTTGAAGAAGCAACTCCAATTCAAGCACAAACCATTCCAAAAGCGCTAGCAGGTTTAGATGTGATTGGACAAGCGCAAACAGGGACTGGTAAAACAGCTTCATTTGGTTTGCCAATGCTTCAAAAAATCGACCCAAGTAAAAAAGGCGTACAAGGACTTGTTATCGCACCAACTCGTGAACTTGCGATTCAAACACAAGAAGAGTTGTTCCGTCTCGGACGCGACAAAAAAGTTCGTGTACAAGCGGTTTACGGTGGAGCGGACATTAACCGTCAAATCCGCCAATTAAAAGAAAATCCACAAATCGTTGTGGGAACTCCAGGTCGCCTGTTAGACCACATTTCACGCCGTACATTGAAGCTTGCGACAGTGGAAACACTTGTCTTAGACGAAGCGGATGAAATGTTAAACATGGGATTCTTGGAAGATATCGAATCGATTATCAAACAAGTTCCAGAAAACCGCCAAACGCTTTTATTCTCTGCGACAATGCCCGACGATATTAAACGTATCGGTGTTCAATTTATGAAAGATCCAGAACATGTTCGTATCAAATCAAATGAGATGACAGCGACATTGATTGATCAATATTTCGTAAAATGTAAAGACTACGAGAAATTCGACATTATGACACGTTTATTAGACGTTCAAACGCCTGAATTAACCATCGTATTCGGACGTACAAAACGCCGTGTAGACGAATTAGCACGCGGACTTGAAATGCGTGGCTACCGTGCAGAAGGAATCCACGGTGACTTAAGCCAACAAAAACGTATGAGTGTTCTTCGTGACTTCAAGAACAACCATTTAGACATCTTAGTCGCTACAGACGTGGCAGCACGTGGACTAGATATCTCAGGCGTCACACACGTGTATAACTACGATATCCCACAAGATCCAGAAAGCTACGTACACCGTATCGGACGTACAGGCCGTGCGGGGCAAGAAGGAATGTCTGTAACATTCGTGACACCAAACGAAATGGATTACTTACGTGTGATTGAAGAATTAACACGCAAACGTATGACAAGCCTTCGTCCACCAACGCAAACAGAAGCCTTGGAAGGACAAACAAAAACAGCCATCGAGTCTATCGACGAAATGATGAAAACTGTGGAACCAAGACGTTTCAAAGAAGCGGTATCTTACTTATTAGACGAGTACGAACCAGAAGAATTGGCAGGTCTATTACTTAAGAGCATGATTAAAGACCCAACTGAAATTCCAGTTAAAATCACGCCAGAACGTCCATTGCCAAGCCGCAAACGTGGTAACAGCCGTGGAAACTACAACCGTAACGACCGTAAAGACAACCGCGGACGTAACGGAAAAGGAAGCGTCAAGCGTAAAGAAGACCGTCGTGGCCGTGGCTTAGAAGACGAATATACACGCGGATATAAAGGGAAAGATTCTCGCCGCCGTAACAACAAAAAGAAATCTGACAAAGGATTTACTATCCGTCAAAAATAATGAATGAAGCAGACTAGAGAAACGCTAGTCTGCTTTTTCTTTAGAATTTCATATTGACAGTGTCTACTATAAAACGGTAATATAAGGAAAAATCATGTGAGGTAGAAGTAAATGGGTGCTCGAATGAAAAAAACGCTTTGGGTTCTATTCTTTTTTGTAGCGAATATTGTCATATCAGGTGGAATTAAATTTATGTTCCGCAAGAATTTGTTGAATCTAGATCGGCAAGCGAATATGTGGAAGTTCATAGTTACGATTGTTTGCGTTGGTATTTTGTTCATTTTTATGTACCATGTACACACAAAATTGTTTAAGCCAAAAGTAAAAAGAAAAATTCAACTGAAGGATTTAATTTTTGTTTTTTTAACGTATATTGCTGTTAGATTTTCAGATTATTTGATTTATAGTTTGTGGAGTTCAATGGCGTATGGGACAGATCGAACAAAACTAGTTGATTTTTTCTTTAAGGCAACTCGAACAATAACGGCAGACAAATTTGTTTTTGCTTTAGAGGCACTAGAACTCGTTTGTATTGCACCTTTGATTGAAGAATTTCTTTTTAGAGGTTTTCTGAATAATTTGCTCCGAGGAAAGGTGAATGCTTTTGTTAGAATGTCTATCGTTTCAATTTTATTTACAGTTGTTCATATGCCATATATTCATAATTGGATACAGTTTATAGCTTATCTTATTGGCTCTATTGTTCTTTTTCTTATTTATGAACGAAGAAGAAGTTTGTTTGACGCAATCCTATTACATAGCCTTCTTAATGGACTTCTTGTAATCTTGTTCATCGAAATACCAAGACGCTTCTTTTAGAAAATTAGACAGTGACTTCTGTTAAAGGAGTCACTTTTTTTGTAGAAATCTTTTTTGATTTTAGGTTCATTTTAGTTTTAAGGAGTACTCTCTTATTAAGGAAGACGCCCAAAGAAAGAAGCGATTTTCTTTCAATAGAACAGTGTTTTGATACAATAAGGAAAAGAGGGATACAATCATGACAGTTTTAACTAAAATCAGACCGAAAGAACCATTAAAAACTTTAAAGTGGTATGACATCCTCATCGTGACAATTATCATGTTCGGGGAGTTTATCATCCGATCCACACAACAATTTCTACAGAGTTTACAACCAGTAACGGAGGTGGCCCCACAGTATACGGAGACGACAACGTCCTATAGCGAAGGGGCAGCGTATTCGAGTAACTTTACCTTACAGGTGATATTACTAGCGATTGCACTCTTGTACTTAGTCATCCGTCATTACGACTTCAAGCAGTTGAAGATTCGTTTTCACTGGTCCGTACTCATCTGGGTACCGTTATTATTCACGATTGTCGGACTCTTTGGCGACGTTGTAACAACGCTGAGTGGCGAATACAATTACTTCGACCCAGCGCTCGTTCCGTTCATGAACCCACAGGAAATCATCAATAAGTTCTTAGCGTTATCTCCAATGGCCATCGCTTATGGGCTATTAAATGGATTTTACGAAGAGTTCTTCTTCCTTGGATTAATGACATCGGTGAAGGAAGAGCATCAGTGGAAGGCTTTAGCTTTTTCAACTCTTGTTCGTTTCTCATTCCATACTTACCAAGGCATGCTTTGGGCACTCATTATTGGTGTCGTGTATGGATTGTTTTACTACTTCATGTACAAGAAAGTGGTCAAAAACTTATTGCCATTCTTCCTTATGCACGCATTGGCAGATATGTTTGGTTCAACCTTCATCTACTTGCTAATTGCATGGGCATACTAACATTTTACAAAGCGCATCCTGGAATGGGTGCGTTTTTTCTTGTTGAAAAGCTGCAATTACCATATATGGTAATTGCGTGTTGGAGTGGAGTAAAAACAGTGTAAAATCAAGCTTCTTTCTTATGTGTGAAGGGGAGGGTTATGGTATGATAGCGCTAGTGATATCAGTAAAAGCGAGGAGACTTTCAGATGTATTATGTAAAAAATCAACGTAATGGACAAGAAATCTACGATGCAACGACAAACTTAGCCATCGAATATTTCTTATTAAACGAAAAGAAACTCGATGAACCAATTTTGTTATTTTATGTTAACGAAAATGCGATTATCATCGGTAAAAACCAAAATACCATCGAAGAAATCAATCAAGATGGTGTAGATAAACTTGGCGTACAAGTGGTTCGTCGTTTCTCAGGCGGTGGAGCCGTGTATCACGATATGGGAAATATCTGCTTCTGCTTCATTACAGAAGATGACGGCGATAGCTTCCGTGATTTCGGAAAATTCACAGAACCCGTGATTGAAGCCCTCCATAAAATGGGAGCAACAGGGGCAGAGTTACAAGGCCGTAACGACCTTCTCATCGACGGTAAGAAATTCTCTGGAAATGCGATGTACTCAAACAATGGCCGTTTAACAGCGCACGGGACATTAATGCTCGATCTAGATGTGAGCATTTTGCCACAAATTTTACGTCCAAAACAAGAGAAAATCGCGTCAAAAGGAATCAAGTCGGTTCGTTCACGCGTGACAAATATCAAACCGTACTTAGCGCCTGAATATCAAGACTTAGACATCTTACAATTCCGCGAAGTACTCTTGAAAAACATCTTCAATGTGGAAGATACATCAACGATTAAAGAGTATGTTCTAACGGATGAAGACTGGGTGCGTGTAGAAGAATTACGCAGCAAGTACTTCAATAACCCAGATTGGAACTACGGAAAGAATCCAAAATTCGAATTCAAACAATCCAAACGTACACCAGCCGGACAAATCGAGTTCAGCTTGAATGTTGAAAAGAATGCCATCAAAGACATTAAGATTAACGGAGACTTCTTCGGTCTTGGTGAAATCAGCGATGTTGAAAAAGTGCTAGTGGGAGTTGGATACAACCGCGAAGACTTAACAACAGCCTTCGAAGCCATCGACATCCGCCGTTACTTCGGTAATGTAACAGTGGGCATCCTAGTGAACCTATTACTAGGGGTAGAAGAATAAAATAGGAAACTCGGCTATAGAGGTCGAAGGAGTGGAGCCTAGCAGTCATGCTGGGTTCTTTTTTTGCTTGCGCGTATAGTAAAAACGCTGGGGGAGCAGTATAATAAAGATAAGTTCAGGAATCCGTTTTCAGGGAGAGGGGTTGTTGGAAATGAGTCAAAAAGTTAGAGAAATTGTTACTATAGTATTTGGGTTCATCAGTGGTGCAAATGCCATCTATCAGCTACTATTTCGTCAAGATATCGCGCTGTTTATTGTGAATGCGATAGTTGTTGGTGCTGCCTTTTATTCTTGGTTGAATCGGGATAATCCGGATAAACTCAAAAAATTCAATCGCGCAGGGGTTGTCATCTTTATGGGCATGGTAGCCACTATTGCTTTTATTCTCATCATGAATCATTTCTTTGGGTATGAGCAATGGGAGTCTTGGCAAAAATCCGTCGTTAAAATGACGTTTATCTTTGGCTTAGTGGCAATCATGAATCGATACTTTAAAAAATAATAGTTTAATGGAGGCTTCATATGGCACTTTTACACGTTTCATTCTTTTCAAAAACATTAATGAGAACTATCCCGCTGTCAGTCTACTTGCCTAGCGATGCAGTGGACTTTGATAATCAGTATCTTTCGGAAGGCCCGTACAAAGCGTTGGTGCTACTGCACGGAGTATTGGGCAGTGATCAGGATTGGGTCAATCAAACGCGCATTCTTCGTTACGCTAAAGAGAAGAACCTTGCCCTCATCATGCCTTCTGGGGAAAATCATTTCTACGTAGACCAACCGTGGAACTATACGAACTTTGGAGAATTCATCGGGGTGGAGCTTCCAGAAATCTCACGCCGCATGTTTCCTATTTCTCGAAAACGGGAAGACTTAGGTATTGCTGGGCTTTCGATGGGTGGATACGGGGCACTTCGAAACGGCATCAAATATCCCGACACCTTTAGCGTGATTGGGGCGTTCTCTGGAGCGATTAAGAAACAGGCGATTCCACCAGAGGAGATTCCAGAAGCAACGTTCTTTTTAAGAAAAAGCTTTTTAGAGGCGGTCTTCAAAGATGAGGAGACCTTTATTACAGAAGGCAATCAGTTGTATCATGCCGTCCAAACAATGGAGCGTAAGGACGCGCTCTCGGTTTTTATGGCATGTGGTACGGAAGATTGGCTTTTGGAAGACAACCGTAGCTATAGTAGCTTTTTGAAAGAGCAAGGAGTGTCGCTAACGTATAAAGAGCACGTTGGCGGACACGAATGGGATTTCTGGGACTGGGCGATGAAGCAGTTCCTAGACTGGTGGATTCCAGAAGATGCAGACCAAGGCGTGTCTAGCGGAAACGTGAAATCGTAAGACGAGCGCGATATTGTTGCAAGCACATCGCCATAATGGTAGAATATTTTGTATATTAGAGCGATGAACAAGAGGAGTAAAATGACTTTGTTTACGAGAGAGGGAAGACTTGGTGCAACTTCCTAGCAGATTCATTTGAAGGTAGCTTGTGAGCTTACTCTACGAAAAGAAGTAATAGAGTACGGAGACGACACTTCGTTACCAACATCGAGGCGTAATAAATAATTACGCGAATATTAGGTGGTACCACGAAATCAATCGTCCTATGGAGAGTGTCTTCATAGGATTTTTTTATTGGACACAAACAAGATACAAGGAGGAAAATCAATGGCTAAAGAAATGTCATCTAAGTTTCAACCACAAGAAGTTGAAGCTGGTAAATATCAATGGTGGGTTGATTCAGGCGTCTTCCATCCAAACGAAGATCCAAATGCTGAACCTTATTCAATCGTTATCCCGCCACCAAACGTAACAGGGAAATTACACTTAGGACATGCTTGGGACGTAACGTTACAAGATATGATTATCCGTCAAAAACGCATGCAAGGGTTCGACACTTTATGGTTACCAGGGATGGACCATGCGGGGATTGCAACACAAGCAAAAGTAGAAGAAAAATTACGCGGTGAAGGCTTATCTCGTTATGACCTTGGCCGTGAGAAGTTCCTTGAACAAACATGGGAATGGAAGGAAGAATATGCCAGCCATATCCGTGAACAATGGGCAAAAATGGGGATTTCTGTAGACTACCGCAGAGAACGTTTCACATTAGATAAAGGGTTATCTGACGCCGTGAAGAAAGTCTTCGTTACATTATACGAAAAAGGCTTAATCTATCGTGGTGAGTACATCATCAACTGGGACCCTAAAGCGAAGACTTCATTATCTGATATCGAAGTAATTCATAAAGACGTAGAAGGCGCGTTCTATCATATGAACTACCCTCTAGCAGACGGAAGTGGATTCCTAGAAATCGCAACGACTCGTCCAGAAACACTTCTTGGAGATACAGCAGTTGCGGTTCACCCAGACGACGAACGTTATCAAGCGCTTATCGGGAAAACAGTTATCTTGCCGTTAGTGAACCGTGAAATTCCAATCATCGCTGACGAATACGTGGAGCAAGATTTCGGAACAGGGGTTGTAAAAATCACTCCAGCGCATGACCCGAACGACTTTGAAGTAGGGAACCGTCATAACTTACCACGTATTAACGCGATGAACGATGATGCGACGATGAACGAGTTAGCCGGTAAATACGAAGGCATGGACCGTTTTGCGGCGCGTAAAGCTATCGTGAAAGATTTAGAAGAAGCTGGCCTTCTTGTGAAAATCGAAAAACATTTACACAGCGTTGGTCACTCAGAACGTACAGATGTCGTTGTTGAACCACGTCTTTCAAAACAATGGTTCGTGAAAATGGGACCTTTGGCAGAGCAAGCCATCAATGCGCAACGTGCAGAAGGGGACAACACAGTAAACTTCTATCCACCACGTTTCAATGATGCGTACTTACGTTGGATGGAAAACATTCACGACTGGGTAATTTCACGTCAATTATGGTGGGGACATCAAATTCCAGCTTGGTATCATAAAGAAACAGGCGAAGTCTATGTAGGTATGGAAGCTCCAAGCGACAGCGAAAACTGGACACAAGATCCAGACGTATTAGATACTTGGTTCTCATCTGCATTATGGCCATTTTCAACAATGGGTTGGCCAGATGAAGATTCAGCTGATTACAAACGTTACTATCCAACAAACACACTTGTAACAGGGTACGACATCCTTACTTTCTGGGTAAGCCGTATGATGTTCCAAGGGTTAGAATTTACAGGTAAACGTCCATTCAAGAACGTTCTTATCCACGGATTAATTCGTGATAGCCAAGGACGTAAGATGAGTAAGTCTCTTGGAAACGGGGTTGACCCAATGGAAGTCATCGAGCAATATGGTGCCGATGCGCTTCGTTGGTTCTTAGCAAACGGTTCTGCTCCAGGGCAAGACGTTCGTTACTCAACAGACAAGATGGATGCTGCATGGAACTTCATCAACAAGATTTGGAACGCAAGCCGTTACGCATTAATGAACGTGGGCGACTTAACAGCGGACCAAGTGGATATCACTGGTGAGAAGACTCTTGCGGATAAATGGATTTTAACACGCTTGAATCAAACGATTGGCAAAGTGACAGAACTCTTCGAGAAATTCGAATTCGGTGAAGCAGGACGTCTCCTATATCGCTTCATCTGGGATGATTTCTGTGACTGGTATATCGAAATGTCGAAAGAAACATTAGCAGGGGACGACGAAGCTGCGAAATTAACAACACGTAGCATTCTTGTATATGTATTAGACAACACATTACGTCTATTACACCCAATCATGCCTTTCGTGACAGAAGAAATCTGGCAATCAGTTCCTCACGTTGGGGAATCATTAGTGGTAGCAACTTATCCAACCGTTCACCCAGAACAAATGGACGAAAAAGCAGCCGAAGAAATGGAATTCTTAATGGACTTCATCCGTTCAGTACGTACGGTTCGTAACGAAATGAACACACCATTATCAAAACCAATTAACATCATTGCGAAAGTGAGCGACGCAGCGCACTACGCGATCTTGAAAGAAAACGAATCTTATATTGCACGCTTCTCAAATCCAGAAGAATTCGTGTATGGTGAAGACGTTGAAGCACCATCTGATGCGGTAACTTCTGTTATCACAGGTGCTGAAATTTACTTACCATTAGCAGGGTTAATCAACATCAAAGACGAAATCGCTCGTCTTGAAAAAGAAGCAGAGAAATTGCAACAAGAAGTGGATCGTGTCGAGAAGAAATTATCGAACGAGAAATTTGTGGCGAAAGCTCCTGCAGCGGTTGTTGAAGCTGAACGTGCAAAAGGTGCGGACTATCAAGCACAACGTGAAGCAGTGTTAGAACGTATCGCAACATTGAAGAAAATCTAATCCGTTTTAACGGCGGGGAGAGCGTATGAAGTGTCATGCGCTCTCTTTTGTATGTTCCGGTGGGCAATTTTCTGTTATGATAAATGAGGAAAACAGGAGGTGAGTGAATGATTCAAGAGTGGTTAAAAAAGAGCGAGAGTATTCCGCGTAAACATGGATTGTACCGCATGGAGGCTATCCTAGAAGCACTTGGAAATCCAGAACGTGAATTGAAGAGTATTCATATTGCTGGGACGAATGGGAAAGGGTCCACTGCTGCGATGATCACGGCCTTTGCGAAGGCGCATGGATTGCGAGTAGGGACATTCACTTCACCACATATGGACAGTATTAGAGAACGAATCCAGCTAGACGGAGTGCCCCTAGGGGAGGAGCCGTTCTGGCAAGCCGCATCGGTGGTAAGAGAGGTGGAGAGGTGCTTATTCGAAGAGTGGGGAGCCTTTAACTATTTCGAGATTTTAACAGCGATGATGTTTGTCGTCTTTCAGCGGGAAGCCGTCGACCTTGCGATTATTGAAGTGGGGATTGGTGGTCTGTTGGATAATACGAATGTCGGCCATCCACTCGTCAGTGTAATTACGACGATTGGCTTAGACCATCAAGACTTACTCGGAAGCACGTTGGAAGAAATTACGGCGCAAAAAGCAGGGATTATTAAGGCTGGGCAGCAAGTGGTTGTCGGGCCAGTTACGCGTGAATGTATGGATGTGATACATAGTACCGCTAGTAAACAAGGTGCAACGGTGCAGGCGTTTGGGGAGGATTTCTCACTAGTAGAAGATTCGTACCAAGATACCGAGTTAACGATTTCGCTAGAACAATTAGCCCTTAAAGGAGCCTTCCAAAAAGAGAATGCGACCGTAGCGATTCGAGCATTTCGCTCTTGGATGGAAGCTACGGGTAGAAGTGTGCAACCCGAATTCATCGAGGCGGCCCTACGAGTTGTTTCCTGGCCAGGACGCATGGAAGTGTTGCAAGAAACCCCGCTTGTGATCATCGACGGTGCTCATAATTTGCCGGCCATCGAGCGACTCGTTCAAAACATGACGGCTCGTGTTGGCAAGAAACAGATGCTGTTATTTAGCGCGCTCACTCGAAAAGATAGTCAACAGATGCTTGCAAAATTGCAGGAAGCTCTTCCTGACGTGAACATCATCTTAACGAGTTTCCATCCTTCAAAGGGACAGTCGATTGCTAGAAGTGATGTCGAAGCGTACTTGGATTCTCGCAAGATTTCCTATGAAGAAAGCTTTGAAGACGTCATTGACCGTTTTGCCAGCTCAACAGACGACAAGAGCGAATTATGGGTGACGGGGTCATTGTATTTTATTGCCGAAGTTCGACATTGGTGGAAGAACCGTAAGCCCAAAGAAGAATAGACATCGTAACTCTTTGTAGAGAAAACAAAGAGGAAGTGTCACAATGATTGAATCAAAATTATTAGAAGTGCCTTTAAGCGCCATGCCACGAGAACGTCTCGAACGGTATGGCGCTAAAGTGCTTGAAACGCATGAATTACTCGCGATATTACTGCGAACAGGGTCCAAGGATTTAAACGTCCTGCAGCTGGCGGTTGTTGTCTTAAATACCTTCGAGGACTTGCATTCGTTGAAGATGGCGAGTCTGGATGAACTCATGCAGATTAATGGCATCGGCAGAACAAAGGCGATAGAACTCAAGGCAGCCATGGAACTGGGGGTGCGCTTAAGTAATGCCGCGCAAATGAAACTCGGAAAGATTACGTCCTCCAAGATGGCCGGTCAGTGGATTGTGCAGGAGTTGAAGGATGCCTATCAGGAACATCTTGTCGCCTTGTATTTGAACACGAAAAATGAGATTATCAAGAAGAAAATGATCTTCATCGGTGGGTTGAACAGTGCAGTGGCGCATCCCAGAGAAATCTTCCGGGAGGCAGTACGGTTTTCGGCGGCGCGCGTCATCATTGGCCATAATCACCCGAGCGGAAACCCTGAACCCTCCCAAGCGGATATCGATTTTACACGTCGCTTGATGGAGTGCGGTGAACTCATGGGCATCGAGCTTCTAGATCATTTTGTAGTCGGAGGAGAGGAGTACATTTCTTTAAAAGAATTCGGGGCTTTTTAAAAATGATTCAAAAGAATGTGAAAAGTTGAATTTTGAAAAAAGATGAAAGCAGATTGTTTTCAATTTTCACGAAAAATATTATTGAAAATTAACGAAACGATTCGGAAAAAACGCACAAAACGGCAATTGTTCCACTTAATTCTCAGTGAAATCGGAAATACTCTTGTAAATTTGTCTGTGAGATGTTATACTTATGATGTGTTTTTGTTAGGTATAGAAATTGTGTAAGGTATTACTCCTTTCGAACCATTAGCAAGAATATGAATAACAAGTGCTATGGCACAAGGAGGAAATGTTCATGGAACAAGGTACAGTAAAATGGTTTAACTCAGAAAAAGGTTTTGGGTTTATCGAACGTGAAGGTGGAAACGATGTATTCGTACACTTCTCAGCAATCCAATCAGAAGGATTCAAAACATTAGAAGAAGGACAAGCAGTTCAATTCGATGTTGAAGAAGGCGCTCGTGGACCACAAGCAGCTAACGTAGTTAAACTATAATTTAACTTAAACTTTGATACCACCGGTTTTTCGGTGGTTTTTTTGTGCGCAAAAATAGAAAAGGATAAGCCTAAAATGAACAAATTTGGCCATGTCCATATATGGTATATTTGTCCTCCCCCTCCCAAGAATTTCTTTTTATTCTTGCATTTTTTTATGAAACGGAACACGGTGATTTTTCAAGAAAACCTTTCAGGTTAAAAAGCCAACATTAGAAAGTACTTCGGAAAACGAAGAGCCTTCGGATTCTATAGGAATAATAATAGCGGTCATAATCGATGTGAATTACTGACTCTGGAAATTCATTTCCTAGAGTCAGTTTGAAGCTCGATAGGAAACGAGACCTGGGCTCGTTCTGGTATAGCTATTGTTATTCCTATGAAGACATCCGAAAGTGCTCGTAGTTTTCCAAAATCATAATTTACGAAGCACATTCTTGTTGCTTTTCAGCTTTTTAACCGAAAGGTTTTCTCTACTGAAAAATCACTAAAGTGTTACAGAAAACGTTTTAATATTACGAAATAAAAAAGTTTCCTAAAAATCTATAAAATACAAGAATAAAAAGCTAAATTCTGCTATACTAGAATAGAATTCTTACAGCCAAGTCTGTAGAAGAATTATCTAAGGAGGAAACAGTGTGGTTGCATTAAATTTTAAAGCACAAAATATCGGAATTGACTTAGGCACAGCTAACACGATTGTTTATCTAGAAGATGAGGGAATCGTCACACGTGAACCTTCCGTTGTTGCAAAAAATATCGTTACAGAAGAAATTATCGCAGTAGGAAAATCTGCATTTGAAATGATTGGTAGAACACCAGAAAATATCGTAGCATTACGCCCAATGAAAGACGGCGTAATCGCTGATTACAATACAACGACAGCAATGTTGAAATACTTCATTCAGTCGATTGTGGGCCGCTCATTCTTTAAACCAGTGGTCATTATTTGTGTGCCAAGTGGCATTACAGACGTTGAAAAGAGAGCCGTTTTAGACGCGACAAAATATGCAGGAGCTAAAGAAGCGTACGTGGTTGAAGAACCATTCGCGGCTGCGGTTGGGGCAGGACTTCCTGTTACAGACCCAACTGGAAGCATGATTGTCGATATCGGTGGCGGTACGACAGACGTTGCGACGATTTCGCTTGGAGGAATCGTGAATAGCCGTTCGATTCGTGTCGGAGGCGACGAGTTAAACGAGTCTATCGTGCAGCACGTTCGTAAGACATACAATTTATTAATCGGGGAACGTACGGCTGAAGAATTAAAAATTACGCTTGGTTCAGCTTCTATTGAAAAAGCACAAGGAAGCATGCAAGTACGTGGTCGTGACATGGTTACGGGATTACCACGTGTTGTTGAAGTGCCTGCAAAAGAAATTGCAGTTGCGATGAGTGAAATCATTCATCAAATTTTAGACGCAGTAAAAGATGTATTGGAACAAACACCGCCAGAAATTTCTGCGGACGTTATTGATCATGGAATCGTGTTAACAGGTGGAGGCGCAATGCTTCGTCACCTTGCTGAGATGATTTCGAAGGAAACGCAAGTACCAGCCTTTGTGGCCAACGATCCACTTGATTGTGTGGCACTAGGAACAGGTGCGATTTTAGCAAATCCATCATTAATGAAAAAATAGAGTCCGTTGAAAAATAAAAAAAGAGGAGTGATGATGTGAATCCAATTTTTTCAAATAAGAAACTAATTGGTTGGGTAATCGGAATTATCACGGCATTAGCCTTGATTATGTATTCCATTACTTACGGCAGCAATATCGTGACTCAAGGTGTTAATGATGTAACCAATATTCTAGGAAGATTAGTCTCTTATCCAGCAAATAGTATTAATGATTTTATCGATAGCGTGAATGACTTATCAAATACGTATCAAGAAAATCAATCCTTAAAACAAAAAATCGATACCATTCATGAATTAGAAGTTCAATTGAGTGAGTTAAAACGTGATAACCAAAAAATGAAGGAAACGCTCAAGTTGCAAGATACGCTAAACGATTATACGTTAGTGAATGCGACGGTGATTGCGCGTAATCCTGATACATGGCGTGATGTCATTACGATTAACAAAGGGTCAAATGATGGCATCCAACCACAAATGTCTGTTATGAGTGATAACGGGCTTGTAGGGAAAGTCATGGACGTGAATCCAACGAGTGCACGTGTAGCGCTATTATCGAATGCCGATAATACATTAGTGCGTGTGGCAGCGATGATTCAAAACGAAAAAGAACCAATCTACGGAACCATTACTGGCTATGATGATAAAAGCAATATGTTAGTGATGAGCCAAATTCAAGCAACGCAAGATATCAAAGTCGGGGATAAAGTCGTGACAAGTGGTCTCGGTGGCATTTCTCCAAACTCACTATATATCGGTACGGTTGAAGAAGTGGCGATGGACCGTTTTGGCTTGTATAAAGAAGTGAAAATTCGTCCAGCAGCGGATACAAATGACGTTCGTTATGTGACGGTTGTTATTCGTACAAGCGAAAGCGAGGGGCAATAATGCGCATCTCAAAAAGAGTTTACTGGGTGTTATTTGTTTATATTCTTGCTTTCTTAGCCGATGGAGTGTTAACGAATCATTTTTCAAAATTATTCCTCTTCTCAGGCTATAGCTTAACACCTCGAATGATTATTATCGCTGTCGTGATGTTAAACTTCATGATTGACCAAAAGTCGATGTTCTGGTTTACAGTCGTTGCAGGATTCTTAGTGGACAGTTACTACTCAGGCGTCCTTGGTGTCTACATGGCGCTGTTTGCAGTGATTGTACGAATCATTAATTTGGTTCGCCCAAACATCCTTCAAAATCCATTTACATTAGGGCTAGCATTAGTGTTCTTCTTAAGCTTCACCGAAGTCTCGGTTTACTTCGTGTATGCCTTACGAGGAGTCGCAAGCATGGATTGGAACGAGTTCTTAGTAGTGAGACTTGGGGCAACCTTAATGTTAAACATCGTGATTTACTATATTTTATATCTCCCGCTTCGCAATTTTGCTAGATGGGTGAACTCAACTCCGGTCGTAAGTCCACACGACTTAATGAACCATCGTAGAGCATAATAGGAGAAAGGTTTGGCTGTTTGTGGCCAAGCCTTTTTGATTGCACGTTAATAGTACTGACAAAGGCGATAGATATGGTATAATAAGGAGAATTAGTGTCAAGAGAAAGAGGAATTGAATGAAGAAAGCAACATTTTTAAAAGCAAGTCTAATCTCGAAAGGGATCATTGCGACCTGTGCGATTGTCGGTTTTCTAATGCAGATGACGCTTCACGGCTGGCATGGACTTCGTTACTACACGAATCAATCGAATCTACTCGTTGGATTGTTTATGTTGTACTTGCTATTGAAATACCGCAAAGACGGCCATTGGAGTAAGATGGACCTTCGATTGAAGGGTGGCGTAACAGTTGCGATTCTTCTAACGGGGCTGGTATATCACTTTATGTTAGCACCACAAAAGACAGCCGAAGAGTTCTGGACGATTGAGAATTTCCTATCGCACTATATTGTGCCGTTTGGAACCTTGCTCGATTGCATCGTCTTTGATAAAGGACATTGCTACAAGTGGTATGATCCATTTACGTGGACGCTATTGCCGCTGGTCTATGCGATTGTATCTGTGGCGATTGCACTCATCACACGTATTCCGATTGGAAATAACAAAGATGGCCCATTCCCATATTTCTTCTTGAATGTAGATAAATATGGATTTGTCGGCGTCTTGCAATATTGCTTAGGATTAGCCGTAGCCTTCTTAATTGGCTCGTATATTCTTTTCGTATTTAAAAATGGATTCAAAACGAAGGAACGTTTATAAGAGAGGAGACTTTCATGGTTCGAGATATTGGAATCGACTTAGGAACAGCGAATATTTTAGTGTTCTTAAAAGATCGTGGAATTATTTTAAATGAACCGTCACTCGTTGCGCTAGATGAGCGTAATGGTGACGTGATCGCAGTCGGTGAACGCGCGTACCAAATGGTGGGCCGTACGCCAAAAGAAATCAATGTGCACCATCCATTAAAGGGTGGGGTAATTGCGGATATCGCAGTTACTGAGCAATTGCTTGAGTTATTCATGCAAAAATTAAACTTAAATAGTTGGTTTTCTAAACCAGATATTTTAATTTGTACACCAACAAATATTACGACGGTGGAACAAAAGGCCATTATCCAAGCAGCAATCAAATGCGGCGGACGGAATATTTACTTAGAGGAAGAACCAAAAGTAGCAGCGGTCGGTGTTGGACTGGATATCTTCTCTCCAATTGGAAACATGGTCATCGATATCGGTGGCGGAACAAGTGATATTGCCGTTCTTTCAATGGGGTCAACAGTCACAAGCCGTTCGATTAAATTAGCCGGCGACAATATGGATTTTGCGATTTCGGAATATATTAAAGACAAATATCAACTCATTATCGGGGACCGTACCGCTGAAGCCATCAAGATGAATCTAGGTAGCGCGATTGAAGTGGAAAACGAGTCGGATATGATTGTTAAAGGTCGCGATATGACGACTGGGTTGCCGAAGACGGTAACGATTTATACAAATGAAATTTATCATTGCTTAAAAGAAATGCTCGATACGATTGGTGAAGAAGCTAGACTCGTACTCGAAGCGACTCCACCAGAGCTCGCAGGAGATATTATCGAACGCGGCGTGATGGTAACAGGGGGCGGAGCACTCATCCAAGGAATCGACCGTATGCTTTCTGAGAAGCTACAAGTTCCTGTGATGGTGGCAGAGAATCCTCTTCAAAGTGTGGCGATTGGAACAGGAATCCTATTAAACCGCATTAAAGCAGATCGTGGTATTTTCTCAGGGCTAAGAAGACTCTTCAGTTCTAAGAAAGTCGTAATGAACCCAACTGCGAATATGATTGATGATGAAAGGAAAGAAGAAGCATGAAGCAAGAATTGAAAAATAGTGGTCACTTATTATTGACGGCGCTACTCCGTGTCTTAATCTTCGTGATTATCGCAGTCATTTTATTTGCACTTGGCTTAATGGTTGGTTATGCCGTTCTTGGTGAAGGTCACAACCCATTTGATATTTTCTCAAAAGAAGTATGGGATAAGATTTTCAACTTTATTAACTAGTAAGCAGATAGATTGACCTTTGTTGACTATTGAAGTAGACTAAAACAAAATAAAATTTGGAGGAAGACTTATGAATTTAATTCCAACAGTTATCGAGCAATCTTCTCGCGGAGAACGTGCTTATGATATTTACTCACGTTTATTAAAAGACCGTATTATTATGGTGAGTGGACCTGTTCACGACGATATGGCCAATGCGATTATCGCGCAATTACTATTCTTAGATGCACAAGATCCTGAGAAAGATATTTACATGTATATTAACTCTCCAGGAGGAAGCGTAACGGCTGGTCTAGCCATCTACGATACAATGAACTTCATTAAAGCAGACGTTCAAACAATCGCGATGGGTCTAGCAGCGTCAATGGGTTCATTCCTATTAACAGCTGGTGCGAAAGGGAAACGTTTTGCATTACCAAACGCTGAAATCTTAATCCACCAACCTTTAGGCGGAGCACAAGGGCAAGCGACAGAAATCGAAATTGCAGCACGTCAAATCTTAAAAACACGTGAACGTTTAAATAAAATCTTGGCAAAACAAACAGGTCAAAAATTATCACGTATCGAAAAAGATACAGACCGTGATAACTACATGACAGCACAAGAAGCCTTAGAATACGGCTTAATCGATGCGATCATGGAAAGCTCAAAAGAAATGAAATAACAGAAACTGCAGAAGAACTAATAGTTCTTCTGCTTTTTTTTCGCCGTATATCTTCCTTTTTAGTCGTGAAAGCGGTACAATAGATACATACGACTTGTTAGAAGGTAAAAGGGGAAAAGGTTATGACAACAGAAGGAAATCCATTAAATAATGCACGTGTGGCATATGAATATTATGAATTGCCAGGAGAATTGGTAGATATTCAACCTTTAGGAAATGGATTAATTAATAAAACCTATCAAATTACACATACACATGAAAATGAAGATAAACAATATGTACTACAAGCGATTAATCATAAAATTTTTCCAAATGTACATGGATTAATGGAAAATATCGAGAAGGTAACGACTTATCTTCGCGAGAAATACGAAGCAGAAGGGCGCGATGCTGCTCGTGAAACGCTTCGTGTCATCCGTACAAAAGATGGCCATTTAACAGCCAACTTGGATAACGGAACTTACTGGCGTATTTATGATTCCGTTAAAAATAGCTATTCATTAGATAAAGTAGAAAATCCAGAGCAATTTTACATCACAGCAAAAGCCTTTGGTCGTTTTGCCTATGACTTAAACGACTTCGATGCGAGCCAATTGGTCGAAGTGATTCCACAATTTCACGATACACGTAATCGTTACAGACAGTTGGAAGAAGCGATTAGAGAAGATCGCGTTGGCCGTGTGAAAGAGGTGCAAGAAGAGATTGCATTTATCCAAAATCGTAAAGCGGACTGCTTCTTACTTTATGATTTACTCGATGAAGGCGTATTGCCGCTTCGTGTAACGCACAATGATACAAAATTAAACAACATCATGTTCGACAGTGAAACGAAAGAACCGCTTTGCATCGTGGACCTCGATACAGTGATGCCAGGATTAGTGTTATTTGATTTTGGCGATTCCATTCGTTTTGGTGCAAACGACTGCGCCGAGGACGAACCTGATTTATCAAAAGTGAACTTTGATTTCGACTTATACGAAATTTACGTGAAAGGCTTTATCGAAGGAACAAACGGCATCTTGACGGAAGCCGAACTTGAATACTTACCTTGGGGTGCTCGCGTCATTACGCTCGAACAAGGTATTCGTTTCTTGACGGACTATATCAATGGGGATGTTTATTACGCAACGACTCGTCCAGGACAAAACTTGGACCGTGCACGTACGCAATTGAAATTGGTTCAAGATATGGAAAACGTTTGGGATAAGATGGTCGAAGCTGTTAAAAACGCACAAAAATAAGAAATTCAGACTCTCTGACAGATTTGTCAGGGAGTTTTTTTGTGGATTAAGACACTATATGTTGTAAATTATAACGATTCTAAAACACAATATATTGTGTTTTAGGGGTTGATTTTTATTTTTTGAGTGCTAAAATAAGGACTAGAGTTTAAGGAGGGATCGTGATGAGTGTAGAGACATTAACAGCATTATCGGTCACGAAGAGAGATGGCCGACAAGTCGAATTTCAAAAGGAAAAAATTCAACGTGCGATTGAAAAAGCGGAAATCGGATTGAATGGTGAATTAAGCGACGAACGGATGGTAGTGCTTGGTCGCATCGTTGAGGATGTCCTCGCGGAGATTTCAAGACGCTTTAACGATACGATTGAGATTTATGAAATTCAAAATATCATTGAACATTTACTGATTGAAGATGGAGAGTCTGCCCTTGCACAAGAGTATATTGCCTACCGTGTAGACCGTGATTTACGTCGTAAGAATCAGTTAGATTTCCAATGGGCGCTCTCACGATTAACGAATAAAGAAGCTAGCGTCGTCAACGAGAACGCGAATAAAGATAGTAAAGTTTTTAATACACAGCGCGACTTAACGGCTGGGACGGTTGGGAAGATTATCGGCTTGAAGATGCTTCCGCCACACGTGGCCAATGCGCATTTAAAAGGCGACATCCATTATCACGACTTGGACTATCATCCGTATATGCCGCTCACGAATTGTTGCTTGATTGACTTCGAGCACATGCTAGGACTTGGCTTTAAAATCGGAAATGCAGAAGTAGAATCTCCTAAATCCATCCAAACAGCTACTGCACAAATGGCGCAAATTATTGCGAATGTGGCGAGTAGTCAATATGGTGGCTGTTCTGCTAACCGTGTGGATGAGTTACTGGCACCATATGCAGCAAAGAACTACGAAAAGCATTTAGCAGATGCAAAAGTCTGGATTGAAGGAGAAGACCGTCAAGAAGCATACGCGATGAAGAAGACGGAAAAAGATATTTATGATGCGATGCAATCCTTAGAATATG